>CALLUJ010000095.1 GCA_938011245.1 uncultured Aquimarina sp. | reverse complement strand
ATTAATAGAAATCAAGAGCAGAAAAGCCCTCGATTTAATGAAAAAACGCCTACAATTGAAAAGATAAGTTCTAAAAATATCAAAAAATGACGTTGAAATAAATTAACCTAATATCTGATTAACTTTTGCAACGGTCTTACTAAAAAACGTACAAAAGCTTTTGCTTGTGATAGGTTCGAAATTCGCTGAATTTCTGCACCACACTAATCACAGCCATAACGTTAGCCACAATAATTATGACTTGGCGCTTATTTCCAATTCTAAAGCTAATTCTTCTAAACTAAGGTATTTGTTTTTCTTAAATAATAGGAAGCAATCTAATTACTTCAACGACTTGTAATTATCAACCTTGGTTTTGTAAACCTTTAGTTCTTCTAGTGATTCTAATATTGGTGTATTTAATACTTTTCCCATATAGCTCAAAGGTAATAAAATCATATTATATCCGAAATGACATAATATCTCATCAAGCACATACCCGTTTAAATTTAATCAAAAAAATATCGGAAGATTATAAATCTACCGATATTTTAAAATTTAGATGCCCTTAAGCGAGCCCCCAATTTGTTTTTAGATAGGATCTGTTCCTGTAATAGCTACTCTTCTTGGCAAATCACAAATATTATTAGGGTTATCGGTTCCAAAAACCTCTGTTATTGCAGTCCTATCGGATCTTGTTATTCTTAAATTGGGATTTAACGCAGCATGCATAATAGATCTTGGGTTTGGTGTACTTGGAGTGCCTTCAATACCAATACTAAAGTCAAAACCATTATCAACATGAGCAAATCCAACAGTGTGAAGTAATTCGTGTGTTAACAGGTTTCGAAAACTTATTGGGTCAAATGTCCGAGCCATAGGAATATTAACTATAAATAAGGGATTAATATTTCCATCATCATCAGGCAAACTGGTTACCGCAGCAAAACGAGACAAATCGGTACCATTAATTACAATTCCATCACTTAATTCAACATTAACATCTGCTGGCTCGTTACGATTTACTACTAATTCAAAATTTAAAAAAGAATTCTCTACACGATTAATTTGGCGTATAGATCTCCTTATATGAAACCTAACAGCTCTAGCCACTAATAATCTTGACTCCGTTTCCGTTAGTAATTGCTGCTCTGTAGCTGTAAGAGCTCTTTCTTCAGCAATTGCTTGTAAGTCGTCTACCCTTTTTTGAAGTCTTGTACTAAATTCAAAATCTAGTTTAACTCTAATATTCCTAACACTTTCGCAAGTTGCAACGGATAGTAATCCATCAAAAAGACCTACTCTTTTTGCACTATTTCCTGTATTGTTAGTTGCTTCCTTAGTTAATTTTTCAAGCTTAGATTCTATTTGTTTTTTTGAAACAAATAAATCTCCTTCTAAAATATAACCGTTATTAAGATCTGCTCTATTAAGAATTTCTACAACAGGGAAATCCGTTATATTAAAACCCAACTTATTCAAGTCTTTTAAAACACCTGAATCTGTAACAGTAACATATTGAAGTTTTGAATTTGTTGTTTGTTCTACAACTGTTTGAGATTGAAGTTCTGTAGAATCAAATTTGTCTTTTTCACAAGAAGTAATCGCTACTAATGAAACGACTGTTAAAAAAAAATGTTTGTAATTCATTAAAATTAAAGGTTTAATTTATACTTTAAAGCAGTCAAGTTACTATATTCTATACACTTTTTTACTTATTTTACTACTCTATTTAAGGGCATAAAAAACAGATTACACATAAAATAGTTTAAAAAACACTAAACTATTTTATGCTAAAAACTCTATTTATACCATTTAAAAATATGGTAAGTAAATGATTTTAAAATATTTGACATATCAATTCATAAAATTAAAACATCCTCTATTCTCCTCTTTTTTCTCTTAAATTCTTATACAATTTAATTCCTAACATTAACATAATAGCTAAAGTAAAAATACCCAACACGCCATACAACCAATTAAAAGCATTTTTAAGAATTACTAAAAACACTACCGAAAAAAGAATTAACGTAGACCCTTCATTCCATAAACGCATTTGATTAGAAGTCCATTTAAAAATTCCTCTTTCTTGTTTTCTTAAAATTTGATGACATTTAAAATGATATCCATAAAGAAGTACCACGAACCCTAACTTAACATGCATCCATGGGGCATGTAAATACTCTGGAGACATACATAACAACCATATTGCAAAAATAGTAGCTAAAACAGCAGAAGGCCACGTAATAATAAACCATAAACGACGAGTCATTAACTGTAATTGAGGTAAAAGAATCTCTCTTTCGTTAGTTGGACGTTCGTTTGCTTCTATTTGATAGATAAACAATCTTGGAATATAAAATAGCCCTGCAAACCACGTAATTACAAAAATAAGGTGAAGCGATTTTATGTAATAGTATGTTAACATGCTACGCTTTTAAGATTTTAGGTATTAAATGTTTTTTAATTTCTCTATTTAAAAACAGTGCCGTTACTAAAGTAGCTAATAAATCTGAAATAGGAAAGGCAATCCAAACCCCTAAAATACCATAGAATTTAGGAAGTATTAGCAATAACGGTATTAAAAAAAAACCTTGCTTAGAAAGGGACAATAAAAAAGCAGGCATAGCTTTTCCTATAGCTTGGAAATAAGCAGAACCTATTAATTGTACTGCAATAATAGGAGAGGCTATAAACACATATTGTATAGCTCTAGGCACTTCTTCTAATACCTTTTTATTAATTAATTGTTGAGCGTTACTAGAAGGGGTTCCTAAAAATAGTTTAGCTATAAATTCTGGAAATAGATATAATATTCCTAATATAAAAACCCCTACAATAGAAGCATAAAGAATAGCTTTATTAATTATTTCTCGAACACGCTTAAACTTTTGTGCTCCGTAGTTATAACCTGCTATAGGCAAAAAACCTTGAGTAATCCCTGTAATAGGAAACAAAGCAAACATTAATAGGCGACTTACAATAGCATAACAGGCTACAGCCCATTCCCCTTCTAAATCTACCATAATATTGTTCAAAATTAAATAAACAACACTAATTACTCCTTGTCTTGCCAGGGTAATAGACCCAAGAGCTCCTATTTCTCTTACTATTTTAAAGTCAAATTTTAAATAATGTAACTTTAATTTAAGTTCACTTTTAAATACAAAAAAATAACAGATATACAAAAAACAAAAAAGATAAGACATTGTAGAGGCCCAACCCGCACCAATCATTCCCCAATCTAATACATTAATAAGAAAATAATCTAAAAATAAATTAGTTGCCGAAGGGATAATCATAGCAATCATGGCAAACTTAGGTTTTCCTTCTGCTCTAATTACCGTATTCCCCATCATAGATAGTGCTAAGATGGGCACTCCGTATAGTACAATAGTGTAATACTGTTTTGCTAAATCAAAAATAGCTCCTCTTCCTCCAAAATTTTCTACTAAAGCATCTGTAAACCATAATCCACAAAAAGCAAACGTAAGAGTAATTAAAAGAGTTAAAGCTATTTGATTCCCAAAAACACGAATTGCTTTTCCATATTTTTCTTCTCCTAAAGCTCTAGAAAGCACCGACGATCCTCCAATACCAATAGCCATACCTATTGCTGCAATAAAAAAAGAAATAGGAAGTACCACGTTAATAGCCGCTATAGCTAATGGCCCAATCCAATTTCCTACAAAAATAGAATCTACCAAAATATTTAAAGACATAACCAAAATCCCTATAGAGGCTGGTACAGCTTGCTGGATTAATAGTTTAGAGATTGGTTGTGTCCCTAATTTATCGGAGTGTTTTTTACTCATTGTTATTTCCTTCATGAGCCCATTCATCGACCCATCGCGATAAAACTTTAGCCCAATCGTCACGCTCATTTAAACAGGGAATCACGGTAAACTCTTTACCGCCTACCTCATGGAAAATTTCCTCCCCTTCCATGGCAATTTCTTCTAACGTTTCTAAACAGTCCGAAACAAAGGCTGGAGTTACAATAGCCATTTTTTTCATTCCTTCTTTTCCAAATCTCTCAATAGTCCTGTCTGTATATGGTTGTAACCATGGGTCAAAACCTAAACGCGATTGAAATGATGTACTATAAGTGCCTTTTTTAAGTCCCAGCGTTTTAGCTACATTTTTTGTTGTTTCCTTGCATTGGTGTCGGTAACAATACTGATGCGCTTCCGAAGGGGTGTCGCAGCAACTGCCATCTAACTTACAATGCGATTTAGTAATATCGCTTTTACGAATATGGCGTTCGGGAACACCATGATAACTAAATAATAAATGCTCGTAATCTAATCCTTCTAACTTTTCGCCAATACTTTTGGAAAGTACTTTAACATAATCTGGATGATTATAAAAAGCAGGTAAAGAGGTTAATTGCATTTTAGGGAAATATTCTTTTATCAGTTCGTTAGCTAACACCAAAATGGTTTCGGTAGTTGCCATTGCAAATTGTGGGTATAACGGAATTATAAATACATCGTCCACTCCTTGACTGTAAAGCTCTTCCAAACCTTTTCTCATACTCATAGATCCGTAACGCATTGCCAAGGATACAGGTACAGATGTATTTTCATCTATCTTAGCCGTTAATCGTTCGGATAGTACAATAAGTGGCGAGCCTTCTTCCCACCATATTTTTTGGTACGCTGCTGCAGATTTTTTAGGACGAGTATTTAGAATAATCCCTTTTACTAGTAAAGTTCGTGCAAAAAGAGGTAAATCAATTACTCTTTCATCCATTAAAAATTCGCCTAAATACTTTTTTACATCCTTTGGATTTGTAGAATCTGGAGAACCCAAATTTACTAATAAAACCCCTTTTGCCATAGATATAGATTTAAAATGTAAAAGTATCATTTTATACAATTTTAATTGCTTTAAAAGGATTAAAAGAATCATAAAACAGCGAATATTATGAAGTCTTCCGAAAACAAAACTTATTTTTAAAAACAAATTAAAGGATAATGAAAATTACAGTACATAGAAAAGCTCATTTTAACGCAGCACATCGGCTACACTGTAAAGAATGGTCTGATGCTAAAAATAAAGCTGTATTTGGAAAATGTAACAACCCTAATTATCATGGTCATAATTACGAACTTATTGTTTCCGTAACTGGACAAATTGATAAAAAAACAGGGTATGTAATTGACATGAGGTTACTAAAAGAACTTATTAAAGAAGAAATTGAATTGCCATTTGACCATAAAAATTTAAATGTAGACGTTCCCGAATTTAAAAACACCAACCCTACAGTAGAAAATATTGCCGTAGTAATATGGCAAAAGCTTAAAACAAAATTACCTCAAGACAAAGAATTGTCTATTACCTTATATGAAACTCCACGAAACTTTGTTACCTATTTTGGCGAATAACATTTTTTATTAGGTTGTTTTCTTTAACTATTTAAACAAATAAAATACAACAATATAAAATTGTGAATATCTAAATATACATAGCTAATAAAGGCATTCGTAAAAAAATTATATTTGACGTCCTTAAAAAATAAATTATGAGTGTAATTTGGTATGAATGCAAAGTAAAATATAGAAAAACTCACGAAACTGGTGAGCAAAAAGTAACTACCGATACTTATTTGCTCGATGCCATTTCTTATACCGAAGCAGAAGCTAGAATTAATGAGGAAATGACTGCTTATACGAGCGAGGAGTTTAAAATTACCAATATAAAGGTTGCTAATCTTTCTGAAGTTCATCCCTTTGAAAAAGCCGATCGCTGGTTTAAATCTAAGGTCTCACTTATTGCTTTAGATGAAGAAAGTGGAAAAGAACGTAAAACCAATATTTATTTATTGATCCAGGCTAACGATATAAAAGAAGCCTTTGACAATACGAATGAAGCTATGAAAGATACTATGGGCGACTATACTATCCCTGCAATTTCGGAATCTCCAATTTTAGAAGTATTTCCTTATTTTACAGGAGAGGAAGACCAATTGGAAAAATTTAATGCACTCGAAGAATCTGAATAACTATTTTTTAGATTCTTTAATTTTTTTAAATATATAAATTCAAAATCCTTGTTATTAAAATCATTATCAAATAACAAGGGTTTTTCTTCCTAAGAAACAAGCTATATAGCAGTACATTTAGTGTAATTCTTTAACACAAGAACAATAGAACTATCAAATAAACGAATCGCTATACTACTTAAAACATAATAATTCGTTTAAAAGAGAACACTTCAATCTCTACCAATATAGTTTTACTATTTACAAGTTTAATATACTGTATAAACTATTACTTATTTTACATAGTTTTTATAATTGTTAACTTTAACAGTAGCTTTTAAATCGTGAAGCAAGTTATATAACCCAAAGAAGGTCCTATTAATATATAAAAAATGTTCACTTCCTCTACTACCATTCATTTTTCTAAGCTCCTTATCATTAGAATACTTTTCGCTTAAATTAGTAATTTGATTCCAAAAACTTTCATCGGAAAAATCAAATATTTCTCCATGAAAAGGAGAAGTAAACAGCGATAACATTTCGTGAAACAACTCGGAGAAAAATTTAATTTCTTTTTCCGTATCACTTGGCAGTAAAATTTCTAACTCGTACATTTTTTCTTTAAAAAACGTAGGATTGTTAATATTGTTAATGTCTGCCAATTCAAAATATGGAGTATAAAACTCTACAGGTACTTGTTTAATACAACCAAAATCTATAGCAATAAGGTTTCGTTCTTTATCAACCAAAAAGTTCCCGGGGTGTGGATCGGCATGTACTGCTTTAAGAATATGCATTTGGTACATATAAAAATCCCATAATGCCTGCCCTATTTTATCGCCTTCTTCCTTAGAAAAATTTTTATCTGTAAATTCACTTAAATGTACACCATACATCCAATCCATAGTAATAATGCGCTCCGAAGAATATGCCGCGTAGTACTCTGGAAATTTTAAATTTGGAATCATACTACAAGCTCCTGTAATTTCTTTACTTTGCTTCATTTCTAGCAAATAGTCGGTCTCTTCTAATAACTTTCCTTCTATCTCTTTAAAATACTTGTCGGTTTCTTGACCTTGAAGATTAAACATTCTAACCGCTATAGGTTTTACCATCGCTAAATCGGAGCTAATACTATCGGCTACTCCTGGGTATTGAATTTTTACAGCAAGTTTTTTTCCATCTTTTTCTGCTTTATGTACTTGACCTATACTAGCAGCATTTACCGATTGACTTACAAACGTATCGAAAATATTTTCTGGGTATTCTCCAAAATAAGTCTTAAATGTTTTTCGAACCAAAGGCGCAGAAAGTGGAGGTACACTAAATTGCGCCAAAGAAAAACGCTCTACATAAGCTTTTGGCAACAAACTCTTTTCCATAGAAAGCATTTGAGCTACTTTTAAAGCGCTACCCTTTAAGCTTTTTAAACCATCATAAATATCGGCTGCATTTTCTTCATTCAACTGCTCCTTACTTAAACCTGGGTTAACCGCTTTTTTTCCAAAATATTTTAAGTAATTCCCCCCTACCTTTACACCTGTTTTTACTAACTCTGTAGTTCTTCCTAATTTAGAGGTGGGTATTTTATCTATGGTTTTCATATATCACTATTACAATTAACTCATCATTTTTTCTTTCCATAGAAATTTTCCAAAATCTATAATACTATCTAATGGAGTATTATCAAAAATATCGAATACCGTATGTACCGATTTTTCAATAGCCACGTCTGTTTTTTCAAAAGCAGGGGACTCATCATCTAACCAAAATTTTAACAAAAACAGAAACTGAACCCATACAGCTTCAGACACTACTGCCACTGGCTTTTTAGTTATCTTAAGTGTTTTTCCTTCATTATCTTCATTAACCAACTCCGCTCCAAAATCTTTAACTTTAATTCTTAGTTTGGTTAATTGTTCTAAATTCTTAAATGGTTTATCTTCATTTTTCAATGCTACTAACACATAACTTCTATTTGCGGTAAGCAATTCAAAAAAGGTATAGTAAAACGTTAATAATTTATCTCTACTAGAAAAAGAATTAAATTCTTCGTTACGGTGCAACAATTCTTCTACAAGTAAATAAAAGTCCGACCAAATAATTTTTTTAAGCCCCTCTAAACTCCCAAAATGCTTGTAAAATTCAGCCTCTTCTAATTTATTATGCTTACAAAAAGAAAACACACTTTTAGGGTTACCCTCTAATAATACATGTTCCATATAAGCACTTACTATAGTAGTGCGTGGGTCTTTTTTTGCAGTAGTTTTCTTTGTAGCCATATTAAATGTATTTATACGTAAAGATACAACCTGTTTAAACTTCTTATAAATTAACTAAACAAAATGTTTGTTAAAATTTAAAAACCATAAAAAAATTACTTTGCTACAAAAAAACGACACTTTGTCACCCTTATAAAATTGGTATTTTTTTTGACAATAGGTTTTTATAAAATTTTAATAATCTAAACTTATATAATTATGGCTACTGGAAATATTAATGTTTCGGTGGAAAATATTTTCCCCTTAATTAAAAAATTCTTGTATTCGGATCACGAAATTTTTCTTCGTGAATTAATTTCTAACGCTACCGATGCAACTTTAAAATTAAAACACCTTACCTCTATAGGAGAATCCAAAGCCGAATATGGCAATCCGTTTATTGAAGTTAAAGTAGATAAAGAGGCTAAAGAAATTCGTATTATCGACCAAGGTTTAGGAATGACCTCTGAAGAAGTAGAAAAGTATATTAATCAAGTTGCTTTTTCTGGAGCCGAAGAATTTTTAGATAAATACAAGGACAGTGCTAAAGACTCGGGTATTATTGGGCATTTTGGTCTTGGTTTTTACTCTGCATTTATGGTAGCCAATAAGGTTGAAATTATTACCAAGTCGCACACTGGGGCACCTGCTGCACATTGGACTTGTGACGGATCTCCTACTTTTACATTAGAAGAAGGCTCTAAAGAAACTCGCGGTACCGAAATTATCCTTCACGTAAGTGACGACGAAGTTGCTTTTTTAGAAGATGCTAAAATTAGCGAATTGTTGGTAAAGTATAACAAGTTTATGCCTGTACCTATTAAATTTGGAACAAAAACAGAAACTTTAGAAAAACCAGAAGGTGCTAAAGAAGAGGATCCTGCTCCAACTAAAGAAGTAGATAATATTATAAACAATCCCAATCCTGCTTGGACAAAACAACCTTCGGAATTAGAAGATAAAGATTATAAGGACTTCTACCGAGAGGTATATCCTATGCAATTTGAAGAGCCTTTATTCAACATTCACTTAAATGTAGATTATCCATTTAATTTAACTGGAATTTTATACTTTCCTAAGTTAGACCCTAATGTAGGAATTCAGAAAGATAAAATTCAATTATACCAAAATCAAGTTTTTGTAACCGATAATGTAGAAGGAATTGTACCTGAGTTTTTAACCATGTTACGTGGGGTAATTGATTCTCCTGATATTCCTTTAAATGTTTCTCGTTCGTACTTACAGGCAGATGGAGCTGTTAAGAAAATTTCAAGCTACATTACTCGTAAAGTTGCCGACAAGTTAAATTCTCTTTTCAAAAACAGTCGCGAAGATTTTGAAGCCAAATGGAACGATATTAAAATTGTTATCGAATATGGAATGTTGTCCGAGGATAAGTTTTTTGACAAGGCTAAAAACTTCGCTTTACTTCCTAGTGTAGATAGTAATTACTTTACGTTTGAAGAATTAAAAACAAAAATTGAAGCTTCTCAAACTGATAAAGATGGCAAGTTAGTTGTACTTTATGCTTCCGATAAGGACGCCCAACATAGCTATATCCAATCGGCAAAAGAGAAAGGATACGAAGTTTTATTATTAGATTCTCCAATAGTATCTCACTTAATTCAAAAATTAGAAGCAACATACGAGAACACTACATTTGCTCGTGTGGACGGAGATGTAATTGATAACTTAATTAAAAAAGAAGATGCTGCCGTTTCTAAATTAAGTGATGACGAAAAAGAAGCTTTAAAAACTACTATTGAAAATGTGGTTCCTAAAGAGACTTATACTGTGCAAGTAGAAGCTATGGATAGTCAAGCTTCGCCATTTACCATTACTCAACCAGAATTTATGCGTCGTATGAAAGAAATGCAAGCTACTGGTGGTGGTGGAATGGGAATGTTTGGTAATTTCCCTGAAAGCTATAATTTAATTGTAAATTCTAACCATGGATTAGTAGATAAAATTAATAGCACAGAAGATACTGATGCTAAATCTGCATTAATTAAGCAAGCTTTAGACTTAGCCAAATTATCTCAAAATTTATTAAAAGGAGAAGACCTTACTAATTTTGTAAAGCGTAGTTTCGATTTAATTTAATTAAAATATACACTCCTAAAAAGTCCCTAATAAACAGCTGTTTATTAGGGACTTTTTTTATGATAAGCTATTTATTCTCTTTTATTTCGAAAAGTTAAAGAAACCGTAAAGAGGTTATGTCAATTTCTATTTTATTTATATTTGGCACAAACCTATTTTACTTTTCTAATGCTAACAATGCGTACTCTAATTACTGTAATTTTCCTTTCTCTTATAGTAAAAATTAATGCTCAGAATAATATTCTTTCTCCCAAAAAACTAAACCCTTCTCAAATTTACGAAGGTTTTAAAAAATTAAACTTTTTGGGTTCTATTCTTTATGTTGCCGCTCATCCCGACGATGAAAATACAACCGCTATTTCGTACTTTGCTAATAAGGTAAAAGCTAGAACGGCTTATTTATCGTTAACTCGTGGAGATGGTGGACAAAACATTATTGGTCCCGAATTACGTGAAATGCTTGGCGTAATTAGAACTCATGAATTACTATCGGCCAGGAGTATAGATGGTGGAGAACAATTATTTACACGTGCTAACGATTTTGGATATTCCAAACATCCCGATGAAACATTATCCATTTGGAACAAAAAAGAAGTATTAAGTGATGTTGTAAGAGCTATTCGTAATTTTAAACCCGATATTGTAATTAATAGATTTGACCATAGAACTCCAGGTACAACTCATGGTCATCATACCTCAAGTGCTATGCTAAGTGTAGAAGCTTATACTATTGCTAACGATAAAACAAAATATCCTAAGCAACTCAAGAATAGTACAATATGGCAGCCAAAACGCCTGTTATTTAATACCTCGTGGTGGTTTTATGGAGGAAAAGAAAAATTTGAAAAAGCCGATAAATCAAATTTTATTTCCATCGATATGGGGAATTATTATACCGACTTAGGTTTTTCTAACACCGAAATTGCAGCATTAAGCAGGAGCCAACATAAGTCGCAAGGGTTTGGAACTACGGGGAAACGTGGAGAAAACATCAATTATTTTGAAATTATAAAAGGGTCTAAACCTTCTTCTAACAATCTTTTTGAAGGTATTAATACGTCGTGGACTAGAGTTGAAGGCGGAGAAATTATTCAAAAAAAGGTAACGCAGTTAATTGAAGAGTACAATTTTAAAAACCCGCAAGAAAGTATTCCTTTACTTATTGAAGTGTATCAAAACATTCAAAAACTAAAAGATTCCCATTGGAAATCTATAAAAAGTAAGGAGGTTACATCTCTTATTACTGCTTGTGCAGGTTTATATTTAGAAGCTATTTCTAATACGGCAATAGCTACTAAAAACAATACTATTACTTTAAATATAGAGGCTATAAACAGAAGTAAGACCCCTATAAAGCTAGAAAAGATTACCGTGTTATCTAACAATAAATCGCTTAAAATTGGACTTCCTTTACATAACAACAAAAATTTTACTAAAAACCTTTCTTTTTCAATTAATAAAAATTTTGAAAGTACAAATCCTTATTGGTTAAACGAATCTGGATCTATAGGTATGTATGCTGTTTCCAAGACTTCTCAAATAGGTGCTCCTCTTACAAAAACAAATCATTATGTTCGCTTTTTGCTTTCCATACAAGGAACCCAAGTTTCTATAGACAAACCTATTGTTTACAAAAAAAACAATCGTGTAAAAGGAGAGGTATATTATCCCTTTGAAATTGCACCACCAGTTTCGGTAAAGCTTGGCGCTAATACGTATTTATTTCCAGACGAATCTTCTAAAAGTATATCCGTTACTGTAACTGCAAATACCGATAATTTTGAAGGAGTAGTTACTTTAAACACTTCAAAAACATGGGAAATAAGCCCTAAACGATTTTCAATAAACATTCCTAATAAAAATCAATCCAAAAAAGTAGTGTTTACCTTATCGCCTCCAAAAACAGAAAACAATAGCTTCATTACTCCTGTAGTACTCGTTAATGGAACAAGTTATAGTAACGAAATGGTAAGTGTTGATTACAACCACATACCGCAACAAAATATTTTTTTGCCCGCTAAAGCTAAAGTCGTTCGTTTAAAATTGAAAAAAGAAGGCAACCATATAGGTTACATCCATGGTGCTGGAGATGCTATTCCTAAAAGCTTAGAGCAAATAGGTTACCAAGTTAGTTTGCTAGATCCTAAAAAATTAAATGCTACAGAACTTAAAAAGTTTGATGCTATAGTTGTAGGTATTCGTGCTTATAATGTTAATGAAGCTATGAAAAATGCACAAGCATTATTATTAGAATATGTTACTAATGGCGGTACTCTTATTAGCCAATACAACACCAAAAGCCGATCGGGAAATACTAACGTATATGCTCCTTATCCTTTATTAATTTCAAGAGATCGAGTAACTGATGAAAATAGTGAGGTTCGTATTTTAGCCCCAAAACATGCTGTTTTAAATTACCCTAATAAAATTACTCCAAAGGATTTTGAAGGATGGACACAAGAGCGCGGGTTGTACTTCCCTAACGAATGGTCTTCAGAATATACTCCTATACTTTCCATGAACGATCAAGAAGAAGCGCCTAAAAATGGAAGTCTTCTTGTTGCCTCACATGGAAAAGGTTTTTACATATACACAGGCCTTAGTTTTTTTAGAGAGTTGCCTGCAGGAGTTTCTGGGGCTTACAAGCTTTTTGCTAACCTACTGTCTGTTGGCAAACAACCAAAAAAATAACAAATTATGCAAAAAACCTCCAAATACCTTTGGAAAAGAAGTTACTCTATGGTGCTTCTCGTTAATCTTATTTATTGCATTGTTTTTTATTTGCTAATGAACTCTTTCTATTAATATGAAAAATATTGACTGGATAGTCTTATCAGCTACATTAATATTTATTGTAGTGTACGGAATTTATCAAACTCGAAAAAAGCAAAACGTAGAAGATTTTATACGAGGCGGTAACACTTCCAAATGGTGGACTGTAGGGCTATCGGTTATGGCAACCCAAGCTAGTGCTATTACTTTTTTATCTACTACAGGGCAAGGGTTTTATAGCGGAATGGGTTTTGTTCAATTCTACTTTGGATTACCCATAGCCATGGTTATTATTTGCTTAGTCTTTATTCCAATATATCATCGTCTTAAAGTATATACTGCGTACGAGTATTTAGAAAGCCGTTTTGATTTAAAAACGCGCACACTTGCTGCAATACTCTTTTTAATACAACGAAGCTTAGCTGCTGGAATTACTATCTACGCTCCTGCCATTATTTTATCGGCTGTTTTGGGTTGGAATTTAACCATGTTAAATATTATAATTGGAGTAATCGTAATTATCTACACGGTATCTGGAGGAACTAAAGCCGTGAGCATTACTCAAAAACAACAAATGTTCGTTATTTTTTTAGGAATGTTTATTGCTTTTTATATCATTTTAAGCAAGCTACCTCAAAATGTTAATTTTACAGATGCTTTAACCATAGCTGGCGCCAATGGAAAATTAAATTTATTAGATTTTTCTTTTGATTTGAATAACCGCTATACCGTTTGGAGTGGTCTTATTGGGGGTACTTTTTTAATGCTTTCCTATTTTGGAACCGATCAAAGTCAAGTACAGCGTTATCTTTCAGGAAAGAATATTAAAGAAATGCAATGGGGGCTATTGTTTAACGGTGCCTTAAAAATACCTATGCAATTCTTTATCCTACTAGTAGGTGTAATGGTATTTGTTTTTTACCAATATAATCCAACTCCACTACATTTTAACCCTTCTGCAGAAAAAGCCGTACTAAATTCTAAATACAAAGATTCTTATAAAGAAATTCAGAAAAAATTGCGCAAAGTAGAACAAGACAAACAATTTTCTACAACCGTTTTTCTAAATAACTATAATTTAAATAATACTGTTGGAATAGAAAATCAAAAATCTAATTTTAAAATTCTCAAAACAAAGGACAGTATATTAAGAATAAAGGCTAAAAAATTGATTACTCAAGCCAACTCGAAAGTTGAAACTAACGACAAAGATTATGTGTTTATTCACTTTATTTTAAACAACCTACCTAACGGACTTATAGGACTTTTATTAGCAGTTATTCTTAGTGCTGCAATGTCTTCAACAGCATCAGAATTAAATGCCTTAGCCTCTACTACTTCTATTGATTTATATAAACGTAACACCAAAAAAACTATTGCAGAAAACCAGTTAGTAAAAGTAACTAAAGGATTTACGCTTATGTGGGGAATACTTGCTATTATGGTTGCCTGTACCGCTAACTTATTCGAAAACTTAATTCAATTAGTTAATATTATTGGATCAATTTTTTATGGCACTATTTTAGGAATTTTTCTGCTTGCTTTTTTCTCTAAAAAAATATCGGGAACGGCTGTTTTTGGAGCTGCTATTATTACGCAAATTGGTATTTGTATTACTTATTATCTAATTCACACTAATGTTATTCAACTACCCTTTTTATGGTTAAATTTAATTGGATGTTTATCGGTAATGTGTATTGCTAGTTTTATTACTATATTTAGCAATAAAAAAGCCTAACCATTTAATCTACATAATTAAATGGTTAGGCTTTGTAGATTTTTAGAAGTCACTCTATTTTTTCTTATTTAAAAAAGCAACCATTTTAGTAGAAAACTCTTCTTTAGAAACAGAACCATCTTTATTCGCATCAAATTTATTAAACTTATATTTAGATTTTTTTTCTTCAAACTTTTCTCCTAACTGTTTTTTGTCTTTAGCTATAATTTCTTCTAAAGATACAGTACCGTCTCCATTACCATCTAAATGCTTAAAGCGTTTTTCAATTATTTTTGATTGTTCTTCTGTAGCCTCTACTTGGGCATTAATTGTAGATACTGATAATACTAATACTAAAGGGGCTATTAATTTTAATAATTTCATAATTCAAATTTGAAGTTAAAATAATTTGTTTAAAAATGAAAATAAACAATTAATTTGTAAAAAAAATAAAAATAGCTTATTAATTTTCAACAAAAAAGGAATTTATTATATGAAAAATTTCTATATATAATGGCTTAACTTATATATCAACAAATTAACAACTTCAATTAAATTTAAAATCCCTTATTTTATTTTTGATATTATTATTTTATTTCTTCGCCTTTTTGCTAAACTTAAGAAACATAGCTTTAATTCAAAAAAGAAGCTCAACCATTTCTATTTCTGAGCTATCTGTACAGTTCTCCAATAGTTGCTTATTAGTGAGGTGTAACAATGGGTGTTTACTATTAGGAATTAAATCGTTTAAAGGTACTAATACAAATTTACGTTTATGTAAAAGTCTGTGCGGTACTACCAGTATTTGGGTATTAAAAACACCTTCGGAACTATAAATAATATCCAAATCTATGGGACGTGCTTCATAAGTCGCCCCTTTTTTGGGCAATCTTCCCATATCTTTTTCTATAATCTGTAACTTTTTAAGCACACCTAAAGTAGATAACGACGTTTTAAGCAAAACACATGCATTTAAAAATGGAGTACTTATAAAACCCCAAGCAGGAGTTTTATATATTTTTGAATATTGAGACACCTCTCCTACTTCTCTATCTATACGTTTTACTGCATTTTTTAAATGCTGAAACCGAGGTTGTATATTACTACCTAAAGAAATAATAATTTCATTCATCGGTTTTTCTAAAACACACATCTAACTTTTTTATTTTGAATTAAAAGAATTGTATTTAAATCCAATAATACAACGTAAATTTAGTTTTTTTATGCCATCAAATTATTTAAAATGAAATTGATTCTTAAAATAGTAGCTGTAATTGTTGTTTTAGTTTTAATTATACTAATCGCTATCCCTTTTTTATTAGAAAAAAACATTGATACTATTGTTCGCAATACGGTATCCGAACAAGTAAATGCTGATGTGAATTTTTCTAAAATAAATTTAAACCTTATTAAAAATTTTCCTAACGCATCAATTAGTATCGAAAATTTGGAAATTGTAAATCGCGCTCCTTTTGAAAACGACACTTTAGTAAAAGCGAAGGAGATTATAGGAGAAATTTCTTTTTTACAAATAATTAAAGGTATAGACAAAGGAATAAAAATAGACAAGTTCCATATAAACACAGCTAATATAAAAGTGCTTACTAACAAAGATGGCAAAAGTAATTACGATATTTTTAATGCATCGGACACGGCTACTCCTGAACCAACAAATAATGAGGATACTAACTTTAAACTAAATTTAAATTACGAAATTGAAAACAGTAGTATCCTATATAAAGACGAGGTTTCAAACATTACCCTAAAAATTGAACAATTATTTCACGAAGGAAAAGGCGACATTTCTACAAATATTACCAATTTAGTTACCGATACCAAAATGCAACTAAGCTATGAAATGCATGGTGTTAAGTATGCTAACAAAATGCCTATTTTTTTGGAAGCTATTATAGGGATCGATCAAAATAACAAAACATACTCCTTTAAAGACAATAAAGCTTTAATAAACCATATCCCACTTACATTTACTGGATTTGTAAAGTTATTAAACGACAAGGATACCGAAATAAATCTTAATTTTGTAACTAAAGACGGCTCTTTTAAAAATCTATTAAGCGCATTACCTAATGCTTATTCCAAAGACATTAATGGAGTTTCTGTAAGAGGGAATTTTGATTTGCATGGCACTATAAAAGGAATCTCTAACAATCAGCATATTCCTCTTTTAGATATTGTTTTAGATACTCAAAATTCTTCTTTTAAATACCCAGATCTCCCAAAAGGAATTGAAAACATTACACTTTTAGCTAAAGTTACCAATACGACAGGGAATATGGATAACACTTCCGTTATTGTTAATACCTTTAAAATGAAGATTGATCAAGATATATTTACTGCAAATGGTCGTTTCTCTAATCTTATCAAAAACCCACTAATAGCTTTTAATGCTAATGGAACCATAAACCTGGATAACCTTAACAAAGCGTATCCTATAGAACTTGACACCGATTTAAAAGGAATTTTTACGGCAGACTTAAAAGCTAAATTTGCTATGAATGATGTAGAAAAAAAACAATACAACAATATAGAACGAGAAGGCCAACTTAGCCTATCTAATTTTATATTTGTTTCTGAAGAGCTACCACACGAATTGGTTATTAATACTGCTAAAGTAGATTTTACAAAAAATGTTGTAACTTTAAAAGAAGGCTCTATTACCTCTGGAAGTTCGGACATTGCAGCTACAGGAACTCTTCAAAACTTAATTCCATTTGCACTTACAGACGATATTTTAGTTGGCGATTTTAACTTACGATCTAAAAACTTTAATGTGTCCGATTTTATGAGTTCTTCGGAAACTAATACTGATGATACTGAAAGTAAATCTGAGAGCGAACCTATTACCGAGGAAAAATTAATCCCGTCGTTCTTAAATATTACCTCAACATTTTATGCCCAAAACGTACTGTATGATAATCTAACTTTAACCAACACCTCTGGAAAATTAGCCATAAAAAATCAAAAAGCTATTCTTAAAGATGTAAGTACTGAAATATTTGGAGGAAACATTATTTTTAATGGAACTGTAAATGATGCCGAAAAGATTCCTTCTTTTGATATGGATTTGGATCTTCGAAAGCTAAATATAGCTCAATCTTTTCAAGGGTTTGATATGCTAAAGAAAATAACTCCTATTGCACAAGCTCTAGAAGGATCTTATTCCACCAAAATTTCTCTAAAAGGAAACCTTAAAAAAGATCTTACTCCTGCATTAGAAAGTTTAAAAGGAAATGCTACTGCCAATTTAATTAATGCCAAAATGAATCCTGAAAAAAACAAATTAATGAAGTCTTTAAACCAAAAAACTGATTTTATTAACTTCGACAAACTAAATTTAAAGGACTTAACTGCTAAATTAAATTTTGACGATGGAAAAATTAACGTAGCTCCATTTGATTTTAAACTTAAAGATGACCTTTCTGTAAAGATAGGAGGAAGCCATAGTTTTGATGGTACTATGAATTATGTTTTGAATATGGATGTGCCTGCTAAGTACTTAGGAAATTCTACTAGTGGTCTTTTATCCAAACTATCTAATCAAGAAAAAGAATCTATAAATGTACCTCTCCCTATTTCATTAGGAGGCAGTTTTAATCAACCAAAAATTGGTTTAGATATGAAATCAGCAATATCTAATCTATCTAGTCAAGTAATTGCAACACAAAAAGCTAAAGTAAAAAATAAAATTACTTCGGAAGTCTCTAAAAAAATAAATGAACAAGTAAGCAAAAAAGTTTCGGGAAAAGCCAAAGATGTATTAGGCGGACTTTTAGGAAGCAAAAAAGAAAACAAACCAAGCACCACTACTAATGCAAATTCTGAAAACTCCACAAAAAGTAATGATGTAATTAAAGAAAAAGCAGGAAAACTTTTAGAAGGTTTATTTAAGAAAAAAAAGTAAAGTAACTTTAAACAAAATATAAATACCGCTAACAGGTTTCTTAAATTTAATAAAACAAATTGTTATTGAGTTTAAATAATTACTAATTTACTGATGGTGATAGGGTTCGTTCCTTAAAATAGTAAAACCTCTATACAACTGCTCTATAAAAAAGAGCCGTACCATTTGATGAGAAAACGTCATTTTAGAAAGTGATATTTTACCTTGTGCTCTTTTATATACCTCATCACTAAACCCGTAAGACCCTCCAATTACAAAAACCACATTTTTAACACCGCTATTCATCTTTTTTTGCAGATACTCCGAAAACTGAATAGAAGTAAATTGTTTTCCATTTTCGTCTAACAAAACTAACTGATCCGAAGTATTTAGCCTCTTTAAAATAAGTGTTCCTTCTTTTTCCTTTTGTTGCTTTTCGCTTAAACTTTTAGCGTTTTTTATATCAGGGATTATTTCAAAATTAAATTTTATGTAAAACCCTAAACGTTTTTTATACTCTTCTATTAAAATAGAAAGTTGCGAATGGTCTGTTTTTCCTATAGCAAGTAATGTGATTGTCATCAAAAATATATGTAGTTTCTTTAAAAAAGATTACTTTGTAATATCAAAAATACTATTCTAAAATGATTACTAAAGAGCAATTTAACAAAGAAATACAACTAATTATTGCAAACGCTATACGGGAAGATGTAGGAGATGGAGATCATAGCTCTTTAGCCTGTATTCCTAAAGAAGCCCTTGGTAAAGCTAAACTATTAGTAAAAGACGAAGGTATTTTAGCAGGTATTGAATTTGCTAAATATGTTTTTGAATATGTAGATCCTAATTTGGAAATAGAGGTTTTAATTCCAGATGGATCTTCTGTAAAATACGGAGACGTTGCTTTTTATGTTACAGGAAGTTCCTTATCTATACTTAAAGCAGAGCGTTTAGTTTTAAATGCTATGCAACGAATGAGTGCCATTGCTACCAAAACCAAAATGTTTGTAGACCTATTAAAAGGTACAAACACTAAAATACTAGATACTCGCAAAACTACTCCTGGAATACGAGCTTTAGAAAAATGGGCTGTAAAAATTGGTGGCGGAGAAAATCATCGCTTTGCGTTATACGATATGATAATGCTTAAAGACAATCATATTGACTTTGCTGGCGGTATTACACAAGCTATTACACAAACCAAAAATTATTTAAAAGAAATAGGTAAAGACTTAAAAATTATTGTAGAAGCCAGAGATTTAAATGAAATTAAGGAAATTTTGCAAAGCAACGGTGTGTACCGTATTTTAATAGACAACTTTAATTATGAAGACACTAAGAAAGCCGTCGCTTTAATTGGAAATACATGCCTAACCGAATCTAGTGGAGGAATTAACGAAAGTACAATTCGCAAATATGCAGAATGTGGTGTTAACTACATAAGCAGTGGTGCACTAACACATTCGGTGTACAATTTAGATTTAAGTTTAAAAGCTGTAGAAGAAAAATAATTCTACACTTAAAAGTTTGTACCCCCCTATGCCAACTAAATTTACACATTTTGTATTAAAAATACCTGGAGTAATTTTAATTTTAAAACTACTTAAGAGTATTAAAATACCTGGTCTTAATGGACTTTCTTTTTTAGATTTAGCAAGCATGTACATTAATGGAATTATAAAAGGAGCCTTTTCCATTAGAGCCTCTGCTATTTCATTCAGTTCGTTTTTAGCAATCTTCCCTTTCTTATTATTTTTACTAAACCTTATCCCATTCGTTCCTTTCGAAAATTTTCAAGAAGAATTCATCTTTTTTATAAACTCTTTGTTGCCGCCCAATACTTCCGATTTTTTTGATACAATTATATCCGATATCGTAAAAAACAAAAGGGGAGGCTTACTCTCTTCTACATTTGTATTATCCATGTTTTTAATGACTAACGGTATTAATGCCGTTTTTTCTGGATTTAATAACTCTTATCACAAAGGAATAAGCCGTAATTTTCTAAAACAATATGGAGTTGCTTTTGGAGTAGCAATAATTGTGGCATTGTTTTTAATTTTAACCGTTTACATCAATTTATATTTTAGCTATTTAGTTAACACCTATAAACAGTATTTTATTGGAGACACCTTATTTTGGTTAGTATTAGGTAGAATTACTTTTTTTGTTTCTATGGTATTTACAATAATCTCGATGTTGTTTTACTATGGCACAAAAGAAGGAAAAAAAATACGTTTTTTTTCGCCGGGAGCAGCTTTAACTACTCTATTAATTATAATTACTACATACCTTTTTAGTTTTTATATTCAAAACTTTTCGAGATATAATGAAATTTACGGATCCATAGGCGCATTACTAATATTAACCCTATATATCTGGATAAATGCAAATTTAGTACTCTTAGGTTATGAATTAAACGCAAGTATCACTAAATTGAAGACACAAACAAAATCTTAAAACATAATTTTATGAAAAATATTGTTACATTATTTATTGCAGCATTATTATCGTTTCCACTTTTTGCTCAAACCAAAGTGGGAGATGCCACTTTACCTAATACTATAACTATCGAATCTAAATCTCTAAAATTAAATGGAGCTGGACTTAGAGAAAAATTTTGGTTTGATTTATATGCTTGCGGACTATACCTTACCAACAAAAATACTCTTGGCTCGTCAATTACTAAGTCGGACAAGCCAATGGCAATACACCTTGAAATTTTATCTCGATTACTTTCTAAAAAAAAAATGATTGGAGCTTTTAAAGATGGATTTGAAAACACAAATTCTACAGAAACAGTAAATAAGCTCAATACTGAATTTACTACTTTTCTTGGTTTTTTAAAAGATGAAATTAAAGTTGGAGACATCTATCTTTTAGTATATAGCCCCGAAAACGGAACTACACTACTAAAAAACGACACTAAATTGGGTAATATTAAAGGATTACTCTTCAAAACAGCAATTTTTAATATTTGGCTTTCTAAAACCCCTGTTGATAATGATTTAAAGTCTGAATTGCTAAGTATAAACAAATAAATATATTTGCAAAAAATCTTAATAGGTCATAACATGAAACACTTTACAATTCTTTGCTTTGCTATTTTATCTTTTAACATTGTAAAAGCCCAAATACCAATAGGCCGAACTGTTTTAGAATATCAAATAGAAAGAGATGGCGAAACCTTAACCATGAATGGTGGAGGAACTAAATCTTGGGCACTTGCAGAACTTTATTCAGCTGGGTTATATCTTAAAAACAAAAGTAAGGATCCTATTAAAATTAGTTTTGAAAATGAAACAATGTCTATTCGTATAAAGTTCACTTCAAAAATAATTACTAGAGAGCGCATGATAGATGCCATGGAAGAAGGTTTTAAAAAAGCCACTAATAACGATATTACCCCTTTAAAAGACAGAATATCTTTAATTAGTAAATTCTATGCTAAAGAAATTGTAAAAGGAGACACCTTAGAGTTAACCTATATAAAAGACAAAGGAACAATTTGTTATTTTAACGAAAGAGAATTAGGAGTAATTCCTGGGCAAGATTTTAAATTTGCTTTATATAAAGTTTGGCTTGGTGAAGAGCCCGTAAGTAAAAGCTTAAAAAAAGGAATGTTGGGTATTTAAAATAATTCGAGAAATATTTAACATAATGCTGTAAAACCTTGTTAAAATTAGCAAGGTTTTGTTTTTTGCCTATTTTTTAATACTGTTCATCATAAAATATATTATGCATACATAATATATTTTATGTTTCTTATATTTGTAATGGATCATTTCAAAAAAAACCTAGATGAAAAACTTTTTTACAATATGCTTTGCTATTATTTTTTTTAATAGTAATAATGCCCAAATTCCTGTAGGCAAAACCACCTTAGATTACGAAATTAGTCGAGGGGGAAACACCTTAAAAATGAATGGATCAGGAGTACGATCATTAGCATTCTTAGATTTATACTCGGCAGCATTATATTTACAAAACAAAAGTAAAGACCCTATAGCTATTTGTTATGATGATTCTAATATGTCCATTCAACTTAAAATTACTTCTAAACTAATTTCTAGAGATAAAATGATACGCTCTATTCAAGATGGTTTCAAAAAATCTACTAATGGCGACACTGTAGATTTAAAAAGTAGAATTAATCTTATTGAACAATTTTACTCCAAAAACTTAAAAAAAGGAGATATTATAGAATTGGCATATATTAGAAATAAAGGCTTAGTATGTATGATGAATGAGATAGAACTTGGGGTTATTCCTGGGCAAGATTTTAAATTTGCTTTATATAAGATTTGGTTAGGGGAAAACCCCATAAACAAAAGTCTAAAGAAAGATCTTCTTGGTGTATAAAAATTAGTTTTTTTCTAAATAGAAAGTTATAAAAAGATCAATCCTTATTGCGGTTGATCTTTTGCTTTTTAATACCTTCAATTTTTTATTTTTGTGTTATGCCTCACTTTATAGATGTATTACTGCCTATCCCCGTAAAAAACACCTTTACTTATAAAGTGAATAGTGCCGAAGCTAATTATATCCAAATAGGCATGCGAGTCTCTGTTCCTTTCGGAAAAAGGAAATTATATGCTGCTATAGTAATTAATATCCATACAACTCCACCAGAAATATATGAAGCTAAAGAAATAGACTGTTTATTAGAAGATACCCCATCCATACTTAAAAGTCAATTACAACTTTGGCAATGGATGTCAAAATACTATATGTGCACTCACGGAGAATTATTAAAAGCAGCAGTTCCTTCCGCATTATTATTAGAAGGAGAAACTGTTATTACAAAAACCGAAAATTTTGAAACCATTGAAACTTCATCACTAAAAGATGATGAATATCTAATCTATGAAGCCCTACAATTTAAAAGCAGCTTACGTATAGAAGAACTTTCTAAAATAACTGGTAAAAAAACAGTACTCCCTGTAGCTTATAGATTATTAGAAAAAAAAATTATTACTATAAACGAACATATCGTTGAAGTATATAAACCTAAATTAAAAAAATGGATTAGGCTACACCCTTCTGTTAAGGAAAGTAAACTTCCAGAAATATTAAATAGCTTAAAAAATGCCCCTAAACAACGTGATATATTACTACAATATTTCACTCTTAAAGCTTCTAAAGATTTTATTGATAGTTCGGATTTAATAAATGCTGCTAAAGCATCTCAAGCCTCTATTACAAGTTTAATAAAAAAAAACATTCTTCAGAGTTTTCAAGAAAAAGTAGATCGAGTTGATTTTAGTGAAGATCAACAGTCTTCATTACACAAACTTAATATCCATCAAAAAAAGGCTCTAGAAGAAATTAAAAAAAATTTCGAAAGCAAAAAAGTTTGTTTATTACATGGGGTAACCTCTTCTGGTAAAACAGAAATTTACAATAAATTAATTGAACAGGTTATAACAAAAAAGAAACAAGTATTATTTCTTATTCCAGAGATTTCTTTAACCACCCAATTAATAGAACGCTTAAAAATAATTTTCGGAAATCACCTCGTAGTTTATCATTCAAGATATTCCGCAAACGAACGTGTCGAAGCATGGCAACGTATTCTTAGAAGCTCCAATAGTCCTCTATTAATCATAGGAGTTCGTTCTTCTATTTTTTTACCTTTTCAAAATCTAGATTTAATTATTATAGACGAAGAACACGAGCAAACCTACAAACAACTAGACCCTGCTCCTAGATACCATGCTAGAGATAGTGCTATTGTTTTAGCCCATATTTTTGGTGCAAAAGTACTACTTGGTACCGCTACACCCAGCCTAGAAACTTATACCAATGCTAGTAACGGAAAATATGGATTAGTTGTTTTAAACAAAAGACATAATAATATTTTATTACCAGACATAGAATTAATCGATTTACAAAAAAAACATCGAAAACGATTAATGAAAGGCCATTTTAGCGATCGATTAATAGAAGGTATTCAAGAGTCTTTAGTTGGTAAAGAACAAATAATCTTATTTCAAAACAGAAGAGGGTTCTCCCCTATTCAAAACTGCCTCACTTGTGGATACGTACCTCAATGTACCCAATGCGATGTTAGCTTAACGTACCATAAATACACCAAACAATTACGCTGCCATTATTGCGGATATCAAATTGCAGAACAAACTATTTGCAGGTCATGTGAGAGCTCTCAACTTTCTACCAAAGGGTTTGGAACAGAACAAGTACAATTAGAACTAAAAGAATTATTTCCAAAAGCTAAAATAGGCAGGATGGATCAAGATACCACAAGAGGTAAGTATGGTCATCAAAAAATATTAAGCCAATTTGAAAATAAAGAATTTGATGTCTTAATAGGAACACAAATGATTGCTAAAGGCTTAGATTTTAAACATGTTGGCTTAGTTGGTGTAATGAATGCTGATAGTTTATTAAATTTTCCAGATTACCGTTCTCACGAAACTACGTATCAATTATTAAGTCAAATTTCTGGAAGAGCAGGTAGACACTTCAAAAGAGGAAAAGTATTTATCCAAACCTACAACCCATTTCATCAAATATTACAACAAGTATCTATGCATAATTATACTGCTATGTATAACGACCAAATGCAAGAGAGAAAACAACATATATACCCTCCTTTTTGCAAACTTATAAAATTTATTATAAGACATAAAGATTATAATAAAGTAAACGAAGCTAGCGAATGGCTGGCAAAATCATTAAAAAATGCTTTTAAAGAGAATGTATTAGGTCCAGAATTTCCTAATATTTCTAGAATAAGGAATCAATATAATAAACATATTTTATTAAAAATACTTCCCAATCAAAATCTGGCAAAAACCAAAGAACATGTTTCTAAAATTTTAAAAACATTTTCTAGCATAAAAAACTACTCTGGAGTAAGAGTAATCGTAAATGTAGATACCGCTTAAAAAACAATTATTAAGCCTCAAGAGCTTCATTAAGCGCTGCCTTTTTATGTCTACTTACGGGAATTTGCTCTCCAGCTATTTCAATATTTCTACTATTGTAACGCTCAACTTTATTTAAATTTACAATATAAGATTTATGAACTCTTAAAAAATTACCTTCGGATAGTTGTTTTTCAAAGGATTTCATAGTTGCTAAAACCACCACTGGGTCTGAATCCTCCATAATAAGTTTTACATAATCTCCTAAAGCCACAACATATTTTAGCATGTTTAAGTAAATTTTGCGCTTTTTTAAATTACTTTTCACAAAAATGAATTCATCATCTTTTTCATCGTTAGTTGGATTAATTTTGGGATGAATTAATTGAATTGCTTTATCCACGGAAGCATTAAAACGGTCGCGTTTTAATGGTTTCCTTAAATAGTCAACAGCATCGTAATCAAATGCCTTAAAAGCATATTTCGTTTTACCGGTTACAAAAATAATCCTAGGTTTATTTTCTAAATCATCTAATAAATCAAACCCTGTTAATATAGGCATTTCTATATCCAAAAACAATAAGTCAACTGCTGTATCTAGTAAACCATTTTTAGTTTCAATAGCATTATTCCATTCTGCAACCAAATCTAAAGTTGGATGTTCCTCTATAAATTTAACAATAGCAAGGCGTTGTAACCTTGAATCATCAACAACTGCGCATTTAATAATAGAACTATTCACTTGCTTATTAATTTGTTATACAATTTTAAGTATAAAAATTAAGACAACCAAAAAAAAAAGACTTTCGTCGGAATAATATTAATTTTTATCGAAAAAAAACAACCTTTAATCGATATGTAAAAAAAACGTCTTTTTTGTACAAAAACACATTCCAAATATCTACTTTTGCAAACTTAATATAAAATACTATTTTATGAACCATTATGAAACTGTTTTCATTTTGAATCCCGTTTTATCTGATGACCAGGTAAAGGAGACAGTTAAGAAGTTCGAAGACATCTTAACTGAAGAAGGAGCCAAAATGATTTCCAAAGAAAATTGGGGGTTAAAAAAATTAGCTTATCCAATTCAACACAAAAAAAGTGGCTTTTATCACTTATTTGAATACACTGTAGCTGGAGAAGCTATCGAAAAATTAGAATTGCAATTTAGACGCGACGAGCGTATTATGCGTTATTTAACCGTAAGTTTAGATAAGCATGCAATTTCTTGGGCAGAAAGAAGAAGAGTTAAACTTAAACAAAAAGCATAAGTTATGGCATCTATCGAACAACAAGCAAAAGGAAAAAAAGATGGAGAAATTAGATATTTAACTCCATTAAATATAGATACTTCTAAAGACAAAAAATATTGTCGTTTTCAAAAATCGGGTATCAAATATGTGGACTATAAAGATCCAGATTGGTTACTTGGTTTCTTAAACGAACAAGGTAAAATTTTACCAAGAAGATTAACAGGAACTTCTTTGAAATTCCAAAGAAAAGTGAGTGTAGCGGTAAAAAGAGCAAGACATCTTGCACTATTACCATATGTTGCCGATTTAATGAAATAATAACGACCCTAACAAATGGAACTTATATTAAAAAAAGACGTTGAAAATCTAGGATTTGCAGACGACATAGTAGAAGTGAAAAATGGTTACGGGCGTAACTTTTTAATTCCTCAGGGAGTAGCTGTTTTAGCTACCGCTTCTGCAAAAAAAGTACTTGCTGAAAATTTAAAGCAACGTGCCTACAAAGAGCAAAAACAAGTTGCAGACGCACAAGAACAAGCTCAAAAAGTAGCTGGTTTAAATATTAAGCTTACAGCTAAGTCTGGTGCTGGAAATAAATTATTTGGATCTATTAGCAATGCCGATTTATCCGAAGCTTTAGCTAAAGAAGGGATAACTGTTGAGAAGAAATTTATTACTATAGCTGGTGGAACTATAAAAAGATTAGGAGCTTACGAAGCTTCAATTCGTTTTCACAGAAGCGTTGTAAATAAAGTAAACTTTGAAATTATAGCAGAAAAAAGCGCTTAATTCTTATTTCGCATAAAATAACTAAAAAAGACTGTCTAAAAAGACAGTCTTTTTTAGTTATTTTATATTTTCATTATTACTTAGCAAACCAATCTTCAAATATTTATTTTTGCTCCTTACAAAAAACACATTGTGAAGTACACTCGATTAACTAAAGAACAACTAGAAGAACTCCATCAAGAATTTATCAATTTTTTAGCCACACAATCTATTGACGCAGACGAATGGTTAAAACTAAAAAAAGAAAAACCTGAAGTTGCCGAAGCCGAAATAGATGTTTTTAGCGATATGATTTGGGAAGGTGTTTTAACTAAAGTAGAATATTTAGAACATTTTTCTAAGGATCAAATACATCTTTTTTATCTTACCCAAGAAAAAATGCACCTTATTGCCATTAAAGTAAAAGACCCTAAAGTTAATTTACTAACAAAGGAAGGTTATACTTGGTTGCAAAATAATTTATTAGACGATATTGTTTCCTTTTTTAATGCTTCCAAAGATTATAACGAAGACAAAAATTTAGATAAATTTAATCTCATAAAAGAAGGTGCTCAAATTACAAAAGGTGAATTATATTCTTATTTCGCAAAATTATTAGACTCGCAAAAAAAATAACCCTAATTATTGGTTATTTCTCAAAAAAACAACTTTCTTTTAAGAAAGTATTAGTTTTCACCTCTTTTAATTTTTAAATTCTAATAAGCTTTAACGTTTTAATATTTGTATTTTTACATCCAATTATTCAATTAAAAAAACATAAAAATGAAAGTAACTGTTGTAGGTGCTGGAGCAGTAGGCGCCAGTTGCGCAGAATATATTGCGATAAAAAACTTTGCCTCGGAAGTAGTAATTTTAGATATTAAAGAAGGTTTTGCAGAAGGAAAAGCTATGGACCTTATGCAAACAGCTTCATTATTAAACTTTGATACTCAAATTTCAGGAAGTACTAACGATTACTCAAAAACAGCAAATTCTGATGTTGCCGTAATTACCTCTGGTATTCCTAGAAAACCAGGTATGACTCGCGAAGAACTTATTGGTATTAACGCTGGTATTGTAAAACAAGTTTCTGAAAACTTAATCAAGCACTCTCCAAACATTATTATTATTGTAGTAAGTAACCCTATGGATACCATGACTTATTTAGTACATAAAACAACCGATTTACCAAAAAACAGAATTATTGGTATGGGTGGTGCTTTAGATAGCGCTCGCTTTAAATATCGTTTAGCACAAGCATTAGAGGCCCCTATTTCTGATATCGATGGAATGGTTATAGGTGGACATAGCGACAAAGGAATGTTACCTTTAACACGTTTAGCTACTCGTAACAGCGTTAAAGCTTCCGAATTTTTAACTAACGAACGTTTAGAGCAGGTTGCTGCCGACACCAAAGTAGGCGGAGCTACATTAACTGGATTGCTAGGTACATCGGCATGGTATGCACCTGGTGCAGCAGTTTCTTCTATGGTACAAGCTATTGCTTGCGATCAAAAGAAAATGTTCCCTTGTTCTGCTTTATTGGAAGGAGAATATGGAATGAATGATATTTCTATTGGAGTCCCTGTTCTTTTAGGCAAAAATGGTATCGAAAAAATTGTAGAAATTGAATTAGATGCTGCCGAAAAATCTAAACTTACCGAAAGTGCAGAAGGAGTTCGTAAAACAAACAGTCTTCTTGAATTATAATTGTTTTTATAAAACTACAATATAAAAAGTCTCCACTTGGAGACTTTTTATATTTCTAATGTTTCTATTATTTCACGAAATCAAGTTATCTTTATTAAAAATAGAAAAAATTGAGACTTCAAAAAACACCTTATAAATAAAGTAATATGCGTTTCTTATGTAATTTTATATGTTATTTAATTCCTTTTGGAATTCTGGCACAATCTCACCAAACCATAAATAACACTAAAAAAAAATCCAAAAAAACTAATATTGTTTTATTATTGGCTGATGATATGGGCTATGGGGAATTAGGAAGTTATGGACAAAAAGAAATAAAAACTCCCTTTCTAGATTCTTTAGCTACACAAGGATTACGTTTTACTGACTTTTATGCTGGCACCTCCGTCTGCTCTCCTTCTCGTGCTTCTTTAATGACAGGCATTCATACAGGACATGTTAGTATTCGTGGAAACAAAGGGGTTTTTGGGGAAAAATTAGCAAGGGTTCCTTTACAAAAAAAAGAAATTACTATTCCCGAAATGTTAAAGGAAGCTGGCTATCAATCTGCAATGATTGGAAAATGGCACTTAGGCATCCCACAAGATTATTCTACCTGGGCAAAAGGACGTGGATTTGACTATGCGGTACAAGAACAATGGGGTATTAACAAAAACGGTGTGGAAATAGATGAACGGGTACACTGGGTAAATAACAATCAAGATTCTATTCAATATAATTATACAAAATATTCTTGTTTAGACGAATTTAGAACAAACTTTGCTATTGAGTATTTAGAACATAAAAGAAATAAAGAGAAGCCTTTTTTCTTATATATGTCCTATCGCATTCCCCATGCACACGAATTTCACATAAAACACAACACGTTATACGCAGAAAAAGGTTGGGCTGAAGCCGAAAGAAATCATGCTGCTAGAATTACAATGTTTGATAGGCAAGTAAAACGACTATTCAACACCCTTAAAGCACAAGGAGAATTAGAAAATACCATTATCCTTTTTACTAGCGATAACGGACCTCAAAAAGAAAATCATGACCCTTTATTTTTCAAAAGTTCTGGCGGTCTTAGAGGTCACAAAAGAGACTTATATGAAGGAGGTATTAGAGAGCCTATGTTTGTTTATTGGAAAAATCGCATTAAAGCAAATACCACAACAAACCATCCTTCGGCTTTTTACGATATTATGCCAACACTAGCAGAAATTGCATCTGTAAAAGTACCTAAACAAACCGATGGAATTTCTTTTTTACCAGAATTACTAAACAAAAAACAGCCAAAACACGATTACTTATATTGGGAAATTCAAATACTAAGGTATGGAAAATCTCCAAAAGGGTTTAAACAAGCTGCTAGAAAAGGGAATTGGAAAGCCGTTAGAGTTGGGAACAGTTTAAAAACAGAATTATACGATTTATCTACCGATATTTACGAAAAAAATGACCTCTCAATAAAACACCCAGAAGTAGTAAAAGAAATGAACAATATTCTAAAATTAGAGAGTACCCCTATAGAGCATTACCCTAATGCTGGTGGTGTTTTTGAATAAACTTTATTAAATTTAACAAAATAACTTACTCTTATTTTAGTTTTAGAAACTTCGCAGCTTTTCTAAAAACCTCTAAAAGTTTATATAAATACATTCAAAAAATAGCATGTTTATTTAAATTTTATTCTTTTGGCTATTCTTAATTTATACGGTTTTAATTTAAGTGTTTCGTATAAAAGCTTTAAGATAATGGTAATTACTAGTTAAGGACAAAGTAGGTTACATTTTAATGTATGCTTTTAAAGGTACCTAATTGTACTTTTTCTAACTTTTTTTGTTGGTCTCCTACTTTTAAAAACACCTCTACGTCTTTTTTTGCCTTGTATTTAAAAATAAGCTCTGCTTGTTGTGTTTTAGGGTCTGTAAATAATTCTTTAAAAACACTAAATATTTCTTCTTTATCAAACGTAAATT
>CALLUJ010000094.1 GCA_938011245.1 uncultured Aquimarina sp. | reverse complement strand
CGATTTAATCGTATAAAAAACTATACTCACTTAGCTGTAAAACTTGTTGCTGAACTATCATAGTTCAAAATACAAAAAAGAGCAGGATTTTCTAAATTCTGCTCTTTTTAATTAAAAATTGACTTTTTCAGTAGCCTCTTATAAAGTGGGGATATTTTTACATAAAATCAAACCCATCAAAATTAAAAAACACCAAAGAAAAGCTAAAAGTATATTTAAATATGGACTCGACTTTATAAACAATAAACTTTTAAACACTAAAAATCAATCTGATATAGAAATAATTAGTTTTTTGTCATGTACTTAGTAGGTTCTTAATAATCATGCATTTTCATAGATGCACCCTAGCAGACTGAAAGCCTATCAAGTAATATTGATAGGCTTTCTATTTTATTAGCATTTAAGAGATGGTAATATATTACGTCAACAACAAACTATGCAGCGTGTTTTTTAGTAAATAAGTTAAAGGTCGGTCTTTTTGAAATTTATAAAGAATCTCTGTTTGTGACTCCAAATAAGGTAAAGGCATACAAGCGATCAATTCTTTACCTAGTTCGTTATCAAATTCAGACTGTTCTACTACATATATCTTCATTTTATTAGTACGTTCATATACGTATAGTGGGGTTTTGAAGCCTTCTATTTCCGCTATGCTTGGAAGTATTTTTCTTTTATTCATTTAATAGGTTTAATGGCGGCCGAAAATAAGAAATCTAATTTTTATAAACTAAAAGCAAAAAGACTACAAAAAAAGAAGTTCTTATGGAGACTGTTACAGGTAAACTTTTTTTAATGCATTTTAACTAAAAATCTTACGCGGTATAACTCTAATAACTTATTTTCTATATATTTATAACCAGAAAAAGAAAAAGAAATTCAACCTTATAATTAGAGGTTAAAGCTTCTTTGTTATGTTTCTCAATTTTTAATGCTACAAATTGAGGAAAATTAAATTAAATGCTATTTTATGCCTGGACCTATTGCCACAATTGGAAGTATGCACGTTTGTCCCATGTGTACTGGAACGGTACCTCATGTAGGCGGACCCGTTTCACAAGGAGTTGCCACCGTTTTAGCTAATGGAAAACCTGTAGCTACCGTAGGTAGTATGTGCATTTGTGTAGGTCCTCCTGATGTTATTATTGGAGGAGAATCTAATGTGTTAGTAAATGGAATGCAGGTAGCTACAGTGGGTAGTGCTTCAGCTCACGGAGGAGCAATAACAGCAGGAGAACCTAATATTCTTGTAAATACAGGAGCAGGTGCTCCCTCTAGTCTTACACCTATAGACCGTATGGAGCTCCCTGAGATTAGTCCATTAAACAAAACATTATCGGTACTTACAGGTAAAGGAAAATTAGTTAAGGAGGCAACAGAGCAACAACAAAAGAACCAAGAAGAAGCTAAAGAAAATGGCTTTTTGGGGCATTTTAGTTTTAGTATCTAAAGCGTATGGGTTATAATATTGATATAGAGCAATCTATTTGCAATTTAGTAAACCATGATATTTATTTGTCATTAGATCAGAAGTATCATCATTTAAGCTTATCGGGTTACGAATGTATGTTGTTACATTTAATAAGTGCTAGTAGAGATTGTTTAAAAAAAGGATTATTAAACCCTAATGCACTTATAATAGGATACGAAAACGAGATACTATATAATGGTCGTTTTAGTATAAAAGAAGAAAATAAAAGAACAACAACGGTTTCACAAAACTGCAATTTTGTTTTAGAACTCATTGCAGATCATAAGTATCCCAAGAAACTGTATTACTGCATACAAGAAAAAGCAAATCCTGAAAAAGTGTATTTCCATTGGCTTAATGTTTCCAAAACTATGGAGAGTTATGACTTTGAAGATATAAGTGTTGTGATAAATCTTATAGTGCAACAACACAAGTTAACAGCCCAGTACGAAACTATTAATATAGCATTAGTAAAACATTTTATCAATTTCAGTACAGGAGATTGGTTCATAAAAAAGTCATAAAACGCAATCCTCTAACTTTATAACTCATTTAAATTGAAATTTTTATATCCAAAAAAAGGAAGCAATCTAGATCAGCGTAAAAACTCAAGTATTTATGGGAACTATCCGCTTAGTAGTTACAATGCATGGCATGGAGGTATACATGAAGAACAAGCTTTAGCAGAGTTAGTAGCTATAAGTGATGCCAGAATTATTGCCTATAAATTACCATCGGAATATCTGTTTACAGCGCATGAATGTCCAGAAATGTATTCCAATGGTTTTATATTGATACAGCATGACTACAAGAGCCCTAAAGAAAAAGAACTTACTTTTTATAGCCTGTACCATCACATTGCTAGTAAGTTTGATATTACCAATTCTAAAAACAACTTAGAAGTACCCTCTTTTTTAAGTAAAAAAGTAACTAAAATAAAAGCATCCAATACTCCTAAAGGTGTTCGCGGAAGAGCAGCATCTCTTGAAGAAGGAAAAACCAGAGGAACAGAAACGGTATTAATCCCCAAAAATCATATTGTAACACGTAATGGTGTGGAGTTATTAGCTGATTGGGCAAAAACGTATAACACAGGAAAAACTTCTGAAAAGAAAAAATACTACAGCTATACCTATACAGACCCTTTTACCAACACTGTTTATAGTGATATTCATATTTATTCGGGCTGTTTACAATTAGTGGCAGGAGAAACTGATAAATACAAAGTTACTTACGATACCGATACAAATACGACTACTGGTAAAAGTAAAAAACAAACAGATGCTTTAAATGCTGAATTAGAAGATGGTGCTTTACTCTTCAATATAGCAGACAGTGATTTTGGTTTTTTTGGTAAAGGAACTTGTATTGGTGTAATACCAAAAGATACTGAGATTACAGTTATTAAAGGTTCAGAATCTGAAGATAAAAAATGGGTTAGAGTAAAAGACTCCGAAAAAGAATATGAAGGCTACGTGCAAGCACGTGATTTTGAAGCGCAAAAAACATTTGATAGCGATATAGCATTAGATAAAATAGTAGCCTGTGATATTCCTGTAAAAGCAGGAGAAATAGTAGCTTATGTTGGAGCATTCGGATTTAATAAAAATGAGAATAACTATTCTAGCCATATAGAGTTATTTACCGATGCCTCCGATACCGATGTGTCAGATTTATTAGATAATTGCGCAGGAGATGGAGAAGAAAACTTTCAGCGTTACAAAATGCTATCAGGAGCTACTTTAGAGCCTTATGTACAAAGCAGTAAGGAGCTTAAAGCAGGTACGCCTATTCGTGTAACTAGTATGAAAGGAGATTATGTACGTGTAAAAGTAAAAGGCTTAATTAAAGAAATAGATAAAAGTAAACACCTCGCAGCTCAACAAACCACTAATGCAAGTGGTAAAAAAGTGTATGTAAAAGATAGTGTTTGTGGTATGTCGAAAACACGATATAAAATAAAAGATACCAGTTTTGATTATGTTAATCAACAGTTTAATGGGCTATTAACTAAAGGAGATTTTGTGTACTACTACAAACCTCTAGCAGGTAGCCTTAGAGAAATTATTATACAACCTCCTTTTTGGAATAAAGAATTTTGGATAGATAAATCCCACCTAAAAGTAGAGGGCGATCAAGTGGTTACTTTTGGTTTGGAAACCACTTTAGAGTCGGATAGTTGCCATACTTATATAGGCGAACCCTACACCCCACATGAGCGTGGTAATACCTTTAAAAAAGAACGAGAATTAAGTGGAAAACCACAAATAACGGTTACCGATGATGATGGTAAATTGTGGTATTTTATAGCCGAAAGCTATAATTTTGAGAAAGAATGTTACCAGCATATTGGATGGATAAAAGCAGGCGATGCGCATTTAGAGCTTATCAATCCTTTTGTATGGAGTAATTTTGGTTTTAAAACTTACGATGCAGGTAGCGAGTATGTGTATGCCATGAAAGACTATCATAAATCTGAAAAAACCGATGCCTTTATAGATGAGCTTTGGAAAATGGTAGACGAGGATGGCGATGGTATCATCCTTAGCCCTATAGAATTTTTAAGAGCGCAGCGTAATCCTTATACTTCCGAGCGTATGGGTAAAATGGTAGTAAAACATAAAAGTGAGTGGAGCTACGAGCCAGAGGCAATAAAAAGTGAAGCCTTAGAGTTTTACAAACTAGGACTTGATTTAGAAAAAGACCCTGATAAAAAGAAATTATTAGAACAGAAACGAGATACCGATTTAGAGCATTTGGTAGAAAAGACTAAAAATTTGATGTTTTGGAAGGAACTACAAAATACAACCTATACGCCAAAAATAACAGAGAAGGATAAAGAATACGAAGAGAAGAAAGCTGCCATTAAGCAAAAATATGCTCGTTTTCTTGGAGAAGAGCATATGTCGGAAAGTAGTAAAAACGAAATGAATGTTGAATTGGATGTCCTAGACCAAGAATATAAAAAGGGGAAATACAAAGAAGAAGAAACTCGAAAATTACCAAGTTCCGATATGCTGTGGCATTTTAATGTGAATAGCTTTGTTAGGCAGATGCGAATGATGTATCCAGAGGGGAAAACGGGAGTATGTTCTTGTAACCGAGATCTTACTATCAAAGAATTTACACGTATAATTAAAAGACTTAGAAAAAACGAAGGATTAGGTGGGGGAACTATCTTAAATCATTCAAATTGTGCTATTCCAAGTGACGATAAAACATTTGAAAGGTTAACTGAAGAATTTAATAAAACTACTAGAAAATATGGTATCAACCAATGTATTCAAAAAATACATTTCATTACTCAAATATACCATGAATCAGCAAGATTCACTACTGGATTAGAATTTGATACTGGTGATTATTATAATCCAAATGGAGGGCATCCAGAATCTAAAAATAATGGAAACACTGTAATTGGTGATGGCCCAAAATATAAAGGGCGAGGATTTATGCAATTGACTTGGCGTAATACTCAAATTAAATATTTAAAATATGCAGCTAAAAATTCAGAAGGAATATTAAAAGGAAAAACAGATACAGAATTAGAATTGCGTAGTAGTAATTATGAAAAGCATATTTCTGATAACCTTATGTATGCAATGGATTCTGCTGGTTGGTTTTGGGTAAACAAAATTCACAAAAAGAAAAGTCTTTTGGATCATTCACTTGAAGCAGATTCTAAGCAAAGAATTATCTCTAAAATAATTAATGGAGGTAAAAAGGGAATAGAAAAAAGAGCTAAGTATTATCAAGTTTTAAAAAGTATATTCCGTTATGAATTAGATTGTATTAATAATTCTTCAAAATCTAGTACTGATAGTTTACAAGAGGTTCCCCCATGGCTTAAAGTTGCATTTTCGGAGTATAATACACATTTAGGTTATATTGAAGAAGAGAAAAATTTAAGTGACCGTATTGAAAAATCATATTTTAATTCAACAACTTCTAAAGGCTTAAAATCAGAAATCCCTTGGTGTGCCGCTTTTATAAATTATTGTTACTTAAAAGGAAGTCCTTCATATAAAAATAAAACAGGTATTCAAGTAAGAGCTTTTGAGTGGGGGCCTGCTAATAATAAACACCTTAATGCAGATCGAAAAAATATTGGGGGTTGGAAAGAGGGTGAAGATCATCAAAAACCATTCTTAGGAGCATTGGCAGTATATTCAGGGAGTCATGTTGGTTTTGTAGTTGGTAAAAATAGTAATGGAAAAATAGTTTTATTAGGAGGTAATCAGAATGGTGTGATTGGGAATATGGATGTGAGTGGAGATGAAAGTATTTGTTTCTCTTCTTATCCAGCTAATAAAATATCTTTTTATATGAAACCTAAAGATTTTATTGTTAAATCAGAATGGAAGGAAGAGAATTTGCCAGTTATAGACATAAACAATCCTTCCGAAACTTATTCTTCACTTAGATAGATATTAAAAATGGTAAAAAAAATAGTAATTCTAATAGCATTAGTTCTTTTACAGACCTCATGTAAAGGAGAATCAAAAAAAACAGAGGCAAAGGCTTTAACTAGCCAAGAGGAACTCACTATGAAAATTGTCGATAATGGCAATACAGTATTATTTGAATTGTATCAAGGTAATAATTTGATAGATAGTCTCAAAGAGTCTATTCCTAAAGATGATTGTAATAATAATGAGACTTCCTGTGGGATTGATTATATTAAAGGCTCTTTTAAAACAACTGATCTTAATAATGATTCTTACCCTGAAGTTGTATACTTATTTCATCATTATTTGGATAAAACAGAACAATCTTCTAGGAGTCTAAAAGCTATTTTATTCGACACAAAACAGAGTAGAAGATATTTTGTATATGGTGTTGGAGTAAATAAATTTGACGAATTAACTTTAAATAATCCTCGGGGTAAAATAACAGATACTAGTATCAATATTCCTTCTTCTTTTTCAAATGGACTTAAATCAATATGGAAAGAATATTCTTTTGAACATAAAATACCTAATAAAAAGTTGCATAGGAATGTAGCTATAGTCAGTTCAGAGAAAAAGACTTTAATAAAAAAGGATAATCAAAGTGAATCAGAATTATCAAAAAGTACATCTAGTTCAATTAAAGGTGCCAATTTTGAAGGTGACGATAAGGAATATTTTAAAATTCACTTAGAAAATGGAAAAACATTAAAATTCGATAACCCTACTTTTCAAATCTCTTATCATTATATAGAAATAGAAGGAAATAATATTATAAAAATAAAGAACTTAGATGATAATAGAAGTTTTGTCGAAACGTTTTGGTATTATGATGATAATCTAGAAACTTTAAAGATATTTAAAGCTTATGCGGAATCCTATGATGAAGGAGAAACAACCAAATACGAACTTAAAGGATTGGATTATAATATAAAGACAATTGATACAGAAAAATTTTATGACGAAATTTATAATAACGAAAATAAAATTTAATACCCGCTACGTGAAGTCGCCCGTCTACTACCGATATGCTAAATATTAAAAATGGTAAAATACTCAATTATTAGTCTTTTTTTGATGACAATTTCTTTAAGTAGTTGTCAAAATAAGCAAAACAAAACGCAAGAAGAACAATTTGATATTTATAAAACTTTTGTTAATGTCACAAAAGAAAAGGATAAATATATTTTATATAAACCATGTAATGCAGATATATTAGAATTTGAAATAAAAAAAGACAATACAGTCAATCAAAAGACAAATCAAGATGGTGTATATAAATATAGTCTTGAAAAAGTTAATTATTTAAATAACACTACTGCTGAGATTATAGTTAACCAATTTTATCCGAGTATTTATAAAGATACAATTAGGATAAGTAAAGTTGATAATATTTGGAATATAAATGACAGGTATTATGTCTATAATGAAAATAAGACTTCATATTCTTATAAAGAGCAGCCTTGCCACGAGTGTTTTGACTCATCATATTGTAATAGTATAAAATTAAAAAATATTTTAAAAAAGAATTGGCAGGGTAAATATCATTTTAGCTTAGAAGATTTAGCTCGTATGGGAGAAACTCATAGTATTTATTTTGATTTTGATATTTCTGATGTAGGCAATCCAAAGATAATATCTCAATTAGATGATAAAGCCAAAAAGGTTCGTAATTGTGAAGTAACACACATTACAAAAGATACTTTAGTTTTAATGGATATAAAAAAGAATGATGATATTTTCGTCCTTACAAAAAAAGATGGTGATTACAATATTACAGGTAGCCCTATTTATTCTCTTAATCCACCAAATAGTAATTATCCATTAACTAAAGAGTAATGAACTTATTCAAAATGATTTATTTAAGAGTTATACTAATTTCATTCTTATTGATTAATTGTAGAGGTAAGTCTCAAACGGTTGACGAAAATGTTGTTTCTAAATATATTTTAGAGAAAAAGATAAATGGAGGTTTCGATTTTAATGAAAATGTGCACATAGATTTTGTTAATGATAGTACTTCTACTATAGGAATTTTTGATAAAATTTCTATCAAATCTCAAGAAGAGAAAAAAATAATTTTTGCAGATACAAAGCAGCTTGAAAAAACGCCTGCTAGATACAATGAAGGGAAATCTGAAGGTTGGGTTTATCAATTAAAATTTCCATCTACTATTAGTTTATATTCTCTTAATGGTTCAGAGATCAAATATGAAGAAGCAATATTGTTGAAAAGTTCTGACGATTATGATAGTCTTGTAAATTCATTTATAAAGAGTAATGAAATAAATAGTAAATTCTTAGGGAATTTTATTTATGAAAAAGTTATCGAGACTAATAAAGAAAAAATTGGAGGGAAGTCCATTTTTTATGAATTGAAAATAAAAAAAGATAGTAGTTTGTTTATTGGGCAGGGCTATCAAACTAATTTTTACGACTTATGTAATTCTAAAGAACAGAATGATACTTTAAAAATTTATTATAAGAAGAGTATAGAAGGTACAGATTACAATAAGAATGAGAAATCGTACTTAATTAAATTCTATCAAAAAAAACAAAAATATTATGGAGTTAGTCCTCTAATAAATGAAGGACAAGAAGTTTTATTTGAAAGAGGATAATACTTTAGCAGGTATTAAACCTATTGATAATACACCTTTGACAGTAACTCAAGTTAGAAAAAATAAATAAACCTTATAATTATGATTCGATTTCTCAGCTACTTCTTTCCATTATTTTTTCTGTGTAGTTGCACAGGTCAAGACATTAAATTGAATAATGGTACTTTTATAGAAGTATCTAAAGTAAAAGGGAAAGATGCGCTATTTTACCCTTGCTCAGCTAGTATCAATAAAATTGTTTTGTTAGATAACTCTATTGAAGAATTTTCTGGTCAGGAAACAGCTAAAGGGAAAATCCTAAACAAGAAGTTAAATAGTAATAATGTTCAAATTAAATTAGAAAACACTAGCTATACTTTTGAAATAATTGATTTAGCTAAGCATTATTGGAAAATTAATAATCGTATTTATGTTGAGAGTGAATTTGCTAATTCAATAGAAAAAATTAAAGAGCCTTGTACTGAATGTTATTCTAAGGAAGAGTGTGATTATTTAAAAAAACAAAATAGAGAATTAGCTTTAGATGAGTTTATATATAAGGATAAAAAAACAGTAGAAACAATTAAAGGTGATTTTAATAACGATGGTTTGGAGGATGCCATAATAATTACAGACATAAGTAATAAAAATGATGTTTCTGAATATTATTTATTATCCATATTAGTACAAACAGCAAATAAAGGTTTGTACAAGTTGTTTTACGAATCTAGTAATATACTTCCTTGTCTAAATTGTAAAGAGTGGAGTAATGATTCTGATTATTCTTATTATGATGTGAAATTAGATAAAGGAACACTATATTTCTCAACTAATAAGACAGATAATGGGTCTAACAAATGGAGTACTAAAACTTATCTATTTAAAAATGATGATGGCGAAATGAAATTAAAAAGTGTTACTGAGGATTATGGAAATTTAGATTCAGATGAAGAGAATATTAGAAAGTTAGGTGATTTAAATTATTTGAATTTGAAGAAATTTAATATTTACTCTATTAACTAATATTTTGAAAAGATTAGTACAAAAAAAATAAACACATAAGATTTCCAAAAAATGCAAAAGATGATAGTTTTGCTACTAGCCGCTAGTCTTGTAGCGTGTAAATCGAAAAATGATAATCAGCCTATTGATATTGCTAAAAATGAAGTTACTCAAGCTTATCTTTGTGATAGTTTAAACGGAAAAGGAAAAAAAGGTTTATTATGTAAGTCTTGGGAAGATGGTCATAAAAATAAAGCTATAACTATATCTAAAACAAGAACAGGAAATAGCAAGACAGAATTATTTATTCAATTCTATGAAAATGAAACAGTATTTTTAAATATATATGATTTTATTGAAGATTGTCCTGTAGATTTTAGTATTGATTTAGTTAAAGACTCTTTTTCTATTACAGATTTAGATAATAATGGGAGTAAAGAAATTACATTTTTATATGAGAAAGCATGTCAAGGAGGAATTGGTCCTACGGAAATGAAACTTATGATGATTGAAAATCAATCTAAGTATAAAATTAGAGGACTAAGAAAAGATGAAATAAGTAGAAGAAATAATATTAATAATGACTCTTACGATTTATCAACCATAGATGCTTCTTTTAAGAAAGCTCCTAAATCATTTTTAGAATTTGCAAAAAAAATATGGACAGAAAAAGGAGGTACTAAGCTGAGATCTTTTTCTATAGAGAAAAATGCTACTATTAAAAAAGCTGATTTATTTGATGATAATATTAGAATCACCTTAGATACTCAAAAAGTATTGACATATAATGATCCTGTATTTTTTGATGATAGTTCAAAGGTTTATTTAGAAAAAAATGATTCAATAAAAACAATATCAAGTGATACTTATGGAAACTATATAACATCATATTTTGTCTTTGATAATGGAGAGAACACTTTAATTCTAACTAAAATCATAGGGAATTTTATTAATAAACAAAAAGCTGAAAACAATCTGAGAGTTTGCACTTTAAAGGGGTTAAACATTAATATTCAAAAATTAAATATTGATGGTTTATTAAATAAACTCGAAGAAGATTCAAATTGTATTTTTAAAACAATTTGAAAAATTAGTAGTTTAATTTTTACAAAAGGTTATATACTTTAAGAAATATAATAGCTCTAGTAAAAAAGTTCCTGATACAGATTTTTTTGTTTTGAAAATCAAATGGTTATAATTAACGCACTTTAGAGGAACTGTTGAATGGTTATATAAAATCATTTAAAAAACTATATATTCCAAAGTTTTGTTTGAAAGAGAATAAAGCTATGAGCGATAGCTGTTGAAATAGCAGACTACCTTGGATATTCAAATCTTTAAATGTGATCTCTGCTCTTTCTCAATAATAGGTTCAGCTACTTCATCATTTTTATTTCCTGTATCACTAATAGAGTTTTTAATTTTTCGATCTAAAGTCTCTAACTCTAATTTTAAATCTTTTAGATCGCTCTCTTTTTTCCACTTAGAATTCACCACTTCGTTAAGTGTAGGAATGTGCTTTTGGTTTTCCTGTAATTTTTGTTGTTCTTTTTCGAGGAGCGAAGGAATTTTATAAAGTGCATTCAAAAAATTAGAAGCCGCTAATTGCGGATCGGTAGCTATGAGTCCGTTATTGTAGGTGTACTTTATATCACCTTTACCCAATACAAAAAAACGATTGATATTAAAATCAAATTCATCCCTCATAGAAGCCTCTGTTTTTATGAGTAATGTAAAACCATACAAGTTACCAATACTTCGATATTCTCCTCTGGTATTCATTTCTTTATCCATTTTATTAAGATGCTTCCCTATCGTTTCTACATGAATACTATCCAAGTTTTTTAATTGAATAGGGTTTAAAATAGTACCATCGCTACTTTTTTGAATATTAGATAAAAACTGCTTTTGATCGGCAACCATCGAAGTAACTCTTTCTTTGCCAAGTACTGCCAATTGGCAAAGGTTTTTTAATTTGTTTTTAGAAGACCATTTGGCATTATGAAAAGCCTTGCGTTCACTTTCTAAAGCGGTTATCTTCTTTTCTAATTTTGCTTTTTCTAACAAATCGGTATTGCCCGATAAAATAGCTACGTATTCAGAAAAATTCATTCCAGATTTTTCATCCATTCCCCCTTCGTCGATGGTTCGTTTACCCAAATTATTGGTTTTTAACTGGTCTATAAATAGTTGCTTATTATGTAGTAAATTAAACTTATAACTATCCAATGATTTTTCTACGGCATAAATAATTACATCTACATTATTGTCTCCAAAATGTTTGGCTATTTCATTGCCTTTTCTAATGGCTCTACCATCGCGTTGTGCTAAATCACTAGGTCGCCACGGGGTATCTAAATGATGAATGGCAACAGCTCTTTTTTGTGCATTTAAACCAGTACCTAACATCTCCGTAGAACCAAAAAGCACCCGTATTGTCCCCTCATTCATTTGCTTAATGAAATCTTTACGCATGTTTTCATTTTTAGCTTCTTGAATAAATCGTACTTCAGAAGGAAGCAGTCCGTGTTCTTCTACTAATTTTCGTTTAATTTCAGAATACGGATTCCATGTATTGGGTTTGTACGTGCCTAAATCAGAAAAGACAAATTGTGTGCCTTTTTGCGCTTGAAACTGATGGTAATATTCACTAATTTTTTGAGCACAATGCGAAGCTTTATTATCAATATGATCGGAATATTCAGGAGAAATCATTCGCATGTCTAAAGACATTTTACGGGCATAATTAGTGGCAATTAACATTTTTGCCTTTTCTTCTTTTTGAGAAAGTGGAGCTCTGCCCAAAAGTGTAGCGTCTCCTGTTTTAGCAAATTCCATGAGTCTGTAAATAAAATCTTCCTGCTCTGGTGTAGGAGGTATGTTGTACAAGATTTCCTTTTTCTCAGGACGATCAATACCAATATCTTTTGCAGTACGATAATCTGTAATTTCAGAATAGAATTGTGCCAATTCAGGTACTTTAATCTCTTAGGGTTTAATTCCCCGATGCTTGCATCGATTGTATAAAGGATTATTTATGGATATGTCAAAAAGCGAGTATATCCATAAATCACATAATGTTTCAGTTTTGCTGTATCATTTAGTCTTTCCAACGAAGTA
>CALLUJ010000093.1 GCA_938011245.1 uncultured Aquimarina sp. | reverse complement strand
ATTAATGAGAAGTATATTCAAAATTATTTCAACGAGTTTTGTTATAAATTCAATAGAAGATATTTTGGAAACCTTTTGTTTGACAGGTTGGTTGTTGCTGCTATAACTAATACCTGGGATTAATTACGGATAGTCATATTTTGAAAAGTCTGAGCTGTATCGTTTAAACTTGATATGTAGTATCTAGTAGCAGTCTCTATGGGTTTATTGGAGTTTTTGAATTCACGAGTGCTTTCCATTCTAATGATACTAGTTAATTTCTCCCATTTAGTACCATTGTCAATAAACTTAAAATCAGTAATTACACTACATTTCCTTGTTTCAATTCTACCGTGATCTAATTCATCATTTACAACTACTTCAACATTTTTTGAAAACTTAAACTCGTCTTGTATATCTTGATATAATTGTTTTTGATTTTCCTTGACAGCTAAAATATACTCTGCTTGTTGTTCTATAATTTTAGATGCTATTTCTTGTTGACACCTCATAGCATCTATCGTTACAGTACCTCCTTTAATAGTTATAAGTTCTAACAATTTAGGTATTGCTGTTATTTCGTTAGATTTTTATGAGACTTTAACTTGACCTAAAACCATATTATTCTCTCTAGCCCAAGCGCTTACCATATGGAAGACGATTTAACATCATTAGACTTTGCACCTCTGATTGTTTTACTGTATATAGGAATGATTTCTCCATTCGTTAAATCTACTAAATAACTTACCCATTTAATAAAACATCTTTCTAATTCAAGGTTATCTATTGCAGAGAATACTCGATTAAAGGTGTCATCATCAGAAGGAATTCCGTTCTTTAAATCTAAAAAGGTAGTTAGAAAACCTTCTCGTGCTTTGGCAAAGGCTTCCATATTTTTCCCGGTATCTGCGGCACAAATAACTGAAATAATTCTGATGAGAGAATGTCTTCTAATTTATGAAGTTTGTTTATATCGCTTCTAGGATCTTCTACCGAACCAAAAATGGACTTAATTTCAGAGATAGTTTTCAATGAATTATTGTATTGATTGTCAATATAGTATAATCATTTTTATAGCTAAAAACAACTTAAGACCCCAGTAATAACAAGGAATGAGCTGCTTTTTTACTGAAAGACTAGAATGTGAAAAAGAAAAGAACTCATCATATATTAAAGTGTGTGTTTGCCCTGGAATTTCACACTTATTTATGCATTCAAATTAGTCGATATTTTTTTTACAAGTTGTTCCGTTTTAGTAACTTGAGTAAGTTGATTTGCTTTTAAGAATATTTGAAGTGGAGTGTTAAGTTTTTTTTGAAAAATAACAGGAAAAGTTTCATTAATTTCAGGATATTTTTTTAAAAACTCATCTTTATACATAAAAGTCATTTTAATTCCAGACTCTTCTTTAAACTTTTGCCATAGCTCTGTTTCTCCAAAATTCCCATGGGTTAAAGCACAAAGACTACATTTATATGTAGAAGGGCTTATTATTTTGTGAGCAAAATCTAATTTTTTACTCCAAAAATCGGATTTAGCATTGTACACAAATAAAAGTGAAAGCTGTTTCAAATTACTTTTTTATCAAATTTAGTTTTTCAGCAAAGTAATCGGTAAAATCTTTCATGGTGTCGGCCATTTTTTTATCCTGTGTAGCCCGTAAAAACGTATCGGTCATGGCAACTAATGTTTGATGAAAAAAATGTTGCATTTCATCTACAGGCATGTCTTTAGTCCATAAGTCTATACGAAGACTTTCTTTTTTATTAGCATCCCATACCGATAATAAAAAAGCTTTAGCTTCTTCATGAGAAATACCGCCGTCTTCGGCAGACCATGTAATGGCTTCGGGTATTTTATTTTCGTCTAATCCTACGTTTAATGAAATTTTAGATTTATGAGTAACAGCCATTATTTTTTAGGTTTATAGCGTGATTTTGTAAAAATAGTTTCACTATCTATTGTAGATAGTTCTTGCAAAGATACATTGTTATTTTTCATAAACGAATCTACGATTCGGTAGCCAATATACTGTCCTACTCTATCAGGAGAATCGGTGTCGTACGCCATATAAAATTTACTAAATGGTGCTGGATATAGAAAACGGGGAAGTAAATTTCGGTCTGTTTTGTAAAGGAGTTCTTTCTCTATAAAATAACGCCAAATTTCAGTTTCATTAGCTTCGTTCCATCTTAATTCATCTGGAGTGTAACTAAAAATTTCAGGTAAAGTTTTTAAAGGGAGTAATTTTCGTAGTAAATATTGCCGCTTACCATATAAAATCATTTGAGATATAAAATCTCTTTTATCTGTTCGTGTAAATATTTTTTTTGCATACTCTTGGGCAATATCTATAGTAATTTGTTCTTTTTCAAAATCTTCAACAATATATTTAGAAATATCTTCATAAAAGTGATGGTTCTTTCCTAAGTAAGAGTCTAAAGAGATTAATAGTAATTCTTTGGTAAGTATAATACGATTTTCATAATCTACTTCGGAAATAATAGAAATAACTTTTGGAATTTTAATAGTAGGATAATAAAAAAGGAGATGTTTATAAAACAACTCTAGTTCTTGTTCTAAAATATTAATATTAGGGAAAGTTTTAAGGGTTTCCTTTTTTAATTCTTGTTGTAGAGTGTCTTTAGATTTGTGTACCCAAAACTCTTGGGAGTACTTTATAGGAAATAAAAAAGGATATTTTCCTTGTAAAGAGTCTAAAGATTTGTTATTTAAATTACTAAAGGCTTGGTCAAAACGATCTATAGTAATTTCTGCATTAATTGTTGAAATTTCAATAGGTATTTGAGGGGCTTTTTTGCACGAATGAAGTATTAATAACAAATTCGAAAAAAGTAAAAAATATAAGGTTCCTTTGTTCATATCACAAAAATAATGAAACTGTATTATATTGAATTTTAGAAATGGTTTCTTTTAATTATTTTTATAAAAAACATAATAATGAAAACAGAAAAAATTATTCAACATATAGTAGGGTGGTTAAAAACATATGCGGATAATGCTAATATGGAGGGGTTTGTAGTAGGTGTTAGTGGAGGTATCGATAGCGGGCTTACTTCTACATTGTGTGCAATGACGGGTTTACAGACCTTGTGTGTAGAAATGCCAATACACCAAGCTCCTACCCAAGTATCTAGAGCACAAGAGCATATTGAACAATTGAAAAAACGATTTCCCAATGTTAGTTCAGAAAGAGTGGATTTAACACCTGTTTTTGAAACTATGAAAGCCCAAGTTCCTAATATTGAAGATTCGACGCAATTACAACTTTCTTTAGCTAATACAAGAGCCAGATTACGTATGTCTACGTTATACTATTTTGCAGGGTTGTATAAGTATTTGGTTGCTGGAACAGGAAATAAAGTAGAAGACTTTGGAGTGGGCTTTTATACTAAATATGGAGATGGAGGGGTAGATTTAAGTCCCATTGCAGATCTTATGAAAAGTGAGGTTTATAAGTTAGCGGCTGAAGTGGAGGTGCCAATGTCTATCCAAAAAGCGGCGCCTACAGATGGTCTTTTTGGAGATAGTAGAAGCGATGAAGATCAATTAGGAGCATCTTACGATGAGTTAGAATGGGCTATGTTACAACAGGAATTAGGTAAAACAGCCGAAGATTTTAAAGGCAGAGAACAGGAGGTTTATAAAATTTATTCGCGATTAAATCAAAATAATCAACATAAAATGAATCCTATACCTGTTTGTGAAATTCCTAAAAGTTTATAGATAACACAAAAGTAAAGAGTATTCGAAAAGCAGTAAGCGTTAAATGTTTAACATTTGTTTGAGTTATTGATAAAGGAATTAAATTACTTTTATTTGATATAATACTTATGGATAAAAAAATATTGATAGCGGATTACCATCCCATAGTGGTTGACGGTATTACACAAGTTATTGAAACGTTTGATTGTTTAACTAAATTAAATAAGGTGGTAGTCGATGGTTTGGAGCTCAAAAATGTACTTTCGTTATATTATCCAGATGTTTTAATAATTGATTTGAGTTTGCCAAATTTTGAAGGATTAAAAGACATTAAATCAATTAAAAGAAGTTTTAAAGAAGTTAAGATATTAATTTTCAATACAGAAAATAATATCGCCTTAGAGTTGAATTGTATTAAAGCAGGAGCCGCAGGTTATTTGTGTAAAACAGCTTCAATAGATGTTTTTAGGTTGGCTTTAGAACGAGTTTCTAATGGAGGAATTTATATTAGCGAAGAATTAAGTAGGCTTTTAAGTTCTAATAAGGATATGATTGATAATAATTTAAGATAAATATAGAGTAATATTTAAGTTACGATTTTAACATTTGCAAAGTGTTTTTTGGATTCTTCGTCTATTAAAAATACCTTATATCGAATTATTAAACAATTCAATTACATATTAATTTATAATATCTATTTTTAGCATATCAAACTTAAAATCAATATGCAAACCAAAATTTTAGTAGCAGATGAATATCCTATTACACATATTGGGATATCAGAAATTATTTCAAGTATAGATTCTAATTTTAAAATGTTAGAACCAGTTAAGGATGGAGACGAACTCCAGTTTTCTTTAAAGAGAAATTTTCCCAATATTCTATTTTTAGAGTTAGATTTACCTAGCACATTTGGTATACAAACAATTAGGGATATTAAACATGAATTCAAGAATACAAAAGTGATTGTTTTTAGTCATCAGCCCGACGAAATTTATGCACTAAGTACTATAAAAGCAGGAGCTTCGGCTTACATTTCTAAAAAAGCAGATCCAGAGACTATTCGAATGGCTTATCAAAGAGTTTCTAGGGGAGGTATTTATCTAAATGAAAGCCTTACACAGCAGTTAAACGATAGAAACTTTAAGAATACACATTATAATGCCTTTATTAAATTATCTTCGAGAGAAATAGAAGTGTTGAATTTACTGTCTACAGGTAAGAGAAATAAAGATATTGCAGAAAGTTTAGAAATTAATGAAAAAACGGTAAGTACTTATAAAACAAGATTACTTAAAAAGCTTAAGGCTAATACAATAGCGGATTTAATTACTCAATCTAGAATTCTTCAAATATGTTAACTAAACTACTCTATTTAGTTTTTCAGAAATAACTTTTTTTAAAAATTGATATTCCATAACTTCAGATAAAAGTTCTGGAATGTCAATTTCTTTATTTTCGTTAGGAGTTTTAATAGGTTCCATAAGAGAGTTTATTTTTAAATCTACCAATTGTCTTCGTAGATTTAAAATAATGTCCGATACATATTGTGCAATAGAAAGATGTTTTTTCTTTACATAAATTTCCTTAGAGTCCCATTTACTCAAAGCATATTTTTCATCTTGCATTAAAATATGTGTAATTTCTGAAGATAATTCAGGATTTAATTGTTGAATGTATTGATCCACCTTAAATTGATTTTCAGTATTTAAGGCTTCAATTAAAGTGTTGTATATAAGTTGAAAGTTAGGATTAGAAAAAGCAATTTCATCGGTTTGTAGGTCTAAATATATTTTTTCGTATACTTTAGCGGCTACTTGTTCTTCTTTAATTACTTGTTCGCCTTCTTCATCTTCTTTATATACAAATTCTGAAAATAATTCTTCTTCTTGCCCATAAAGCAATAAGACTCCAATTATTGCTCGTTCTAGTTCAAATAAACGATTTACTTTTTGATTAACAGTTTTTTGAACTTCCATATTAGGAAGCTGTTTAGCAGTTTGCTGTTTCTGCTGTTTTTGAGATGTTTTTTCCGAAGATTTGGTTATTTGTGCTAAGTTAGAAAACAAAACCTCTTCGGAAATTTCCATTATAGAGGCGCATTCCTGGATATAAATTTCACGTTTTATAGTATCGGGAATTTTGCTAATACTATTTATTATATCTCGTATTAATTCGGCTTTTTTAATGGGATCATTTTTAGCTTCTTTTTGTAATAAGTCTGCTTTAAAACTAATAAAATCTTGTTGATGTGTGTTTAGGTATTCTTTAAGCTCTTCGGTAGAGTTTTTTTTTGCAAAGCTATCGGGGTCTTCTCCTAAAGGAAAAGTACATACCCGAACATTCATGCCTTGCTCTAAAATTAAATCAATACCTCTAATAGCAGCGCGTAAACCAGCAGCATCACCATCAAATAATACAGTTATATTTTTAGTTAACCTATTTACTAATCTAATTTGATCTGCTGTTAAAGCAGTCCCAGAAGAAGATACGGTATTTGTAATACCACTTTGATGAAATTGGATTACATCGGTATAGCCTTCCACTAAATAGCAATTATCTTCTTTAGCAATGGCTTGTTTTGCATAGTAAATACCGTAAAGAACTTTGCTTTTATGGTAAATATCACTCTCTGGAGAATTGAGATATTTGGCAGCTTTTTTATTATCTATTAGTAATCGACCACCAAAGCCCAGTACCCTTCCAGACATAGAGTGTATTGGAAACATAACGCGACCTTTAAATCGGTCAAATTGTTTTTCTTCTTTTACAATAGTTAGGCCAGTGCTTTCTAAATATTTAGTTTGATAGCTTTTAGAAATGGCCTCGTTGGTAAAAGCATCCCAAATATCTGGAGAATACCCTAATTGGAATTTTTCAATGGTTTCATTGGTAAATCCACGCTCTTTAAAGTAAGTTTTAGCAATAGCCTTTCCACTTTCTGTATTTTGTAATTGTCCCTGAAAATAAGTATTTGCAAAGTCACTAACCAAATACATACTTTCTCGTTCGTTAGCTTGTTCCTTTTGCTCGTTAGATTGTTCAGTTTCTATAATTTCTATACCATACCGTTTAGCCAAATGCTTTATAGCTTCGGGGTAACTGTAATGCTCGTGTTCCATTAGAAAAGCAATTACATTACCTCCTTTGCCACTACTAAAATCTTTCCAAATTTGTTTTACGGGAGAAACCATAAAAGAAGGACTCTTCTCGTCGCTAAAAGGGCTTAGTCCTTTAAAATTACTACCAGCCTTTTTTAATTGTACATAATCGCCAATAACCTCCTCTAGCCTGGCAGCATCATATACAGCATCTATAGTTTCTTTAGCAATCACAAAAAGGGAATTTATTTTTTTCGATCAATAACATAATTAACCATAAGTTCTAGAGCGTTTTTATACTCGGATTCCGTGTATCTTTGCAGTATTTGAAGTGCTTCGTCCTTAAAAGCAAGCATTTTTTTTTCGGCGTAAGCTAAACCATTAAGAGCTTTTACTTTTGCAATTACTTTTTTAACTCTTTTTTTGTCTTTATTGTAATTTTTTACAGAATTGATAAGCCAATTTTTGTCTTCTGTGGAAGCATTGTTAAGAGCGTAGATTAAAGGAAGGGTCATTTTTTGTTCCTTAATGTCTATTCCAGTAGGTTTTCCAATGGCAGTATCTCCATAGTCAAAAAGATCGTCTTTTATTTGAAAAGCCATTCCTATAAGCTCTCCAAACTTACGAAGATGTTCTATGTCTTCCGAATTTGGTTTTACAGACGCAGCTCCAAGACTACAGCAGGCAGCTATAAGTGTTGCTGTTTTTTGACGAATAATCTCGTAATATACTTTTTCGGAAATATCAAGTTTTCGTGCTTTTTCAATTTGGAGCAATTCTCCTTCACTCATTTCTTTAACAGCTACAGAGATAATTTTAAGAAGATCAAAGTCTTCGTTATCTATAGAAAGTAGTAGGCCTTTAGATAGTAAATAATCACCAACAAGTACGGCAATTTTGTTTTTCCATAAGGCATTTATAGAAAAAAAACCACGGCGCATGTTAGAATCGTCTACTACATCGTCGTGTACTAAAGTGGCAGTATGTATAAGTTCTATTACAGAGGCCCCTCTAAAGGTACGATCGTTTACTTGGTTGTCTTTAGAGAGCATTTTAGCTACTAAAAAAACAAACATTGGTCGCATTTGTTTTCCTTTTCGCTTTACAATATAGTGTGTAATACGATTTAGAAGTGCTACTTGCGAACTCATAGAGTTAGAAAACTTTTCTTCAAAAGTTTCCATCTCGTCTATAATTGGGGCTTTTATTTGTTCTACTATCTTCATAAAAAGGAAGCACTAAGATAGTATATTTTGTAGTTGTGTGGTAGGCTAATTAAGAAATGAAAGAATGGATTATTTTCGTTAAAATAATTAAATGTAATATTATTTATTCTTCAAAAATACCACCTACAACTAAGGCTAGTCCGTGTATTTCTGAAATAGGTAAATCAAACGGATCATATTGCGTATTGTCGGAAACAGCAAATAAATGTTCTTCTAACCGGGATTGTTTTAATCTTTTTATAAGTACCCCTTGTTCTTTGGTTATAATTACATGGGGTCTGTTCCATTGTATAAATGTAGAATCTTTAATTATAGTACAAGCTACAAGGTCTCCGCTTTTGTACCTAGGAAGCATGCTGTTTCCAGTAATTTCAATAATAAAATCTACTTTTTTAGTATCAAATTTAGGAATTACATAATAATTTTTAATATGCTCCTCTTTAATTTTAAAGTTATTGAGACTAATGTTTTTAATAGAACTTATTGCTATTAGAGGTATTTTTGAATCTTGTGGTTTAGTTTTCTTTTTAGAATTCCTTTTATAAGTAATAGGGGTTTCGTTAACCATTGAGTCATCTTCCTCTAAAAGCATGTCTCCAATGCCTGTAAGTAACCAATTAGCATTGTATTGGGGATAATTTTCAATTATTAAAGTAATCCACTTGCTTTGTATGTCTGTGTCGTTTTTAAGGGCTCGGCTTAGCACGCCTTTACTAGCACCAATAGACTTTTCCATCATACCAATGCTTATCCCTTGTCTCATGGCTATTTCATTTATTCTTAGGGTTGTACTCATAAAATACTGAAAATTATCACCTTAAGTGTTAGTTTGTTGAAAATTATCCCATATATTTGTATCGAACAAAATACAAATTGTGTTTTATGAGTAAAGCTAATAAAAAATATACCAAATACGATCGAGATATAATGGAAACCTTAAGAAATCGTTATGGTTATAAAAATGATTATATCCAAAAGTCGATAAGAGGAGAAAGGGTAGGAGCTATTGCTATTCGGATAAAAGAAGATTATGAAAAGCTAGTAAAGATGAAACGAATAATGATGGAAAAAGCTAAAAAAAGTTTAGATAGTTAAGCAATTTTAAGTCTAACCACTAGTTATCATATATAGACGGTGAATTTTATAGGCTTTTTGTTAAAGAGTAATTATAAAACAATTTAATTGGTTATGATAAAGAAGATTTATACTGTAAATTTTAAATTGAAAATAGCAATATTAAGTTTAGAATCCGAGCAATTGATTGATTTATCAAATAGATTTGGAGTTACGATATCCCAAATTTTAGAATGGAGAAAATTGTTAGATAATGAGTTTTTGACTAATTCGTTTATAAATAACGAAAGGCATTATTATTCTAATTATAACAACAAGGATTATATATTGATAAATGTTAAGGGTTGTGTAGAGAAAAAGAAATTATAATTCTAACTACTCTTATAGGGAAGGGAGTATTAAATCGCAAAACCAAAACCCCATATTTTTATTATTGTCGTTACTACAGGGGGCGTTGTTTTTTGTGTTTTTCGGTTGTTTATACTCTCTAAATACTTTTTCTCCAAAGTTAAAAGGAATGGGTTGTTTAAAAATAGGACCATCATAACAAAAAGTATGAAACTCTCCATTTTCTCCACAGGGGTCTACTGTATCTGGAAGGTCTTTAATAAATTGTGAATTAATTTCCCTGCCAACAAAACTTTTGTCTAACGCAGAGGCGTTTATAGCAATAATAATAGCTTTGAAGCCTAAGGCAATAAATTCTTCAATTAAACGAGTTGTGTTTTTTTTCCATAAAGGGAAAAAACAATTAATATTGTGTTTTGTTAGTTGTGTTTCTCTATAGTATCGAAGGTCTTCTAAAAAAATGTCGCCAAAAGCACAGTTTGTGTAGCCTTCGTTTTTTAACTGTATTACGGCTTGCTTCATTAACAAATTATAATCTTCCATGTTAGGTTGTTCTAGAAGTTCAACCGTTTGTAGGTTAATACCAATAGCGTTAGCTTGTGCTTCCAATAATTCTCTACGAAGACCATGCATAGATACTCTATTATGGTGTTGGTTAACGGAGGTTAGGAGTTTAGTAATTTCTATATCTTTATTTTGTAATAAATAATATAAAGCTAAACTAGCATCTTTTCCAGTACTCCAATTAAAATAAGTTTTAATGGGCATAAAATTATTGAGTTTCTTTATAATGTAACATTTTAAGGTAAAGGTTTTCTACTTTAGTTCGAGCCCAAGGTGTACGACGTAGAAATTTTAGACTAGATTTTATAGAAGGATTGTAGGTAAAACAACGAATAGGAAGAGTATTTGCTAAGTATTCCCAGCCGTAGTAAGCTTCTAAATCCGTAACTATTTTAGCTAATTTTATGCCATGTAAAGGATTGTTTTGCTGTTTCACGGTTAAGATTTATTGGCAAGTTGACCGCAAGCGGCATCAATATCTTTACCACGACTGCGCCTTACGTTTACTACAATATTTCTTTTTTCTAAGTTGTAAATGTAATTATTTATGGCTTGTGAAGAAGCTTGTTGGAATTCGCCATCGTCTATTGGGTTGTATTCTATAAGGTTTACTTTACAGGGGACATAACTACAAAATTTTATTAAAGCGTCAATATCTTTTTGAGTATCATTTATACCATTCCATACCACATATTCATATGTAATACGACGTTCGGTTTTCTTGTACCAATATTCTAAAGATTCTTGTAAATCTTTTAATGGAAAAGTTTGGTTAAAAGGCATAATGTGAGTTCGTACTTCGTCTATAGCAGAGTGTAAAGACACTGCTAAATTGAAACGTACAGAATCGTCTGCCATCTTTTTTATCATTTTAGGAACTCCAGAAGTAGATACTGTAATTCGTTTAGGAGACATTCCTAAGCCTTCATTGGAGGTTATCATATCTATAGCTTTAATTACATTGTTGTAATTCATTAAAGGCTCTCCCATACCCATAAAAACAATATTAGACAAAGGATGATTATGGTATAGTCTACTTTCTTTATCTATAGCTACTACTTGATCATATATTTCGTCGGCATTTAAATTTCGCATACGCTTTAAGCGTGCTGTGGCACAAAATTTACAATCCAAACTGCACCCTACTTGGGAAGATACACATGCCGTAGTGCGTTTTGGAGTAGGAATTAAAACAGACTCTACAATTAATCCATCGTGGAGGCGTACAGCATTTTTAATAGTACCATCCTTACTGCGTTGCATTTGGTCTACACGGATATGATTAATTATAAAATGCTGTTGTAATTGTTCTCGTGTTTGTTTGGAAAGATTAGTCATCTCTTTAAAACTATGTGCGCCTTTACTCCATAGCCATTCATATACTTGATTCCCTCTAAAAGCTTTGTCTCCTTGATCTACAAAAAAATTACGCAATTGATCCTTAGTCAAGGCTCTGATGTCTTTTTTTTTTGATGTCATTAATACAATGGTTTATAGGTAATAAAAAATACAAGTGGTTTAGAATATTGCAAAGATACTTAGAAGTACTAATTATTAGTAATTATTAGCGAAACATCTTTGTAGGGATAATTTTTTGCTAACTCTATAAACTTTAGTAGAAAGGCTATTAAAAAACAAAGGCCTAAACAATTAATTATTGTTTAGGCCTTTGTTTTTTAATAGTAAAAACTCTTAATTTAGATTAAGGTCTAGGTTCGGATAATATATACTGTATATTATCTACAAAAAATTCTTGTACTCCAGTTAAACCGGCTTGCTTTTGTACATCAATTACTAAAGCATTATTAATAACTGCGTCTGCGGTAAAATTAGCTCTAACTTCAACCCATTCGCCTCTAGTTATAGGAGCAAAATCAATACTGTATGTGTCTCTTGGACCACCACTATCAAAAGGACCTTGGAATAATTGTGTTGCAGTTATACCAGGTATATTTGTCCCTTCAGAAATAAAAATATCCATAAGTACAATATAATCGCCAGGTTCTAAATCATCGGCATCCATGGTATTGTGGAAAAACCTAATAGTATTTCCCCCATTAGTAGGGTCACCTGGGTCTAGTTGGCTTAAGTTATCTGCTTCAAAACGAAATCTAAAAGAAGCAGCACCATCGTTAGCTCTTTCTGTAGATCTGGACAGTATTGGAGATCCATTAGGATTAGATAAGCTAGGGATAAGGTTAGCTCCTCCTTGATTAACAAAAGAGAATCCTCGAGGCACAAAACCTAGACCTAACTGGGTAGAAGAAGCTTCAAAACTTGGATTAGCCGCATCAGTTAATGCATTTTGTAAAACAGGAGTTACCTCTAAATCCATAAAGTTTTCTAATTCTCTAGAATCTGCTACAATACCAGTACCTGTATAAGATAATGTTAATATATCTGAATTAAATACAGGCTCGTTTAATATAAGGATTAGTCCACTAGGGTTATTACGGTCTATTTCTACACGACTTACGGGAATGGGTTGGTTAAAAGTTCCATTTACAGCAGTTAAGGTAAAATTACTTGCAGCAGTATCAGCAATGCTAGCTATAACTCCGTTAACTTCAAAACTAATCCTATTAGACCCTTCAATATCATCGTTTGGTTCTACCATAGGGTTATTAACAGGCGCTAAAGGTTGTGTAGAAGGCACTACTCTAACTAATAATGGTATTATTTCGGTATGTGTAGCCTCTCGTAAAGTTTGTCCTCTGCCATTTCTGTTTAAAACAATATTAACTAGAAAATCCCCGGTAGTGCTATAAGTAACTTCTACACTTTCACCTTGTTTCTCTTCAGGGGAACTTCCAGGAGTAAGCCACTGTATACTAGTAGGTTCTCCAATATTTTGGCTAAGAGAGCTTTCAAGTGTTAGGGATTGACCTACTTCCACAGTAACTACAGGAAAAGAATCTCTATCGTTATCATTAAAATTTTGCCCTAAGTTGAGTGTGGCAATTTGTGTGTCGTTTTGAGATACAACAGCTCGTGCATCTAAATTATCTAGAATTTCAAATTGGTAATCAACATTTAATATCCATTCGTCTCCTTCCTGTACAGAAGCAACGGCTTCTCTTACGTCTGCTCCAGATCTACCTGTTGGAGAAATAGAAACTTCTCTAGGGAAAACACCTCTATAAGAAATAGTTTGAATCCCTGGTTCTCTAAAAAGTACATGTATCGTTGAATCGTCGTTAATTAAGCCTAAAGAGCGATCAATAAAAGGGGTTAAATTTAAAGAATCTTCAGGTCTAAATCTATTAGTTAAAAAAGCATTATTGCCTTCTAAAGTCCATGTTCTAGAAGTTATTCCTTGTGATACATCGGCAATACTAATAAAATCATTTAAAGCTAATGGAATAATCTCGTTAGAATCAGAATCGCTACCTCTTGCAGCAATAAAAATATCTGCTTTCGAAAAATCTGATAATCGTTCAAAATCGTCCTTTTCACAGGACGTAAGTGCTAATAGTACAAATAAGAATTTTATATATATTTTCATAAATCGCTATATTTAAAGTGTGGTGTTTTCTAATATTTCTTCAGCAGGTAATGGCCAATATGCATGATCTTGATCGTTATAATTTCGAGCTGCCGTTCCAAACTCACTAAAAGGAGGAGAAGTCCTTTGCCCACCTCCAGAGTTTCCACCGCTAGGGTTTAGAGGCTCTGGTAAATTAAAGAAACTTTGAGGGTCTTCACCTTCTATTAAGCCATCAATTACAATTCTAGTATTTCCTGCTGTAATAATAGAACCTCTAGATAAACCAATACTGTTTTCTCTTGCTCTTGCGGCTTGAATTTCTTGAGAAGCTAGTTCTCTAAATCGATCTGCTTTTATGCCCCAACGCCTTAAGTCTATATTTCTAATAGCGTAACCTTCTATGGAAAGTTCTAATGGTTTTTCTTTTTCTTGGATATGTTTGAATAAAGAGGCGACATCGTAAGTCATACCATCAAATTCTCCTAATCCAGCAGTGTCAGGTCCTAATTTTTGGACTCCCCATCGATCTCTTAGAGTGTTTATTAATTCTAATGCTCTAGGAAGATTTTGTTGGCTTCCTCTTAAATATGCTTCTGCTAAATTAATGTACACTTCTGCTAAACGGTTAATAGTAACATTTTTTCCCGATTTATTGCTTGATCCACTTGAAAGGTTATTTTCGTTATTTACAACATCATGGTTAGTAAAATGTTTAAATAAAGAAGGAATAATACTTCGGTCAGGTCCTCCTAATACGGTAAACCTACCTTCTCGAGATGTTTGTAATGTATTTGGAAATAAGTAATAAGGAGTATCAAGATCCTGAATTAATGCAACCATCGCAGAAGCACGCATAGAAACTCTTCTTAAGTCTTGAAAATCTTCGCCATTTGTGACCATATTTCTAGGGTCTAATGGATTAAGTTTTTCAGCGCTATAAGCATCAATTAACCAAGAAGCGGGTCCTATATTTGCATCTCCTCCTGTACCAAAGAAAGAGGTCGATTGTGCTAAACGATTACTTAAGCTTTCTTCGTCAAAAGCATTTTGTTCTGTGCCAAATTCAATAGTATATGCAATTTCAAAAATAGACTCAGAATTAAACTCCCCTGCTGTTGTAAATAACAAATCTAAATCACGAACTAATTCATAATTAAAATCATTAATTACTTCTTCGTAAAGAGGTATAGCTAAGTCAAATTCTTCTTCATATAGGTAACTATTGGCTAATATGGTTGCAGCAGTTCCTTTAGATACTCTTCCTATATTTGAATCTTCAATTTCCGAAGGTAATGGTAAATTGTCGTAGGCATGCAGTAAATCTTCTCTAAAAAAAGCAATTACTTCTTCAGATGTAGAGATAGGTCTGCTGTTTATTTCGTTAATGTTTTCTGTGAAATCCTCATCTCCAATAATAATAACATTCCCATTATTATATCTTTCGTGTAAGTAAAAATGATATACGCCTCTAAAAAAACGAGCCTGTGCCATTTGGTTTATATATCGTTCTCTGTCTGGTCCGGAATCAGGAATGCTAGATTCTATGGATTTAAGCGCAACAATAGTTTGATTGGCAAAAAAGATGCCACGGTATAATGCCGCCCATTTACGATTTACTGCCGTAGTGTTAGTGTTGAAACTTTGTTCGTAAAAAATAGCGATGCTTTCTCTAATTGTTCCTTCTGGCGATTTGTTTCCAGGAGTGGCAACGTCGCTACTTAACGCTTCTTCTTCTATGCTTAGAAGGGCATGATTATAAAGGGTATTATACACGGCATTAAGTGAAGATTCAGTATCGTCTAATGTTTGAAAAACTTCATTAACGGCAGGAGCGTTTGGATTATCTACTTCTAAAAAGTCGTCACAACTTATACTTAACAAACTTAAGCTAATAAGTACGGTTGTTTTTATTAATAACTGTTTCATATTCTTTTTATAGTATTTATTTAAAATTCAAGATTAAACCCTAAACTATATCTAGCGGTAATAGGAAAATTAGATCTGTCCAGTCCTCTTGTAATAAGGCTATTACCTCCAGTTTCAGGATTAAATCCGGTATAATCTGTTATGGTTAAAATATTTTGTCCACTAGCAAAGATGTTCAACTTAGAGAGTCCAAGACCTTTTATGGCATCTTTAGGAATAGAATAATTGATATTTACATTTCTAAGTCTTAAAAAAGAACCATCTTCAATACTACGATCGATATCTCCTCTAAAATTGCTAGAACCTGAATTAGGACGGCCATCACCTCTAAAAGTGGGTATTGGAGATAGAGGATTAGCGGGATTATTACTTCCATCATCTAAAACTTGAAATAATAAATCTCTATTGCGTCCATTGCTTAGAGAGCTAGCTCTACCTGCATTAAGTACTTCATGCCCGTACGACGCAACCCAGTTTGTGGATAGTGAAAAGTTCTTGTAAGATACATTAAAGTTTAAACTAGCTTCAAACTCAGGAAGACCACTACCACCATAAATTCGATCTCCTAAGTTTCGAAGTCTACCATCTCCATCTACATCTACGTATCTAAGATCTCCAATTTGAGCTCTTGAATCTAAATTTCTATATTCTGCAATATTATCCTCGGTAACTAAACCATCTGTTTTAAATACTAAGAAAGATCCGGCTTCTCGGCCAACAAGCAAGGCAGGGGCTCTAGAACTTGGGTCTCCAAAAAGAATAAATTGCTGTAATAAGTTTACGTTGGATCCATTACCTAGGCTTTCAACTACATTAGTGTTTTTAGCATATGTTAAAGCGATATTAAAAAAAACTTTACCAATATTTGGTCTAAATCGGGCACTAAATTCTAATCCTTCGTTAGTAAGATCTCCAATATTTACTATTGAATTACGTTCGAAATTACGAGTCTGAGATCCGAATGCACCAGAACTTGTAGCATTTGGTAAATTAAGTAATAAATCTTCTTTGTCAGATCTATAAAGATCAGCAGTAAGTTGAATTTTATTTTTAAATAAATTAATATCTGCACCTAAATTAATTTCTCTATTTACTTCCCATTTAACATCAGGGTTAGCAAATGTTGTTTGGGCAAAACCAGTATTTAATTGCTCTGTGGCTCCTATAGCATTATCTAAACCAGCTCTTACAACATTTTGAAACGCATGGGCTGTAAATCGATCGTTACCAGTAGTACCTAAACTAGCCCTAAGCTTAAAACTATTTACAACAGGTTTAATGCTTTTCCAAAAGTTTTCCTCAGAAACATTCCAACCAATAGATGCTGATGGAAATACAGCATATTGATTGTTAGGAGAAAATTGAGTAGAAGCATCTACTCTGGTGCTTAGGCTAATTAAGTATTTTTGATTGTAGTTATATTGTAATCTACCAATGGTTCCGAAGCGTCTTACTTTAAAGTCGGGAGCAATAAAGGGAGCTCCATTTTGTAATGCTCCAAAAGATGTAGCATCAGCTCCTACAGAACCGAGGGCTAAATTTTGCCTTTGGTCAGGAAATAATTGTCCTCTTTGAATAGCACCTATTGAAATTTGTTCATCATCTTCTAAAGAAATTAAAGCTAATCCTGTAAGCTCATGCTTGCCAAAAGTCTTTTTGTAATTTAAACTAGCATTCCAGTTTAAAGAAACCTCTCTAATTCTTTGTTCAAATATAAAGTTGTCAAAAGCATCTCTAGTAGGTTGTCCTTGTCTAAAAACTTGGAAATCTGGTGTGGATTGCTTTTCAGAGCTATTAGTTACAATAGCACTAATTAATGTTTTAAAAGTTAATGCCTTATTTATTTTATACCCAATATTTGAACTGGCATCAAATCTAAATCTATCAACATCTCTTGTGGTGCCAATAGCACCAATTACACCGGCTAATGCTCCAAAACTTTCATCGTCACTTTCTTCGGCAGATTGGGCTGTAGAAATATCAGCAGCTCTAAAAGGTTGGAAATTTTGTGCTAAATTGACTAATTGGGAGTTAGGCCTACGTCTATCGTCAATAGTAAAACCGAAACTATTATTAAAGTCCCATTTCCCTTTCTTTATTTGAGTGTTAGAACGTAGATTATATCTTTTTAATTCTGAGTTGATAATAATACCATCTTCTTGAAAATACCCTAAAGTAAAACTGTACCTTAAATCTTTAGTACCACCTCTAATAGTGGCATTATATCTGGACAAAAGTGCGTTGTCATTTTGAACAACATCTCTTAAGTCGGTATCATTTAATAGGCTAAAACGATTTTGATTTGCTACCGATATATTGGCTCTTCTACCTCGCTGATTTAAATCAAAAAAGATTTGTTCTTCTGTATTTAATAAAGAAGCTTCTCTGGTAATTCTTTGAAATCCAGTAGAAACATTAAGACTTACTTTAGCTTTTCCTACAGTACCTTTTTTTGTAGTTATTAAAATAACTCCAGAAGAAGCTCTAGTTCCGTATATTGCAGCAGAAGCAGCATCTTTAAGAACATCGATAGTTTCAATTTCATTTGGATTAAGACGGGGGTCTCCGGGTTGAGGAACACCGTCAACAACAAATAGTGGATCATTAGAACCTGTTAAAGAAGAAACACCACGAATTAAAATACCAGAGCCTTCCCCAGGTTCGCCACTGTTTGCAGTTACGCTAAGCCCAGCCACTTGACCTTGTAGGGCTGATGAAATATCACCAGTAATAATACTTTCAATTTCTTCGGCTTTAACTTGTGCAACAGCACCCGTTACTTCTTTCTTTTTCTGTACACCATAACCAATTACTACAGTCTCATCTAAACTTACAGGGTTAGGAGCTAGTGCAATATTTAAAACAGTAGTTTCCGCCTTAGCATTCTGGGAAAGTAAACCTGCATATGAAAACTCTAATTTAGTTCCTTTAGGAACAGTAATTGTGTAATTTCCATCAAAATCGGACACAGCTCCAATATTTAACTCTTTAGCGATTACATTAGCCCCAGGTAAAGGGGAATTATCCTCTTTAGCAGTAACGGTTCCCGAAATCGTTATAGTTTGTGCAAAAAACCCGATATTGATCAACAAAAAGGCAATTAACAGAAACTTTGTCCTGAATTTGTGCCGTGATCTTAAAAAAATATTACTCATACTTTTGTTTTAATTAGTAAATATAACGTTTTAGTTAAAAATAATTCAAGTATAAAGAAACAAAAAAAATTAATATAAATAAGAGAAAATATATATATATGTGTTAATTCTTTAACTGATTGTTTGTTTAGTTGATGAATTTTTGTTGAATTAGTTTGTTTTTAATTAAATTTAAGTGTTGTTTTTTTATATTTTAAATAATTGATATTCAATATTTTAAATATAAAAAAGGTAATTTTCATGAGTTTTTTGTAATACTTCGACTGTTGAGTTGTTTAATTATGGGTTTGTTTTTGTTGTTTGTCTATAAAATGTGATTTTTTGTCTAGGATTTAGTTGTGCTTGTAGTTGTTTAATTGGTTTAAAAAGTCCTTTTTCTCTTTTTTCTATTTCTTAATCTTAGCTGATATCATCAATACACAAAAAGAATAATTGAAAACTTTGAGGTAAAATGTTTTGGTATTTAGTGTGTGTTAATTGTTGTCTTTAAATTATTTTAATCAGTATCTTGTTTTGAATTTTAAACAGATTATTTAAGGGTAAATAAGTTTTATTTTAGATTATTGCTTAAAATAATTTAAGAACATGGAATTATTAAAAAAGTAAAAACACTAATTTTACTTATTACTAAATATAATTATGGATTTAAAATTAACACGTCCCATTTGTTTTTTTGATTTGGAGACTACAGGAATAAACATTTCTAAAGATAGAATCGTTGAAATTTCGATTTTAAAAGTTTTTCCTAATGGGAATAAAGAAAGTAAGACATGGCTGGTTAATCCTGAAATGCCCATTCCGGCAGAAACTACTGCAGTGCATGGTATAACTAACGAAAAAATAGCAAATGAGCCAACTTTTAAACAATTGGCAGATCAAATTCATAAAATGATTAAGGGGTGTGATTTAGCGGGTTTTAATTCTAATAAGTTTGATATCCCTTTGTTAGCAGAAGAAATGCTTAGAGTAAATGTGGATTTTGATATGGATTCTACAGTAGCTGTTGATATTCAGAATATTTTTCATAAAATGGAACAACGTACTTTAGTTGCTGCATATAAGTTTTATTGCGATAAAGATTTGACTAATGCTCATAGTGCAGAAGCAGATACTTTAGCAACATATGAAGTGTTATGTTCTCAGTTAGATAAGTATCCAGATTTGGAGAATGATATGAAGTTTTTGGCAGAATTTAGTTCTAGACGTAAAACAGCAGATTTTGCGGGATTTATAGCTTATAATGAAGAGGGTAAAGAAGTGTTTACTTTTGGGAAGCATAAAAATAGAGTTGTTGAGGAGGTGTTGGATAGTGAGCCAGGGTATTTTGGTTGGATTCAAAATGCAGATTTTCCATTATACACTAAAAAAGTATTAACAGCTATTCGATTGAGGAAGTTTAATGCTTAAATTAATAAGTATGAAGATTATTTGTTTTGCAAGAAATTATGCTGCCCATGCGGAAGAACTAGGAAATACAGTTCCAGAAGATCCTTTGTTGTTTATAAAACCTGATACTTCTATTTTATTAAAAAAACAACCTTTCTTTATTCCAGACTTCAGTAGTGATATACATCATGAAATTGAATTTATTGTTAAAATAAATAAAGTAGGGAAGCATATAGATTCTAAATTTGCACATAAATATTACGAAGAAGTTAGTGTGGGGGTAGATTTTACAGCGAGAGATGTTCAACAAAAATTGAGTTCTCAAGGAATGCCTTGGGAATGCGCTAAATCCTTTGATGGAGCAACTGTTATAGGAAAATGGGTTTCGAAGACAAAGTTTAATAATATTAATAATCTGCAAATAGAACTTCATAAAAATGAAGATGTGATTCAGAGTGAAAACACAAATTTAATGATTAGGAGTGTAGACGAATTAATAGCCTATGCTTCTAAGTATTTCACCTTAAAAATTGGAGATATTATATTTACAGGAACACCTTCTGGAGTCTCGAGAGTTAAGGAAAATGATCAATTAAAAGGGTATTTGGAAGGGGAAGAGTTATTTAATTTTAAAGTTAAGTAAAGTGCAATAAATTATGGATAAGCTATATAGTTTGAAGAGTGTTTTGGAATTAGCAGATGGAGATGAGAGTTTTGTTCGGGTTTTGGTGGATACATTTTTAGAAGAGATTCCAATAGATTTACAAAAAATGTCTGATGCTGTAGAAAAAAATGACGCTAATAATGCTTATCAAAGCGCACATAAAATGAAACCTAATTTTTTGTTATTTGGGATAGATGTGGTAGATCATGTGCGGTTAATTGAATCTTGGAGCGAAGGAGAGATTGAGCAAGACGAGGCTAAACCCTCTCTTTCTTATATAAAGGATATGGCGTATAAAGCATTAAAACAATTAGAAAACGATTTTAAAAAATAATAATGACGGCAGAAATAATAACTATTGGCGATGAAATTTTAATTGGTCAGATAGTAGATACCAATTCTGCTTTTATAGGAGTAGAGTTAAATAAGATAGGAGTAGATGTTCATCAAATTAGCTCTGTAAGAGATGATAAGAAGCATATTTTAAGTGCGTTAAAAGAAGCGCAATCAAGAGTCGATATCGTAATAGTTACTGGAGGTTTAGGTCCAACAAAGGATGATATTACTAAACATACTTTTTGTGAGTATTTTGATGATGTTTTGGTAATGAATGATGAAGTGTTAGCTCATGTCGAAAGTTTATTTGATAAGTATATAAAGAGCCCAATATCAGAAATTAATAGAATGCAGGCAATGCTTCCTTCAAAAGCAAAAGTCTTGCATAACGAATTTGGTACCGCACCAGGGATGTGGATTTTGCATCAAAAAACTGTTTTTATTTCTATGCCAGGAGTTCCTTTTGAAATGAAAGCTATTTTATCCAATTACACCTTACCAAAAATTCAAAAACAATTTAAATGTCCTTTTATTATACACAAGACCATTCTAACCTATGGTGTTGGAGAAAGTCGTTTAGCAGAAATGATAGAAGAGTGGGAGGATAAACTTCCTAAGTATTTAAAATTAGCCTATTTACCTAATTTAGGTAGGGTCCGTTTACGTCTTTCGGCTAGAGGAGGCGATAAAAAACTTCTGGAAAATGGAATTGCTATAGCGGTAAAAAAACTAGAAGTGCTTCTTGGGGATATTATTGTAGGGTACGATGATGACGAGAGTTTGGAAAGGGTAATAGCGAATTTATTAACTAAAAATAAGTTGAGTTTGTCTTTGGTTGAAAGTTGTACAGGTGGGAAAATAGCTAATGCTTTTGTGTCTATGGAAGGGGCTTCGAGTTATTTTAAAGGGAGTATGGTGCCGTATGCTACAGAGGTTAAAAGTGGTGTTTTAGGTGTGGATTCCGAAATTATAGATAAGTATTCAGTAGTGAGCACAGAGGTGGCAGAAGCAATGGCAATACAATCAAAAAAGATGTTTAATACAGACTTTTCTATAGCAACTACAGGTAATGCAGGTCCAGATAAAGGCGATAGTGATGCGGAAGTGGGGACGGTTTGTATAGCAATAGGAACGCCGACAACAATAGTGAGTAAGCAATTTGTTTTTAGCAACCATCGTAAACGGACTATTGGTAAAGCTACTAATAAATCGTTAGAGTTGTTAAAAGAAGAGGTTTTAAAATATTTAAGCTTAGATTAAAAGGGTCTGTTATGAGATAAATATTTCAGTGTGAAATTTTTTATAAATAAATAAGAAAAACTATTTGCAGGAAGCATTTAAAATTCGTTAATTTGCACCCTGTTTTGAAATAATACAAAAGATACAATCATGTCAAGAGTTTGTGAGTTAACTGGAAAGAAAGCAATGGTGGGAAATAATGTTTCTCACGCAATGAATAAAACAAAACGTAAGTTTAATGCAAATTTAATTAAAAAACGTTTTTTTATTCCTGAGACAGGAGAATGGATTACTTTAAAAGTAGCAACTTCTGCATTAAAGACGATTAATAAAATTGGAATATCAGCCGCTCTTGAGGAGTCTAGAAAAAAAGGTATTTACACTAAATAATCCTTAGTAAGGATAAAATAAGGCATCATGGCAAAAAAAGGAAACAGAATCCAGGTTATATTAGAATGTACTGAACATAAAGAATCAGGACTACCAGGGACTTCAAGATATATTACAACAAAAAATAAAAAGAACACGCCAGATAGGATTGAAATTAGAAAATTCAATCCTATTCTTAAGCGTATGACTATTCATAAAGAAATAAAATAATACGTTATGGCTAAGAAATCAGTAGCAACATTACAAACAGGTTCAAAGAGATTAACAAAAGCTATTAAAATGGTGAAATCTCCAAAAACAGGAGCTTATACATTTGTAGAGTCAATTATGGCTCCAGATGCAGTTAATGACTTCTTAAAGAAGTAATCATTTCAAAACAAAACTAAAGCCATTCATAACGAATGGCTTTTTTTGCTTTAATTGTTATTTGTTTAACAATTAAAGTAATTCTTTTTTATCGAATTTTGCTTAAATAACTTTTTAAATCGTAAGATTAGATATAACTACAAATAGTTATAGATTTACGATACCAATATATTGAATATGAATCTTTTTAAAAAAATTTTTTCTTCTCAAAAAAAAGAAACCCTAAATAAAGGATTAGAAAAAACAAAGACTAACTTTTTTAATAAATTAGGAAAGGCAGTTGCAGGAAAGTCTAAAATAGATGAAAGTGTTTTGGATGAGCTAGAAGAGGTCTTAGTAACCAGTGATGTTGGTATAAAAACTACGGTTAAAATTATTGATCGAATCGAGGAACGGGTTGCAAGAGATAAGTACTTAGGAACATCGGAGTTAGATGCTATTTTGAAAGAAGAAATAGCAGGTTTGCTTTCCGAGAGTAATAATGGAGAAGCTGTTGATTTTATAATTCCAGAAAACAAGAAGCCTTATGTGTTAATGGTTGTAGGAGTAAATGGAGCGGGCAAAACAACTACTATTGGTAAATTAGCTTATCAATTAAAAAAGAAAGGTTTAAATGTTGTTTTGGGTGCTGCGGATACTTTTAGAGCAGCAGCTATAGATCAATTACAAGTATGGGCAGATCGGGTAGATGTTCCAATTGTAAAGCAAGTTATGGGAAGTGATCCTGCTTCGGTAGCTTATGATGCTCTTAGTTCGGGGGTTGCGCAAGGTGCAGATGTTGTTATTATAGATACTGCAGGAAGGTTGCATAATAAGATAAACTTAATGAATGAACTAACGAAAGTGAAAAAAGTAATGCAAAAAGTATTACCAAACGCTCCTCACGATGTATTGTTGGTTTTAGATGGGTCTACAGGGCAAAATGCCTTTGAGCAGGCTAAGCAATTTACGGCAGCAACAGATGTGACCAGTTTGGCAATTACTAAGTTGGATGGTACCGCTAAAGGAGGTGTGGTAATTGGTATAAGTGACCAATTTAAAATTCCAGTAAAGTATATTGGAGTAGGTGAGGGAATAGAGGATTTGCAAGTGTTTAATAAATTTGAATTTGTAGATTCTTTTTTTAAGTAAATAATGTTAAAATGTATAAATAAAACCCTAGTGTAGTTGTAGTTCTTTATTTTAGGGATATAATTAAGCTATGGTATATTTAATTACAGGTGCTACAGGATTTGTTGGAAAACATATTGTACAAAAATGCAGGGAAAAGAATATCACGGTTCATTATCTTACTACTTCAAAAAATAAAATTCAAAATACAGAACAGTATAAAGGATTTTTATGGAATCCTAGAACAGGTTATATTAATACAGATGTGTTTTTAGGAGTAACTACTATAATACACCTTGCAGGGGCTAGTATAGCTAAAAGGTGGACTAAATCTTACCAAAAAGAAATAATTAATAGTCGTATAGACTCTGCAAATTTAATAAAAAAAAGTCTTTCTCAAATAGAACATCAAGTGGTACATTTTGTGTCGGCGAGTGCTATAGGAGTATATAAGGATTCTTTAACAGAATATTATATAGAAGAATCTCCAGTAGCAGAAAACTCTTTTTTGTCGGAAGTTGTTAATTTGTGGGAGCAATCAGCAAATCAATTTACAAAATTAGGAGTTAAAGTTTCTAAAATTAGAATAGGGTTAGTGTTAGATGGAAAAGAAGGGGCTTTGCCGCAATTAGTAAATCCAATAAAGTGGTATATAGGTACAGCTTTTGGAAAAGGCAATCAATGGCAAAGTTGGATACATGTTAAAGATTTAGCTTCTATTTTTATGTTGGTTTCAGAAAAACAATTAACAGGAGTGTACAACGCAGTATCGCCTAATGCAGTTACTCAAAATAAGTTAATAGTATGTTGCGCATCTTTGTTGCAAAAACCTATATGGTTGCCTAATATTCCAAAAATAGTAACTAAGTTACTATTTGGGAAAATGAGTGCGGTGTTGTTAGAAAGTCAAAGAGTAAGCAGTGCTAAAATAGAAGCAGAAGGTTTTTTGTTTGAATTTCCAGCCCTTCGCAAAGCATTACAATTTATATTAAAAAAATAAACGCTGTAATTTTTAAAACCACAGCGTTAATAAATTATGGTTGTTACTAAGTAAAATTATATTCCAGTGTAATTAGAGGGGGTAATTTGTTTTAATTCTTTTTTGATAGTATCAGAAACCTCTAAAGTTTCAATAAAATTAGCAATGCTTTTAGCATTAATTTTTTCATTGGTTCTTGTTAAGCCTTTTAAAGCTTCATAGGGGTTAGGATAGGCCTCTCTTCGAAGAATGGTTTGAATAGCTTCTGCTGCAACAGCCCAGTTATTTTCAAGATCTTGAGCTAGTCTATCTTCATTTAATAACAATTTGCCTAAACCTTTTAAAGTGGCTTGAAAAGCAATTAATGTATGTCCTATAGGAACGCCAATATTACGTAATACGGTGCTGTCTGTTAAATCGCGTTGCAAACGACTTACAGGAAGTTTTGCGGATAAATGTTCAAAAAGGGCGTTAGCAATACCAATATTTCCTTCACTATTTTCGAAATCAATAGGATTTACTTTATGCGGCATTGCAGATGATCCCACTTCGCCTTTTTTTATTTTTTGTTTAAAATAATCCATAGAAACATAAGTCCAAATATCTCTATCTAAATCTAACAGGATGGTATTTATACGTTTTAAAGCATCAAATAGAGAAGCCATGTGGTCGTAATGTTCAATCTGTGTGGTAGGGAAAGAATGATGTAAACCTAATTTTTCTTGCACAAATTTAGACCCAAAAGCTTTCCAATCTATAGACGGATACGCAACAAAATGAGCATTAAAGTTTCCAGTAGCACCACCAAATTTAGCAGCATTAGGAATGCTAGCTAGTTGTTTAAATTGTTCTTTTAGGCGAACTACATATACTTTAAACTCTTTTCCTAAGCGCGTTGGAGAAGCAGGCTGTCCATGCGTTCGTGCTAATAAAGGGATATTTGCCCAGTCGTTTGATAAAGAATCTATTTTTTGTTCTAATTGAGTGTAAGTTGGAATATATACATCATTTAAAGCCTCTTTAATACTTAATGGTATAGCCGTATTATTTACGTCTTGAGAGGTTAATCCAAAATGAATAAATTCTTTGTATTTCTGTAAGTTAAGTTTGTCAAACTCTTCTTTAATAAAGTATTCAACAGCTTTTACGTCGTGGTTAGTAACACTTTCAATCTCTTTAATACGAAGTGCGTCTTTGGAGTTGAAATTAAGATATAAATTTCTAAGCTTTGAAAAAATAGCGGAATCAATTCCTTGTAATTGAGGTAATGGAATTTCACATAAAGCAATGAAATATTCAATTTCTACTCTTATTCGGTATTTGATTAGGGCTTCTTCACTAAAATATGAACTTAACGCTTTTGTTTTTGAGGTATAACGACCATCTATTGGCGAAACGGCTTGTAACGCTGCTATTTGAGACATAAAACTTATATTTTAAATAAAGCGTAAATATACGTTAAGTTTAAAATTTTAAATAAGCTTTACGGTATTACTTTTCTTTTCGGTGTAGATTGCTTTTAAATTCACTTAGTAAAATAGAAGTAGCTGTAGCAACATTAAGGCTTTCGGCTTTTTGAAGTGTGCCAAATCTAGGAATATTTATTTTGGTTGTTGTTAAAGATTCAATAGTAGGCGATATACCATTCGCTTCGTTGCCCATTACTAAAATTCCTTCGGAAGGGAGTGGAGTCGTATAAATGTTTTCGCCATTCATAAAAGTGCCAAAAACAGGAAGAGAGGATTGTTTAATGTAATTTATTAAATTAGTATAAGTAATATTTACTCTAGCAATAGAACCCATGGTAGCTTGTATAACTTTAGGGTTAAAGCAATCTACAGTGTTTTCAGAGCAAATAAGTTGATTAATTCCAAACCAATCACAAAGCCTAATAATTGTACCTAAATTACCAGGATCTTTAACATCGTCTAACGCTAGTTGTAATTCTGTATTAGGATTAGGGTTGTTAAATAAAGGAATTTTAAATAGAGCAATGGCCTTTTGTGGAGTACTTAAAAAAGATAATTGTTTTAAATCATTAAGAGAAATTTCTTGAATTGTTTTTTTTGAAGCTTTTGGAAATAAGTTAACTGCTTCAGCTAAACAGTATAAACTTTCTATAGGCATAGAAGCCTCTAAAAATTCATTAATAACCTTAATTCCTTCTGCTACAAAAAGCCGATGAGTTTTGCGGTTTTTTTTTAATTTTAAACTTCGGATTAGTTTTTTTTGGTTTTTTGTAACCATACAAATAGTTTACCTTTGATTTACTTAAAATACAATCTCATTTACTTGCAAAAGATTTTCGTAAAAATAATATTAATTACGTTGGTTGGCTTACTTTTTTCTAATTGTAATTCAGTTAAAAAAATAAATGAAGGCCAATACTTGCTTACTAAAAACTCCATTTATGTAAATGGAGAAAAAACAAAAAACAAAAAACTTTACAATTATTTAATACAAAAGCCTAATCAAAAAGTTTTAGGAACACCACTAAAATTGCATATTTATAATTTAGCAAGAGAAAACGCCGATTCAGTATATCTATCGAAACTAAATAATAATAAATCAAGAAAAGATTTTTTACGTCGTCTATTGTCAAAAAAACAATTAAATCGATATGTGGCGCGTAAATATGATTTTAATGAGTGGATAAAACATACAGGAGAGCAACCAACGATATTAGAAGAAAGCAAAACTAAGAAGTCTAAAAAACGCTTAGAAGGTTTTTTTTGGAATCGTGGTTGGTTTAATGTGTCTTCCGAATATGAAGTGGTAAAAGAAGATTCGTTAAAAGCTTCCGCTAATTATTTTGTTACTACGCATTCTCCTTACATAGTAAGTTCTTTCGAAACCAATATATCCTCTAAATCAGCCGATTCTATTTATAAACGAAATATAAGAAAGTCTTATGTAAAGGTAGGAGAGCAATACAATACTTTTGATTTAGAATTAGAGAGAAATAGGATAACAAAAGATTTTAGGAGTCAAGGGCTATTTTATTTTGAAAAAGATTACGTGAAATTCGATGCAGATACTATAAATACCAATAAAAATATTAAGTTAAGATTAAATATAGATGCGCCTAGTAAACAAAAAGAAGGAATATTAATAAATAATAACCCCTTTTATGTATATAGATTAAGCCGAATAAAAATTTATGTTAATATCAATGGTCAAGAAAAGTTTGAAAAATATACCGATACTACTTTTTACAATGGCTTTGAACTATATAGTTCTGGGGAATTAAAATACAAGGAAAAAGCAATTACTAATGCTGTTTTTTTAGTGTCTAATGCAATATATAAGGACGAAGATAGGGCGTTAACGTATAGTGCAATTAATAATTTAGGAGTCTTTAAATACCCAACAATTAGCTTTGTTAAAGATCCTAATGTTACCAATGGGCTAATTACATCAATATATTTGGTTTCTCGAAAAAAATATGCTTTTGGAGTAGATTTTAACGTAACCACATCTCCAATACAAGATGTAGGTATTGGCTTAGAGAGCTCGTTAAGTATTCGTAATTTTTTTAGAAGAGCAGAAACTTTTGAAATAGCGGCAAGGAGTAGCTTAGGATCGTCTCAAGATGTAGCAATTAGCGATAATCGCTTTTTTAATATATCTGAGTTTGGGTTAGATGCTAAACTAAAATTTCCAAGAATAGTTTTTCCATTTAATACAGAAAAGTTTATAAAAAAGTCTAGTGTGCCATTAACAACCCTTACTTTAGGAGTTAGCTTGCAAAGAAATATTGGGTTAGATAAGGAGAATGTTACTGGAACTTTAGGGTATAAATGGAAACCTAATCGAAAAATATCTAACGAGTTAAATTTACTAGACTTGCAATATGTAAGAAATTTAAATTCTTCTAACTATTTTAATATATATAGAAATTCCTTTAATAGAGTAAATGAGATAGCTAAAAGGGTTTTGTTGGAAGATAGTGAGTTTTTTGAAAACGGGAGTTTGACTATCCCATCTACTGTAAGTGGTTTTTTAAGTGAGGCTTTGCAAGGAAATATAAGTGGGCTTTCTAATGAAAATATTATAGACTTAAGAAATTTAGCAGAACGTAGAGATAGACTTACCGAAGATAACTTAATACTAAGTACCAATTATAGTTTTGTTAAGGATACACGTAAAAATCTATACGACGAAGATTTTACTCGATTTAGAATGCGTTTTGAAACAGCAGGAGCATTGCTGTCTAGTATAGCAGAAATAGCAGAAGCTCCAAAGAATGAAGATGGCGAGTTTTCTGTTTTTAATGTAGTGTTTTCTCAATTTGTAAAAACAGAAGCAGAATTAATTAAACATTGGGATTTAGGTAGCGATAATATTGTTGCTGTTAGAGCTTTTGGGGGAATAGCTATTCCTTATGGAAATTCCAGTTCGGTGCCTTTTTCTCAAAGTTATTTTGGAGGTGGTTCTAATGACAATCGTGCTTGGATAGCTTACGATTTAGGGCCAGGAAGTAGTTCGGGAAGAAATGAGTTTAACGAAGCTAATTTTAAACTAGCTTTTAATTTAGAATATCGTTTTAGAATATTAGGTGATTTTAAAGGGGCGCTATTTGCGGATATTGGAAATATTTGGAATGTTTTAGACGATTTTGAAGATGAAGAAGATGTAACCTTTTCGGGAATTAAAGATCTAGAAGAATTGGCTTTAGGTACAGGGTTAGGTTTTAGATACGATTTTTCTTTTTTTGTATTTCGATTAGATATGGCTGTTAAGACTCATAATCCAGCATCACTTCCAGAAAAACGATGGTTAACCGATGTGAGTTTTGATAAGGTGGTGTTTAATGTTGGGATTAACTATCCATTTTAGGACTTGTTATTTTTTGGTTTGAAAATAAAAGCAGATGGAAATTCTTTGCGAATTCGTAGTAATGCCCTATCGGCTTCTAGTCGAGTTCTATAATCGCCTACCCATACTTTGTAATTAGGAGTTTCAAATAATATTTTTCCAGGCCATTCAGAAAAGCTTTTGTTGAATTTGTTTAAAGTATTGTGAGCTTTGTCTAGATTTCCGTAAAACAATTGAATTTTGTAATAATCTCCATACTTCTCAGAAAACTTTGTACGTACCAGTTTTTCAATATTTGGATGCATACTAATGCTTGTAGAGCCTTCTGCTTGATTTAGAATATTGTTTTGTGCTGCAAGACTATTAGATATAATTAAAAAAAGAAGAAAAGAAAGGATGGTTTTAAAAGAGTTCATATAAAGTTGAAAATTTATTTTTGTAAATGTAAGTAAAAGTTAAAAATACAGACCAAAACCCTTATTTAGAATTTTTATAAATTGTTTTTATGCAATCATAGTCATTTTGGAAACCGAGTTAATTAAGTACTTTTGTCTGAAGAATAAAAAGGCGTTTTTTTGAGTTTTTTTGAAACAAAACAAATGTCAAATTTAGATGATAACTCTATAAGTATTTATGAAAAAGGTAACACACCGAAATTCAATTTCAAGATTATTCCTAGCTATTGCATTTCTACTTACGTTTTCTTCAACGTTTACTGTCACTCAAGCTCAGGAAGCAGATCCTAAGAAAGGAAAAGAATTGTTTAATTCTTTGTGTGCAGCATGTCACAAAAGATATAAAAAAGCTACAGGCCCTGCTCTATTTGGTGTAACGGAAAGACATAGCACAGAATGGATTTACAAGTGGGTAAAAAACAGCTCGGCTTTAATAGCTTCTGGTGATTCAGAAGCGGTAGCTATTTTTGAAGAATATAATAAGGTGGCTATGAATGCCTTTCCTCAGTTGTCAAATGCAGATATTGATAATATTTTAGCTTATGTTATGGAGCCAAAGGCTGCTCCGTCTCAAAGTGTTGTAGGTGGTCAGTCGGGTCAACCTAGTAGAGATTCCGAGTCGTCGTCGGGTGTCGAAGCTAATATAGTTTTAGGCTTGTTGGCTTTGGTGCTTGTGGTGTTAGTACTAGTGTTGTTTTTGGTAAACAAGACATTGCGAAATTTTGCAAATCAAAATAATATAGAGTTGCCTGTAAAGGAGCAAAGGAAACCCTTGTGGAAAGCGTTCCTTGATAATCAATTCTTGTTGTTGGTTTCGGCTATATTTATGCTGTTATTAAGTGCTTATTTTGTTTATGGATATTTGATGCAGGTAGGTGTGGATCAAGGTTACGAGCCAGTACAGCCAATCCATTATTCGCATAGAATCCATGCGGGAGTTAATAAAATAGAGTGTAAGTATTGTCACTCTTCGGCAAGAGTGTCCAAGCATTCGGGAATTCCTTCGCTTAATGTTTGTATGAATTGTCATAAGTCTATTAGTGAAGTAGCAGAGGCTACTCAGGCAGAAGGCTTGAAAGAGTATGGGGTAAATTATAATGATCAAATTAAAAAACTTTATAAAGCAACAGGTTGGAATCCAGAGAAACAAGCATATACAGAAGAAAGTAAGCCTGTAAAATGGATTCGTATTCATAATTTACCAGATTTCGCATATTTTAATCACTCTCAACATGTTATGGTTGGTGGTGTTGCGTGTCAAAAATGTCATGGTCCAGTAGAGGAGATGGAAATTATGTATCAATACTCGCCATTAACTATGGGATGGTGTATTAATTGTCATAGAGAAACAAATGTTAAGGTGGAAGGTAATGAGTATTATGAAAAAATACATGAACAGCTTTCTAAAAAATATGGTGTAGATAAATTGACGGCTGCCCAAATGGGTGGTTTGGAATGTGGTAAATGTCATTATTAATTAGGTGATATTTGTTTAAAAAGTGTGCGCTCTAGTAATATTGAGCTTCAAAATTTAATAAGATAAGAAGTAAATAATTAAATATATGTCATCAAACAAGAAATACTGGTCTAGTGTTGAGGAGCTAAAAGATAGTTCTATGGTTGAGGCGCTAAAACAAAACGAGTTTTCTGAAGTACTTCCTGTAGAAGGTTTTTTAGAAGATAAGGAGGCGCTTGATGATTCTTCTACATCGCGTAGAGATTTCTTAAAGTATGTTGGTTTTAGTACTGCAGCAGCTACTTTAGCTGCTTGCGAAGGTCCTGTGATAAAATCTATTCCTTATGTGGTGCAACCAGAGCAAATTGTTCCAGGTGTAGCCAATTATTACGCGACTACCATTGCAGATGGTTTTGATTTTGCTAATGTTTTAGTGAAGACAAGAGAAGGAAGGCCTATTAAGATTGAGAGTAATCGTTTGGCGGGAGCTAATGGATCTGCAAATGCACGTGTACACGCATCAGTATTATCAATGTATGACTCTAACCGATTAAAAACACCTCAAATAGGAGGAAAGCCAAGTAATTGGTTGACTTTTGATCGTGTGTTGTCTGGGAAATTAGCGGAGGCTAAAGGTAAGGTGGTGTTGTTAACTCAAACCTTTGCTAGTCCATCAACAAATAAACTTATTTCTGAATTTATAGCAACGAAATCTAATGTATCCCATGTGGTTTATGACGCTGTCTCGAATTCGGAAGCTGTAGCAGCTTATGAAGAGGTTTATGGAGTGAGAGGCTTAGCAAATTACGATTTTTCTAAGGCAAATATTATTGTTGCTATTGGTGCTGATTTTTTAGGAGATTGGCAAGGAGGGGGTTATGAGTCTGATTATGCAAAAGGACGTGTTCCTTCTAATGGAAAAATGTCGCACCACATTCAGGTTGAGGCTAATATGACTTTGTCCGGAGCTAATGCAGATAAAAGATACCCGATTAAGCCTTCCAAACAAAAAGAAGTTTTAGCAGCGATATATGGTTATGTTACTAAGAATTCGGTTAATGTATCTTCAGATAGTTCTAAGTTAGCTCTTAAAATATCTAAGGAGTTAGCTTCTGCGGGTAATAATGGTGTTTTGGTTACGGGAATTCAAGATAAAGACGCTCAATTAATGGCTTTGGCTATTAATAATGCTTTAAGGAGTAGGGCTTTTAATGCGTCTTCTCCTAAATTGACATCTCAAGGCGATGTTTTGAAAATAGATAATCTCGTAAAAGAAATGAATACAGGGCAAATAGGAGCTATTTTAATAGCTGGCACAAACCCTGTGTATTCATTGCCAAATTCTTCTGATTTTGTAAAGGGATTAAAGAAAGTTGGTTTAACAGTTTCTTTTGCTTCGACGGCAGATGAAACAGCATCTTTGTGTGAATTTGTGGCAACTACCCCGCATTATTTAGAATCTTGGGGAGATACAGAAATAAACAAAGGTGTTTATGGTTTAATGCAACCTGCAATTCGTCCTTTGTTTAATACAAGGCAATTTCAAGACACTTTGTTAAAGTTAGTAGGTTCTTCGTTAACTTTTGATAAATATATAAAGGAAAACTGGAAAACATCTATCTTAGGAGGTAAGTCCTATAATAAGGCATTACACGATGGTGTTTTTGTGACAGATACAAACGAAATTTTAGAAGCGAATTTCACATTGCCTTCGTTATCATTTAATAAGTCAGATGGTTTAGAATTGACGTTGTACACCAAAACAGCAATGGGTGATGGTCAACAAGCCAATAATCCTTGGTTGCAAGAATTACCAGACCCTTTAACACGAGCTTCTTGGGATAACTATTTATTAGTTTCTAAAAAAGATGCTTCAAATTTAGGATTAGAAAATAGAAATGTAGCTAATGGGGCATTAAATGGAAGTTTGGCTAATGTTACAGTAGGAGGAGTCACTTTGGAAAACGTGCCAGTAATTATTCAGCCAGGACAGGCAGAAGGTTCTGTAGGTTTGGCTTTAGGTTACGGGCGTAAGCAGGGTTTGAAAGAAGAGATGCAAGTAGGTGTAAATGCTTATAACTTATATAAAAATCAAAAAGCAGTTCAGTCTGTAGTTGTAGAAAAAGTAAGTGGAGAACATGAATTTGCTTGTGTGCAGTTGCAGCGTACTTTAATGGGACGTGGAGATATTATAAAAGAAACTACTTTAGAAATTTTTAATACTAAAGATAAGTCACATTATAATGCTATTCCTCAAGTTTCTTTAGATCATACAGAAACCCCTGTTACTTCACCAGATGTAGATTTATGGGACGAATTTGATCGCACAGTAGGACATCACTTTAATTTATCTATAGATCTTAATGGGTGTACAGGTTGTGGGGCTTGTGTGGTAGCTTGTCATGCAGAAAATAATGTGCCTGTTGTAGGAAAATCAGAAGTCCGTCGTTCACGCGATATGCACTGGTTAAGAATAGATAGATATTATTCTTCAGAAGAAACTTTTGAAGGAGATAATGCTAAGAAAGAAGGTTTCTCTGGTTTAGGAGAGAGTTTATCTGGATTTGGAAGTATGGAAGAGCCATCAGAAAATCCTCAGGTAGCATTTCAACCAGTAATGTGTCAACACTGTAATCATGCTCCTTGTGAAACAGTTTGTCCTGTAGCGGCAACTTCACATGGTCGTCAAGGTCAAAATCATATGGCGTATAATCGCTGTGTAGGTACGAGATATTGTGCAAATAACTGCCCTTATAAAGTAAGACGTTTTAATTGGTTCTTGTATAATGGTAACGATGAGTTTGATTTTCATATGAATAATGACTTAGGGCGTATGGTAGTGAACCCAGATGTAACGGTAAGGTCTCGTGGTGTAATGGAAAAATGTTCTATGTGTATGCAAATGACACAAAAAACAATTTTGGATGCAAAACGAGATGGTCGTCCAGTAAAAACAGGAGATTTTGCAACAGCTTGTTCTAATGCATGTAGTACAGGCGCAATAACGTTTGGAGATATTAATGACAAAGAAAGTAGCGTAGCAAAATCTTTAGAAGGAGATCGTATGTATCATTTATTAGAGCATGTGGGTACAAAGCCTAATGTTCAATATCAAGTGAAAGTACGTAATACAAAAGAAGCTTAATAATAATAAAGAATTAATTAGATAGTATATTATGTCTCATTACGAAGCACCTATACGAAGACCCCTTGTAACTGGCGATAAAGGTTACCACGACGTTACTTTGGACGTGGTAGCACCTGTAGAAGGGAAAGCTAATAAACAATGGTGGATTGTTTTTTCAATTGCCTTGATAGCATTTGCCTGGGGATTGGGTTGTATAACTTATACTGTGTCTACCGGAATCGGTACATGGGGATTAAATAAAACCGTTGGTTGGGCCTGGGATATCACTAATTTTGTATGGTGGGTAGGTATTGGCCATGCGGGGACTTTGATTTCGGCAGTACTTTTGTTATTTCGTCAGAAATGGCGTATGGCAATTAACCGTTCTGCGGAGGCAATGACTATCTTCTCGGTAGTTCAAGCAGGTCTATTTCCAATAATACATATGGGACGTCCATGGTTAGCTTATTGGGTATTGCCTATTCCAAATCAATTTGGCTCATTGTGGGTAAACTTTAATTCTCCATTATTGTGGGATGTATTTGCAATTTCAACATATTTATCAGTTTCATTAGTTTTTTGGTGGACAGGTTTATTGCCAGATTTTGCAATGATTAGAGATAGAGCGGTAACTCCATTTGCTAAAAAGATTTATGGGATATTATCTTTTGGTTGGTCGGGTAGAGCTAAAGATTGGCAACGCTTTGAAGAAGTATCTTTAGTATTAGCAGGTTTAGCAACACCTTTAGTACTTTCGGTACATACTATTGTGTCTTTTGACTTTGCAACGTCGGTAATTCCAGGTTGGCATACCACTATTTTCCCTCCATATTTTGTTGCAGGAGCAATTTTCTCTGGATTTGCAATGGTAAATACATTACTTATTATAATGCGTAAAGTAGTAAGTTTGGAAAATTATATTACACTACAGCATATCGAATTGATGAACATTGTAATTATGATTACAGGTTCTATAGTAGGTGTAGCATATATCACCGAATTATTTGTAGCATGGTATTCTGGAGTAGAATATGAGCAATATGCTTTTTTAAATAGAGCAACAGGGCCCTATGCTTGGGCGTATTGGGCAATGATGACTTGTAATGTGTTTTCTCCACAATTTATGTGGATACCTAAACTAAGAAGAAGTATAATGTTTTCTTTTGCTATTTCAATTGTAGTAAATATAGGAATGTGGTTTGAGCGTTTTGTAATTATTGTAACATCATTACATAGAGATTACTTACCATCTTCTTGGACAATGTTTTCTCCTACATTTGTAGATATTGGAATATTTATAGGAACTATTGGTTTTTTCTTTGTATTATTTTTGTTATATGCACGTACATTCCCTGTTATTGCACAGGCAGAAGTAAAATCAATTTTAAAATCTTCAGGTGAGAAATATAAAAAATTAAGAGAAGCTGGGAAACCAACTTACGAGAGAGCAGAAGGGATTGTAGAATTGTTAGGTGAAAGCCACGACGATCATCACTAATATATAAATTAACTATTGAATATGGCTTCAAAAGTAATTCATGCTTATTACCTTGACGACGAGGTTTTAATGGATGCTGTAAAAGCACTACAAATTAAGCACTATCATATTGAAGAGGTATATACACCTTTTCCTGTGCATGGGCTAGATAAATTAATGGGGTTACCTCATACACGTTTAGCAATCTGTTCTTTCCTTTATGGGTTAGTTGGATTGACGGTGGCGGTAACGATGATGAATTTCATTATGATTAATGATTGGCCGCAAAATATTGGAGGGAAACCTAGTTTTAGTTTTCTTGAAAATTTACCAGCTTTTGTACCTATTATGTTTGAACTTACAGTGTTTTTTGCAGCACACTTAATGGTTATTACTTTTTATATGAGAAGTAAATTATGGCCATTTAAAAAAGCAGAGAACCCAGATGAGCGTACTACCGACGATCACTTTTTAGTAGAAGTAGATGCTAACGGGAAAGATGTTGAAGAACTACAAGCCTTTTTGCAAAAAACAGGCGCAGTAGAGATTAATTTAAAAGATAAGGCACACTAATATGAAAACAACTATTAAGACATTATTTGTATTAGCAGCTGTTGCGTTAGTTTCTTGTAATAGTAAACGTGGTCGTAACTATCAGTACTTTCCTAACATGTATGAATCTGTAGGTTATGAAGCTTACAGCTCACATGAAAGTAATGAAATTTTTGCAGAGAATAATACATCAGAAGCATTAAAGCCTGTGGAAGGGACAGTACACAGAGGATGGTTGCCCTACGATTATAAAAACTCTAATGAAGGATATCAAGCAGCTAAAGCAGGACTAAAAAATCCATTGCCTTATACTAAAGCAAATCAAGAAGCAGGTAAGCAATTGTACTCTATTTATTGTGCTATTTGTCATGGCGATAAGGGAAATGGGAAAGGACATTTAGTTAAGAGTGAAAAAATTCTTGGAGTACCTAGTTATGACGATGTAGGAAGAGCAATAACACAAGGTAGTATTTATCATGTTATGTATTATGGAATTAATTCCATGGGGTCGTATGCTTCTCAAACAAGTATTGATGATAGGTGGAAGATTGTTCAATATGTTCAGAAACTTAAAGCTGATTTAGAAGGAAAAAAACCTAGATTGGATAAGAATGTTTCTATAGAAAATACTAAGCTTAAAGCTGTAGATTTGTTAATGCTTGAAACAAATACCATAGAAGTAGATACGAGTGATAATGATAATAGAGAACTTAATAAAGAAGAAATCGCTGTAGAAGAAATTTCTGAAGAGAAAGAGAAAATTTCTTACAGTAAAAAAGATTTACTTGGTGGTAAATCTCATCATTCACACAAGGAAACGGGAAAAAAATAATCGAATAGAAATAGCTATTATAAGTTATGTATAAGTTATCAAAAAATATAAAATCAATCTCCTTAGCATTTATTGTTTTAGGTTTAATTGGTTTAGTTCTAGGTTTTAGTACAACACCACATAGCATTGAAGATGTTAAAGCCTTGGAAGCATCACATGCCTCTCATGGAGGAGTACACGAAGCTACTACGGATTATCACAACGGTCATGCGGAGCCAGGTCATGCACACGACGATCATAATTCTCATCATTCAGAAGTTGCTTCTCATGGCACTCATAGCGGAAATGCGCATTACGAACACGTTTTACATCAATATCAGAATAAGCCTTGGGCAGCAATTTATGTTGCAGCGTTCTTTTTCTTTATGATTGCATTAGGTGTTTTAGCCTTTTATGCTATTCAAAATGCAGCACAAGCAGGTTGGTCTCCTATTTTATTTAGAGTAATGGAAGGTATTACAGCCTACTTATTACCTGGGGGAATAATTATGTTTATATTATTAGCATTATCAGGATTCCATATTAATCATTTATTTGTTTGGATGGATGCAGATGTTGTTGCCCATGATGAATTATTACAAGGAAAACAAGGGTGGTTAAATGTGCCTTTCTTTTTAATAAGAGCAGCTATTTATCTAGCACTTTGGAATACATACCGTTATTTTGCTGTAAAGTTTTCTAGAAATCAAGATGACGATGCTCAAGGAAATAGATGGTATAAGAAAAGTTTTAAAGCAGCAGCTATATTTTTAGTAGTGTTTATATATACCGAATCAATGATGTCTTGGGATTGGATTATGAGTTTTGATCCACATTGGTTTAGTACGTTGTTTGGATGGTATGTATTTGCAAGTATGTTTGTAAGTGGTATTACTGTAATTGCTTTAATTACTATTGTATTAAAATCACAAGGATATTTAACAAAAGTTAATAATAGTCATATTCACGATTTAGCTAAATTTATGTTTGGTATTAGTATTTTTTGGACTTATTTATGGTTCTCTCAATTTATGCTAATATGGTATTCAAACATCCCGGAAGAGGTTACTTATTTTATTACACGTATTAACGATTTTAAATTACCTTTCTTTGGAATGGTTGCAATGAATTTCTTATTTCCTGTATTAGTTTTAATTAATACCGACTTTAAGCGTATTAATTGGTTAATTGTTATTGCAGGTATTGTAATTTTGTTAGGACATTATTTAGATATTTACAATATGGTTATGCCGGCTACAGTTGGAAAATCATGGTTTATTGGATATGCAGAAATTGGAGCATTATTTTTCTTCCTAGGACTTTTTATTTATATTGTATTTAATGCATTAACAAAAGCATCATTAGAGCCTAAAGGAAATCCGTATTTAGAAGAAAGTAAGCATTTCCATTATTAGTAGAATAAAGAAGTATAAAAATTAAGATATATTATAATGACAATTTTTTTAGTCTTATTAGTAGTAGCTTTATTAGGAGTTACGTTTTGGCAATTATCAAAAATTTTCCAATTGTCTCAAGGAAAAAATGATAATTCTCAAATTGCTAACGATAACGATAATAAAAATCAAGGAAAAATTATGCTATTGTTTGTAATAGCAATGTATGCCATGATAATTTATTGTTTTGTAGCGTATAGAAGTTATTTTTTACCAGAAACAGCTTCGGAGCATGGTAAGGATTATGACAATTTGATGTTAATATCGGTAGTGTTAATTATGTTTGTACAAGTAATTACACAATTTTTGTTACACTTTTTTGCGTTTAAATATCGAGGAAGTAAAGAAAATAAAGCTACTTATTTTGCGGATAATAATCTGTTAGAAGCAGTTTGGACAGGAATACCAATTGTTACTCTTGCAGGTCTAATTATTTATGGGCTTTATACTTGGACAGATATTATGGATGTAAATGATGAAGACGACCCATTAGTTGTTGAATTATATGCATATCAATTTGCATGGAGAGCACGTTATGCAGGTGCAGATAATGAATTAGGGAAAGCAAATGTACGCTTTATTGAAGGCGTTAATACTTTGGGGGTTGATGCCTCGGATACTTACGCTATGGATGATATTGTTACTACAGAATTGCATTTGCCTGTAAACAGAAAAGTAGTCTTCAAAATGCGTTCGCAAGATGTTTTACACTCTGCATATATGCCTTTTTTTAGAGCACAGATGAATGTAGTTCCAGGAATGATTACAGAATTTGCTTATACCCCTATAAAAACTACTCAAGAAATGAGATCAAGTGATTTTATGATTGAAAAAGTAGAAACCATTAATGGTATAAGAAGAAATAAAAATAAAGACTTATTAGCTAAAGGCGAAGAAGCGTTAGAACCTTATGAATTTGATTATTATTTATTATGTAATAAAATATGTGGGGCATCTCATTATAACATGCAAATGAAGATTGTAGTAGAGTCGGAAGAAGATTACAATAAGTGGATAGCAAAACAGAAAACATTTAAACAAGTAGTTGCTAAATAGTTTATGAATATAAAAGCAATAGATGTTAAAAAACTATTGCTTGCTTATCCATTTTAATTTAGCTTAGATATAAAATTATAATTAGAAAAAGAATTACGTATATGTCAGCAGGAGCACACGGACATCACAAAGAAACTTTCATCACGAAATATATTTTTAGTGAAGACCATAAGATGATCTCAAAACAGTATTTAATTACTGGTTTGTTGATGGGGATTATTGGTATTGCCATGTCTTTATTATTTAGAATGCAAATTGCTTGGCCAGAGCAATCCTTTGGAGTTTTTGAGGTGTTACTAGGCAAATGGGCACCTGAAGGAGTAATGGATCCAAATGTATATCTAGCTTTAGTTACCATACATGGTACAATAATGGTGTTTTTTGTGTTAACCGCAGGTTTAAGTGGAACATTTAGTAATTTATTAATCCCACTTCAAATTGGAGCAAGAGATATGGCTTCAGGTTTCCTTAATATGGTTTCCTATTGGTTATTTTTCTTAAGTAGTATAATTATGGTGTTCTCCTTATTTGTAGAAGCAGGGCCAGCCGCCGCAGGTTGGACAATTTATCCTCCTTTAAGTGCTTTACCACAAGCAATGCCTGGATCTGGATTGGGAATGACATTATGGTTGTCGTCTATGGCTATTTTTATAGCCTCTTCTTTAATAGGTTCCCTTAATTATGTAGTTACAGTAATTAATCTTAGAACAAAGGGAATGTCTATGAGTAGATTACCTTTAACTATTTGGGCATTTTTTATCACAGCAGTTATTGGTATAGTATCTTTCCCAGTATTATTATCGGCAGCACTGTTATTAATAATGGATAGAAGCTTTGGAACTTCCTTTTTCTTAGGAGATATTTTTATACAAGGAGAGGTTTTACATAATCAAGGAGGGTCACCTGTATTATTTGAGCATTTATTTTGGTTTTTAGGGCATCCAGAAGTATATATTGTATTATTACCAGCTTTAGGAATCACATCAGAAATAATTGCTACAAACTCTAGAAAGCCTATCTTTGGATATAGAGCAATGATTGGTTCTATTATAGCTATTGCGTTTCTTTCAACTATAGTATGGGGACATCATATGTTTGTATCAGGGATGAACCCATTCTTAGGATCAGTATTTACATTTACCACATTATTAATTGCAATTCCGTCAGCGGTAAAGTCTTTTAATTATATTACAACGCTATGGAAAGGTAATCTACAATTTAATCCAGGAATGTTATTTTCCATTGGTTTAGTTTCTACTTTTATAACAGGAGGTCTTACAGGAATTATATTAGGAGATAGTACTTTAGATATTAATGTGCACGATACGTATTTTGTTGTAGCACATTTTCACTTAGTAATGGGTATTTCAGCTCTTTATGGTTTGTTTGCAGGAGTATATCATTGGTTTCCAAAAATGTATGGTAAAATGATGAATAAAAACTTAGGATATATTCACTTTTGGATTACAGCAATAGGTGCTTACGGAGTATTCTTTCCAATGCATTTTGTTGGTATGGCAGGTTTACCTCGTAGGTATTATACATACACTAATTTCCCATACTTCGATGATTTAGCAGATACAAATCAATTAATTACATACTTTGCTTTATTTACAGCATTTGGTCAACTGTTTTTCTTATACAACTTCATACATTCTATGTTTTATGGTAAGAAGGCACCTCAAAACCCATGGAAATCTAATACCTTAGAGTGGACAACTCCTGTAGAGCATGTTCATGGAAACTGGCCAGGAGAACTTCCTACAGTGTATAGATGGCCTTATGATTATAGTAAACCAAATGAAGAAGGAGACGACTATGTAATACCTGGTCAAGATTATGCAACTCAAGTAACACCAATGCAAGAAGGAGAAAAACAGTTGCATCATTAAAAGAAATATTTTGATATTAAAAAAAATGCTTGAGAAATCAAGTATTTTTTTGCCTTAAAGAGAAAATATTTAATTTAAGCAAACGATTAATTGAATGAATTAATGATTTTGATTACTTTCATACTTATCAAAAGATATAGGTATGATTCTTTTTTTTTAGATTTACTAAAACAATTCTAATATTTAATTTAATAGTCGTTTGTGTCTTTAACACACTATTATCTCAGCATAAGTTTTCTACTGCTGGATTTTACGAAGTGTTAAATAGTCCAAGGGGTATATAACTTTAATTCAGGATGGCATTTTCATAAAGGGAATATCCAAGGAGCAAAAACTATAAATTTTGATGATTCTAATTGGGAAGCTGCAAATTTACCACATGGTTTAGAAACGTTACCTAAAAATGCTAGTGGTGGTAGAAACTATCAAGGACAAGCATGGTATAGAAAGAAATTTGATGTTGCTTCAATTTCAGAAAAAGAAAAAGTATTTATTTACTTTGAAGCGGTAATGGAGGTGGCTCAAGTATGGATTAATAACAAAGAAGTAAGTAAACACTATGGAGGTTATTTACCTTTTGCAATAGATATTACTAATTTTTTGAATAAGAAAAATAATGTTATTGCGGTACTTGCAGATAATAGTGATAATAAATTATTATCCTCCAAGGAAAAGTCAATCAGGATTAGATTTTAGTTATTTTGGAGGTATATATAGAGATACTTATTTAATTACAACAAATAAAATACATGTTAGCTTACCGGAATTGAGTAAAACAGTTGCAGGTGAGGCGTTTTTGTAGGGACATTAGATATAAAGGATTCAAGTGTAAGTATGGAAGTGCGTACAGAGGTAACTAATGACTTTTCGACAAAACAAGAGGTTATAGTAAAGTCTGTATTAGAAAATGCTGATTATAAAGAAATAAAAACGATTACTCAACAAGTAAGCTTAAAATCTTATACAAAAAAACAATTAAGAAAACAATTTTCGGTTAAAAATGTACGCTTATGGTTTCCCGAAGACCCGTATTTACATTTTATAAGAACAGACGTTATTGTTAATGGTAAAATCGTAGACCAATTACGTACCCGAATTGGAATTCGTTTGTATGAAATGAAAGGATCAGAGGGATTGTTTATTAATAAAAAATACATAGGTAAAAAACTTATAAGGGTTAATCGTCATCAAGATTATATATACGTTGGAAACTCCCTTCCTAATAGCGCTCACTATAGAGATGTAAAATTATTAAGAAAAGGGGGTAGTCATATTATAAAAGTTGGTCATTACCCACAAGATGATGCTTTTTATGATGCATGCGGTGAACTTGGAATGATAACGACTACAGCCAATCCGGGATGGCATTTTTTTAATTTTAAGGATAAAATTTTTGAAAAACGTTTACATGAAGATTCTCATAACTTAGTACGAAAAGATCGCAATAGACCATCTATATTATTGTGGGAAACAGCTTTAAACGAAACTCCCTCGCAGCTAGGGCATGTAATGCATAATGCAGCACATTCATAATTTCCATTTCCCGGTATGTACACCGTAACAGATTATGAAGAAGCTAAAAAAGGAGGCTTAGATATATATTATCACGGTAACGATAAAAATATCAATTCATTTAATAGAGAGTTTGGAGATGGGGACGAAGTAGATGATTGGTATTCTCAAAAATCTATTGTTCGTGTAAAACGCGAAAGGGGAAAAAAAGCTATGTTAATTCAAGCATTACAACAAGCAGAGTACCTTTCAAAACGATTTGAAACAGATAAAGTTCGTATTGGAGCTGCTATGTGGGCAGGTATAGATCATCAAAGAGGTTATCATCCAGATCCGTTTTTAGTAGATCATTTAAACGTTTCTCGATTGCCTAGATATACATACTATTTATATCAAAGTCAAAATCATCCAAATTATAAATCTAAAGGAATTAAAACGGGTCCAATGATTTATATAGTTAACGAATTAACACAATTGTCACCTAAAGATGTAGTAGTCTTTAGCAATTGCGATACACTAAAGTTAACATGGTTAGGTAAAGATTGTGGAACTCAAAAACCATCAAAAGATTCGAAATATGAAAATTTACCTCATCCTCCTTTTGTATTTAAAAATATCTTTAGTTTATCAGATGTAAAAAGTAGAGGTAGGAATGGAAAAGATGAAGCTCCACCTAAAATGATCTTAGAAGGTTTTGTGAAAGGTGAGCTAGTTGCTAAACAAGAAAAAATTTATGCACAACGCTCAAAGAAAATACAGTTGAGTGTTGATGGTGCTGGAATAGATTTAGTAGCTGATGGTTCTGATTTTACTCCTGTTAGAGCAACTATAATAGATCAATATGGCACAAAAAAAGTATTAGCAGAAGAAAATATATATTTCGAAGTAACAGGACCAGCAAAAGTTATTGGAGGAGCTAATAATTTCGCCAACCCAGTAAAATCTTCTTTTGGAATAGCTACAGCGTTAATACGAGCAACAAATAAACCAGGTACTATTACAGTGAAAGCATTTGTAAATGGTTTAGAGCCTGATAGTCTTATTTTTGAATCTAAGCCTGTAAGTTTTAAAACAAATTACAATAAAGAGTACTTAGAGACTTCTAAAAAAGTGAATAAAAATAATGTAGTGATTAATCAATTAAAAGAAGAGAAAATTTCTAACGATGTGAAAGTTTTGAAGGAAGAAGTAAAACGATTGCGCTTAGAATTGATAGGCAAAAACCAAGATATTATGGAATTGGGAAGTAATCCTCAGAGATAATATTTTTTATCTAATAACTTTTATTTCTTAGGGTAAATACTTACTAAAAAAAATATATCGAGTAATTTTGATTCACTTCATAGGAGAAAAATGTTGATGAGCTAAAAAAGGTATAATTCATATTTAAACTTATTAAATATGAATATCTTGGGTTACTTAAACACAAATCAATATTTATGAAATTTTTTCTTTATACTCATTTTTTTGCTCTTTTATCCTGTTTATATTCAGGTAATTTATGGGCACAAATTAAAGTTGGCGACCCAAATGTAAGGGTAAATACTCGTTTAATTAATCAAAATAAAACTAATTACCCCCAAATGGAACGTTGGTCTAAAGCTGGGGTCGAAGGAGGAATTCCATTCCCTAATAGCAGCGGTTTTCAGAAATTTGAAACCATTGAGCCTGGAAATTCAAATTCCATAAATGAAGCAATTAGCCAAATGTCTAAAGCTTTAAAAAAAGGCGAAAAAGGTTTGATTACTTTGAAAAATGGAAAATATACTATTGACAATACAATTAATATGAATAGTAATGTTTCTTTACAAGGAGAGACAAGGGATGGAGTAGAGTGTATTATTAGTGTTACAAGAAGAAGTACTTTTCATTTTTCTAATATTAAAAATGCAGGAATTTATAATTTGACGATGAATAGTATTTTAGGAGCACCAAAATATAAATGGAATTATAGTTTAAATCAAAATGATGAAGTTAAGAGAAATGAGAACATTTCCGTTTTAATGAGAGGAACTACGGAAAATTGTTGGTTAGATAAAGTAACAATTTTAAACGCTATTAGGGATCCATTAAGATGTAGTGGTACGCACAATACATTTAGAGATTTAATAGTAGACGGTGCACATAAAAAAGCAGGAGGAGCACAGGGATATTTTTTTATTCAAAATAGTGATAATTTAATAACAGGTTGTAGTATTACACATTTAAGACATATCTCTTTACAAGGAGAGCATGTAGAATTTAATGTGGTTTATGATAATGACTTTAGACAAGAAATAAGCTTTCATAGTGGAGATAATGGAAATAATTTAATTGAAAATAACCGTATTACGTTACCATCAGACATGCCACCAGTTGCTCCTGATGATACGGATTCTACGCCATTTAGAGAAGCTAGAAATAATAAACCAGTTTACTTTGCCATTATGGGACCATGGTCTACAGAACATACTAACTCGGCAAAGCCTAATTGGGTTTATAAGAATGAATGCGTTCAATTTAATCATGATTTTGGAGCTCGAAGACCTTGGTCGAATCCTAATATAGTGTATAAGGGTCCCAAGAAAATAGCAATAGGTATTCAAGCACGTATAGATAATTTTCCAAATTCTAATTTAAATCCTCCAGTTGGAGGAACTTTATATCCTATTATTTTAGGTGATCCCAACCCTACAACCCCACCAGAACCCTCTTGTAATATTGGAGCAACATGTGATGATGGTGATGATTGTACTGTGAATGATAAGTTTGAAAAAAATTGTAATTGTGTTGGAGAAATTCCAGAAGTAGTTACAGCTAGTGAGAGTTTGAGTCCAATAGAAGATGCATTCCTTCAAAATGGAAAAGGAATAAATTCAGATAGAATACGAGTTGAAAAAAACGAAAGAATTACTTATTTGAAGTTTGATTTGTCAAAGCATAAAGAAATAAACTCAGATTTTGCACTATCATTGACTGCTTTAGATAAACCTGGTAATGGTACAATACGAGTGTTTTCTGCCAAAAATAATTGGAATGAAAATAGTTTATCACGTTCAAATGCACCCGATAAAATTAGAGAGTTAGGATCAATAAATGGGTTGTATGTAAATGGAAGAACTTATACTATTAATTTACCGAGCTTAAAAATAGCATCAGGAACAAAATTTATATCGTTAGTTTTAGAACAAACTAACGGAAGCAATGTTTCTTTTGCTTCTTCAGTAGACAAAAATAGAGGCCCAAAATTAAAATTTACAACAACTACAGATATGCCTTGTAGCGATACATTAAATTTAACAAATGCTAGTTTTGATATAGATACTAAAAGTAAGTTAAAAATATACCCTAATCCAACATCTGGAGACATTACGGTATTGTTACCATTTAGTAATGTATATGAAAAAGCTACAATACATATTATTAATATGGCAGGAGTAGTTGTACAGGAAACCATTTTGTCAAGTTTTGATTTAGAAATTGGACTTAATTTAGAACCATTAAGTAAGGGGGTTTACTTTCTAAATTATATTTCAGGAAAAAAATCAATTACTAGAAAAATTATAAAACAATAAAAATTGTATAATATTCTATAAATAAAAGAAATAGAATATAAAAAGAGGGCTCCAAAGAAATTTGGAGCCCTCTTTTAGGTTTAATGTATAATCTAAGACCAATTATTTAACAATTAGTTTGAAGTAATTTTTATTTGGAGTCTCTATTTTTAATACATAAGTACCCTTGTTTAAAAATGAAACAGGAACATGAATGTTTTTTAAGGCATTACTTTTAGAAAGAACTTTGGAAGTGTAAAGTACAGAACCTGTTGTTAAGCTTAAAATCGAAACATTAGAGATTTTGTTTTTCGGAATTTCGATATTTAAAACTTCTTTTAAGGGCATAGGATAAGCTTTAACAGTATTATTTGTAGCTGTAAAAGTATTGATATTTAACGTAGACGAATTTAAATTGAGACCTACAATAACAGGGTCGTGATCAGAATTTCTAGCAGCAGAACTTTCGTTATAAAGATTGCTATTTCTGCCAAAATCGGTATTATAATCTATAGCATCCGCTTCATCAGCATTAATATGCCACTCTATAGCACTCGTTATTTGAGATAATAAATTAGTATTTGCTAATGCATAATCTAAAGTGCCTAACTGTCCATCAAAGACAAAAGAGTACGCTTCATTACCAATACTATTTCTAGCTAAATCAGTATAACCTTCATTTTCTAAATAAGTTATAGGTTCTTCTTTTGCATATGCGTTTAGGTCGCCTAAAATTAAAAAGTCGGGATCGTTACTGTTGGTTGGGTCTGTATTTAACCATGTGTTTATAGCTATTGCAGCATTCAATCTGGTTTGGTTAGAACTGCCTACTCCATTGCCATTATCGGTATCTCCTTGAGCATTTCCGGGACTCCCTTTAGATTTGAAATGATTGATTACCGCAGTAAATACCTCTCCAGAACTCTTTTCTTTGAAACTAACGGCTAGTGGAACCCTATTAGTTCGAGGACCTTCGAAAACAGCAGGACTATTGGATAACCCTAGACCAACTAAATCACTATCTGTTAATGTAGCAATAGATGTGCTTGGGGCTATTGAAACTGTACTTGTGTTATAAATAAAACCATTAGCAATAGCATCTCCTCCTACAAATTGGCTTTCAGGATTTACCCAGTTGTAAACGTTAGATCCTATTCTTTCGTTAATTGCAATAACGAGTGCATTAATAGCATTTCTAGGTGAAGATGGAGAAAAGTCGTTTTCCAACTCTATAAGTCCTAATATATCTGCATCCATAGAAATAAAGGCATTTACTAATTTGTTAAGTTGCCTTTCGTATTCTAAAATATTATCGGCACCTCTAGGATCATTACCGTTTGCGGTTCTGTTAGCTTCTTCGTCTAGAGTTGTAAAAAAATTTAAAACATTAAAACTAGCTACCTTTAATGTCCCTTCTAAAACTTCTGGAGTATTAGGTCTTTGATTTATTGATGTAAAAACAGGATCTGTAGTAGGATGAATTCGATAAGCTTCTACGCCAGACCCGCCACTACTTCTACTATACGCTACTACTCCAGTAATATTTTTTGTAGTGTCTCCCATTCTAAAAGAATCGTTGGTATTTAAATATTCGTTTAGAAAACGAATAGGATCTGGATTTTGGATAGATAGTCCATCGTCCAGTATAATACTTCTACTAGCAATTTCTTGTAAGTGGTTATTAAAACCGCTTACACTAGGTGTATTGAGCTGTGTATATTGGAAGGGGCGATTACCATTTATTAGTCTTATCTCTCCAAAACGATCTAAATTAAACATTTCGTGCACCGTTAACTGGTTAGGGAAGTTAACTAACATACCCTCTGCAAATTCTAGATTTATAATATCCAAATTGTCGCTATTTGTAGTAGTTTCTAAAGGTAAATTAATACTAATAGGAATGGGTAATACATTGTTAGAACTTAGTACTTCAATACTAGTACTATTGCTTAATTGTGTAGCACCAAAAAACTCGCTCACAGTTCCTGTTACTTTTACTAAGTCGCCCACCTGTACATTTACAGAAGGGGTATTGCCGTCAAAAACAAAAATACCTTCGGAAGTGTTAGTATTATCGTCTATTTGAGAGTCTTCTTCCTGTATAAAAAAACCATTTAAATCCCCATTGGAACCAACAGCATCTTGGAAATCCCCAGTTACAATACCTTCAATAGTAACAGTCCGATTTACAAATGGACTAATATTGCTATTGCCTTGAATTTCGTGAATTAGTAATTCTAACGGAGGGTTAGTGTTGTTAACATTACCGTTAAAATCATTTGAAGTGGGCAGCACAACACTATCGTTACTTCCATTCCAATTAGCATTATTGGCAATAGCAGCAAGAAGTTCTGCTTTAGAGCCTGTAGTAACGGATAAATTATATACAGAGTTATCAAACTCAGATTCTGCTCCAGCACTAGCACCAACAGCAACAGCCGAAGTTCCAATAACTAACCCTGGAGGTAAATCGGATTGGTTAGAATCGTTAGCATCTACTTGAAATACAGAGCTATTTGTTTGAGCGGCAAAAATAAAATTTGGATTAGCAGTGCTACCTGTAAAAGCAATTACTTGATCTCCCGAAGATGAAAGATTAAAACCACGAGTTCCTACATTAGAATTACTAGCATTAGAAAAATTCCCTGAAATTCCCGTATAAGTAATAACACTACCTTTAGTTAAAGCTGTAGAAGATGTATATAATACAGCACCCTCTGTAGCTCTAAAGCTTCCGTCTGCACGGACTCCGCTATCAGTAAAAAAAATAGGAGTGTTGGCATCAATTTCGGTTAAAGCAACAAATGCAAATTGCTCACTATCGGCATCAATTCCAATAATGGCAATATCTCCTGGTGTTAGTAGAGATTGAGCAAAGCTTATTTGCATTAAGGTGTAAAATGTACAAAATAAGGTTAGATAATTCTTTTTCATTATAGACTATTTTTAAGTTTCCATAAATGTAAAAGAGCTACTTTAATATAGGTGAAGGTTGTAGTTAGGAGTCTATTAATAAAAAGAATATGTATATTACGAATCTGTAAAATAATGATTCGCAAAGTTAAGCCGGTCTTAAGTTAAGAAGAAGTATAAGGTTGATTAATCTAATTTATGTATTAAAAATCTTTTAGCTTATGGATAAGCCATTGTTTAAAATCATAAAAGTTTTGAGGAGCCACACCATGTCCCACAGGATACGTTTTTAATTTGGTTTGGATGCCTATGTTTTCTAAAAAGACAGGTGTTTTTTGAGCCCATTCTAAAGGGATTACTTGATCTGAAGTACCATGGGAAATAAAAATATTTAAACTAGAAAAATCAGCATTTTCATAACCAGCTCGCAATATATTTGGATCAATATACCCACTTAAACCAATAATGTTTTTTGCTAACGTAGGATAACTTAGTCCTACGGCTAAGCTTAAGATACATCCTTGTGAGAAACCTAATAAAGAAATCGTATTAGGGTTTAAATAATATGCTTCTGTAGCTTCTTTTACAAAACGAGCAATTAAATCCCTAGCAGTAATAGCTTCTTTAGTATCGTTAAATTTTCCATTTAAATTATCCCAGTGTATCGTGTACCAAGCATTTCCATGTGGTTGCATTGGTATAGGTGCTTTTACAGAAATTATAAAAAGTTCTTCGGGTAATTCCGAGGCAAAGCTAAATAAATCATTTTCATCACTTCCATATCCATGAAAAAGAAACAGAGCATGTGGTTGTTTATTTGTAGAATTAGAAGGTCTTGTAATATGATGAAGAGATAAATTCATAGGTCTTTTTTATAGACTGTAAAAATATTGTTTTTTCGTGATAACCATTTTTAACTTAAGAATCTTTTTAATAATTATTTAATTAAAAGTTAGCTGTAGTTCAACAACACCAATAACCTTACCTTTGTATAAAAATACAACTGCTGTGAATTTTTCCGACTTAAACTTAAACACTCCACTGTTAAATGCACTTAATAATCTAGGATTTAAAACTCCAACCCCTATACAAGAGCAGTCATTTCCTGTAATTATGTCGGGTAAAGATGTAGTTGGAATTGCTCAAACAGGAACAGGTAAAACATTAGCCTATTGTTTACCCATTTTAAGAGTGTTACCTTACAAACAACAAATTAATCCAAGAGTACTTATAATAGTTCCTACTAGGGAATTAGTAGTACAAGTAGTAGACGAGTTAGAGAAATTAACTCAATATTTGAATCATAAAACCATTGGAATTTTTGGAGGAACTAATATTAATACTCAGAAAAAGGCTTTGGCAGAAGGAACGGATATTATTGTTGCTACCCCTGGGCGATTATATGATTTGGCACTAGCCAGAGCAATAGTGTTAAAAGGGATTCAAAAAGTAGTTATAGATGAAGTAGATGTAATGTTGGATTTGGGGTTTAAATTTCAAATTGAAAACGTTTTGGAGTTACTACCTAAGCGACGACAAGGTATTCTGTTTTCGGCAACCATGACCGATAAGGTTACCAAAATTATAAACGATTCCTTTATTCAGCCTGCTCGTATTTCAGTAGCAGTGAGTGGAACTCCCTTAAAAAACATAAGCCAAATAAAATATAAGGTTAAGAATTTTTATACCAAACTAAATTTACTTTCTTATTTATTAGACGATTACGAAGCATATAAAAAAGTTGTTGTTTTTGCAGGAAATAAACGCAGAGCCGATATGATTTTTGATTACTTAGAAGAAGTGTTTCCTACGGAATCTTGCGTAATCCATTCCAACAAAACTCAAAATTATAGGTTGCGAAGTATTCGTCAATTTGAAGAAGGAGAAAATAGAATTCTAATAGCAACCGATGTAATGGCGAGGGGAGTGGATATTGAAGAGGTGTCGCATGTAATTAGTTTAGATACTCCAGATTATCCAGAAAATTATATGCATCGTATTGGACGCACAGGACGAGCAAAGAAAAAAGGAAGTTCTATTTTGATGTCTACAGTGAAGGAGGAGGAATACCTTGAGAAAATAGAAAATTTAATGCAAATGAAAATAACAGAAATTTCATTTCCTTCCAACATAGAAATATCGGAAGAATTAACCCCAGAAGAACGTCCAAAAGTAATTGAAATAGATACTACAAGGCGTAAAAAAGGTGCTCAAAGTCCAGAGAAAGGCGAAGCATTTCACGATAAAAAAGAAAAAAATCAAAAAGAAAACTTAGGAGGCTCTTACCGTAGAGAAATAGCTAAAAAATACAAGAAGCCTAAAACTAAAGGCGATAAAATAGCCAATCGTAAACGAAATAAAAGATAAATTACTGTTAACTTAACTAGAATTTTGTTATTAAAATTGAATTTTTGTTAGAAATAATCTAGTTATCCTAAAATTTAAAGCTTTGGAAAAATTACCACATCATCATTTAGAAAACCAGTTTTTAAAAGTAATAATTAAAAATACAGGGGCGGGTCTAGGAAGTATTTTTAATAAAAAAAATAACGAAGAATTACTTTGGCAAGGAAATCCATCATATTGGACAGGACAAGCCCCAATATTATTTCCAATAGTAGGCGAATTGAAAGAAGGTTTTTATACACACAAAAATCAACAATATGAAATACCTAGACATGGATTAGTAAGAAAAAGTGATCGATGGCAATTCAATAAAATAGACAATACCAAAATAGAATGTCTCTTTGTATCTAATAGCGTAACTAAAGAACGATATCCTTTTGATTTTGAATTCAAAGTAACGTACACACTCTCGGGAAAAAGCCTTAAAGTATCTCATGATGTTTCCAATTTAGGATCAGAAACAATGCCTTGTTCCATAGGGGGACACCCCGCATTTAATACACCAATTTCGGAAACAATTAGTTGTAAAGATTATACATTAGAATTCGAAACTTCAGAAAATAGTGCTAGACATTTTTTAAATGAAAAAGGACTTTTAAATGGAGAAACAGAGTTAGTTTTAAAAGACAGTACAAGATTACAACTTACCGAAGAATTATTTAATAACGATGCTTTAGTTTTTAAAGACTTAAAATCACGATCTGTAGACTTAGTAGGGCCTAATGGTCCAATTTTAAAAGTGAGCTATCCAGGCTTTTCTTCTTTAGGGATATGGGCAAAACCAGCAGCTCCATTTGTATGTATTGAGCCTTGGATAGGGCATGCCGATATCATAAATAGCACTCATAACCTATTCGATAAAGAAGGAAGTGTACATTTAGAAGCAAAACAGAATTTTACAGCCTCCTATAAAATAGAAGTGTGTTAATTCTTAAAAACCCAATTATTCTAATATTGTCCTTACTATGGAAAAAACTAAGAAAATAAATTTACTTTCTGCTTTTAAAACGATTATTTGGCCTAGAAGAAGGTTAGTGTTTATAGGACTTATCTTAATAATCTTTAGTCGTTTGGCAGGTTTAGCATTGCCGTTAGCTAGTAAGTATTTATTGGACGATATTATTCCTAGTAAAGATGTAGAAAAACTTAAACTACTTATTGGAGGTGTTATTGTAGCTATAGCATTACAAGCTATTACGTCGTTTTTGTTAACCCGTATTTTAAGCGTACAAGCACAATACTTAATTTCAGAATTGAGGATTCAAGTTCAGAAAAAAGTGTTGTCATTACCAATTTCTTTTTTTGATAATCAAAAATCGGGAGCATTGGTGTCCAGAATAATGAGTGATGTAGAAGGTGTTAGGAATCTTATAGGAACAGGTTTAGTACAACTTATAGGAGGAACATTTACGGCAATTATTTCTTTGATATTGTTGCTTCGAATAAGTGTGTGGATGACGGTTTTTGTTTTAGTTCCCGTTGCTGTTTTTGGGGTTGTAGCCTTAAAAGCGTTTAAATACATTAGACCTATTTTTAAAAAACGAGCTAAAATAAACGCCCAAGTAAAAGGAAGGTTAACAGAAACACTTGCGGGAGTAAGGGTAATTAAAGGTTTTAATGCTGAAAAAAAAGAAAATGCCACGTTTGAAGAGGGAGCACTTAGGCTATTCGAAAATGTAAAAAAAAGTTTAACAGCCACAGCATTAATGACTAGCTCGTCTACTTTTTTATTAGGTTTAGCCACAACTGGAATAATGGGTATTGGGGGCTATAAAATAATGCACGATACGCTAACCACAGGAGAGTTTATTTCCTTTACATTATTATTAGGTTTTATGATTGCTCCAATTGTTCAAATGAGTAATATTGGAAGTCAGATAACCGATGCTTTAGCAGGGTTGGATCGTACGGAAGAATTAATGAATGAAATTTCAGAAGATAATTTACCACATAGAAATATTGAGTTAGAAGAAATTTCAGGAACTCTAGTCTTTGATAACGTTAGCTTCTCGTATCAAGAAGAAGAAAAGGAGGTGCTTCATAATATTTCTTTTGAAGCAACGCTAGGCAGTGTTACCGCTCTTGTAGGAAGTTCGGGATCGGGAAAATCTACAATAGCAGGGTTAACAGCATCATTTTTAAATCCAACGTCGGGACTTATTACTATAGATGGAGTTAATCTAAGTAAAGTAAAGTTAAATACCTACCGGAATAGATTAGGAGTAGTTTTACAGGATGAATTTTTATTTGAGGGAACCATTAGAGAGAATATAGTTTTTGCTAACGAAAATGCATCGGAAGAAGCAGTATTGAAAGCGGTATCGTCTGCTTACGTAAATGAATTTACAGACCGATTTGAAGATGGTTTAGAAACGTTAATAGGCGAGCGAGGGGTAAAATTGTCTGGGGGTCAAAGACAGCGTATAGCCATTGCAAGAGCAATATTGGCAGATCCTAAAATATTAATTTTAGACGAAGCAACCTCTAATTTAGATACAGAAAGCGAATCTTTAATTCAAAAGAGTTTAGAAAACCTTATGGAAGGACGTACTACCTTAGTTATCGCCCATCGTTTAAGTACCATTAAAAAAGCCAATCAAATTCTCGTTATTGAACAAGGAAGCATAGCAGAGAGTGGTAACCATGAAGAATTAATTGAAAAAGAAGGACGCTATTACAATTTATACACTCTACAAGCTAAAATTTAAAATTATTAATTAGTATCGTTTTTGACTATCTGAATATCATAACGCATAGGTATATTCACAAGATATGTAAACTGTTTTTATAATAGAATTGTTGATAATTTGTTTCTTAAAAAGAATGAATACTAAATCAATGTTCGATAAACTTCTCTTTTGACTTAGGAATTTAAATTTAAATTCTTAAGTTAGTAACTCTTATTAAATAAAAAGAATTGGACTTCTCTAGTAGAGTTAATAGATTAAGAATCCAAGTAGTTACTAACTCTTCAATAAATTAAAAAAATATTAGATAATATGGACTATAAGTTTAGCCATGTAGGAATACCTACTACAGACGATAAAAAATGGGATGGATTTTACGAACCTTTAAAAATTCATTATACAGAATTTGATAAAGATGAATACAATATTGAATGGGTTAAATTTGAAAAAGATAGTACAATGCACGAGTTAGTTCAAAGATTACCGCATACCGCTTATTATGTAGACAATATAGAAGAAGCATTAGCGGGCAAAAACATTATTGTGCCTACGTTTTCTCCGGGAGAAGGTGTTCGAGTTGCCTTTATTGAACATAATGGCGCTCCAATTGAATTTATGGAAATTAAAGAATAATTTCTATTACATTTCAAATCCATTAAAAGGATAATAAAAATTACTTTACAGTGAATATGCAAAGCTTTATATAAAGAGCTTTTTTGTGTTTGCTAAACAGTTGAATATTTAAACAATTATTAAACAACAACGAATTAAAATTATATTTATGGAATTTTTCCCGCTCTTACTAGTTATTTTTGCAAGTATATTTCAAGGTTCTTTTGGACTTGGAATGAAGTTTATGGAGCCTCTAAAATGGGAAGCATGGTGGCTTGTACATTCTATTTTTGCAATGATACTTATACCAACAATATGGGCATTATTTGTAACACCAAACTTATTTAGCGTAGTAACCAATGCACCAATAAATGTAAAGCTATTAGCTATGGCATTTGGTGCTTTATGGGGAGTAGGAGGTATTATGTTTGGAAAAAGCATACCTTATATAGGTATTTCGTTAACTTACGGAATTGTTATGGGGGTATGTTCTGCAGCAGGTAGCCTAATACCTTTCTTTACAATAGAAAATGCAACAGCTTTACCTGCATTTCCTTACATTATAGGAGGAGTAGCTATTATGTTAATTGGTGTTGCTATAACAGCTTATGCAGGGGTTCAAAAAGATAAACTATTGGCAGGAACGGAAGAAGCAAATAAAAAAGTAAACCTTAAAACAGGTATTGTAATAGCTGTTTTAAGTGGTTTACTATCAGCCTTTTTAGCTATTGGATTTGATAAAGGAAGACCTATAGGCGAAATTGCAGAATCTGCTGGAGCAATTTCTCGTAACAGTAGTTTAGCAATATGGGTTGTTGTATTGTGGGGTGGTTTTTTAATAAACGCTTTATATGCGGTATTCCTTTTATTTAAAAATAACACATGGAATTCTTTTGCAACACCTAATTCTGGTAAAGCTTATGCCTGGTCTATTGGGGCAGCAGTACTTTGGTTTGGAGCTCTTGGTATTTATGGGCAAGGAGCTACATTAATGGGGAAATTAGGATCTGTAGTAGGTTGGCCTATTCTATTAGGTCTTTCACTTATTGTTGGGAACTTTTGGGCATACTTAAACAAAGAATGGGAAGGAGCAAAAAAGCCATTTAACACCCTTTTATTAGGGCTTTTAGTACTTATTATAGCGGTTATTACTATAGGCTATGCTAATAGTGTTTCTTAGTTTTAGCGCTTTTTTAAAGCCTTTCCCATTAGAGATAAATCTAAAGGGAAAGGCTTTAAAATAAAAGCGCTATTAATTAGAGGCAAGTTTAAAATGTGCAACACAAAGCAGAACTATAAATAGAGATACATGTGTAATACACATGTATCTCTATTTATAGTCTATATTTTTTATTATTAACGTAAAGTATATAGTTTTGTAACTATCTCGAAGGGTGGTTATAAACTATATACCTTGTTGTGTAGCATTAAAACCAAGATAAAATGACAAAACTAATTACAACTATACTTCCATTGTTGTATTGTTTAACAAGCTTAAGCCAAACTAAAAATTTTATTGACAAGGCATATTTAGAAACTAGTGCTAAAGTAGATACTCTAGTAAAACCTGATATTATTTATTTAGATATTATAATTAGTGAAAAGGATAGTAAAAATAAAGTTCCTATTTAAGTAAGACAAACTAAAATGATAGATAAGCTTGTCTCTTTAGGTATTAATATTGAAAAACAATTAACCTTAGTTGATTTAGCTAGTAACTTCAAAAAATATTTTTTTAAGCAAACAGATATTATAAAAAGTAAAGCTTTTAAAGTAGAAGTTTATAATGCAAAAACAGCAGGAAAAGTATTGGTAGAATTAGAACGAATAGGTATTTCAAATGTAAACTTAGATAGAACCGAATACTCTAAAATAGAGGAATTGAAACTAATACTTAAATCCAAAGTCACTGCAAAAGCAAAAAAACAAGCTGAAGCCTTAATTAAGCCCTTAAATCAAAAAATAATTAAAGCTATTTATATTAGAGATAAATTTCAACAAGGCACAAATGATTATAATGATGTCGTTCTTGAGAAAATTGCTGTAATTGGTTACGGTATAAAAAGAAAACAAGAATTAAAACAAACTGAAATTGAATTTAAGCCAATTAAAGTAGAAAGTGAAGTTGTAATAAAATTTGAAATAGAGTAAAAACGCTACACAACACGGTGTATAAAACATTGCTAATAAGTGCTTAAACAAAATGTTTGTGTATATCTAGAAAGTCCGCCAAATTTTTAATTTGGCTTTTTAAAAGAGAAAAATTAAAAACAAAATATAAAAATTCGGCTCTGTGTTAATCCGATAAGTTAGTGTCTTTTTAACTATTAAGATTGTTATATACTAACTGTTTCAAAATATTACTCAACAAACTTAAAAATGCACTTAATAATTAAATAGTTATGATTTATATTTACAAATACAACGCAAACTAAAACTCCATGATAAATGCTTATCTATACGTTAATAATAAAAAATATCGATTACTTAATTTATTTTTTAATTTCAGTCAAAGTCTAGGG
>CALLUJ010000092.1 GCA_938011245.1 uncultured Aquimarina sp. | reverse complement strand
ATTTGGGTGAAGAAAGTCTTCTTTATTTTTCGTGTCCGTAAATCACAAATACTATCGGCTAAAGTAGGCTGCTGTATTAATTCCATATTTAAAGATAAGGAATTCTGTATTTTTTTGAAAATTCCTTGCAACGGTCTTAATTTTCTCTTAATTCAGCGACAGATGAAAAATATTTCTGTTCAGTCGTCATTTCTTGATTCCAATTAATGGGATTATCTTTAGTAATCCAAATTTCTAAATCAAGTTCATTCAAAAATTCAGTTGTCAACTTGAATAGAACTGGTCCGTAATAATTTTGACGATTGAAGTAGGTATGTAAATCTACTGTGTCTAAAAATACATCATTCCAAACATCAAATATTTTGTCAATTTCATCTGAAGATTGTGGCGTTTGTTCTAATCCTTTTAATTCAACTGCTCCTCTTGACAATAATCCACCTTGTTCAATAAAAGACCTTGATGTTCTAACTGTGTTTGCGTGATAGAGATGATGTATCCCTTTTTCAGTTAATAATTCATGTAATTCTTTATTATCTAATCTCATCTTGGTCTTTCGTCAAATACACTACAACGTTAAGTATAAGAAGCGTAGGGCAGAGGGTTAGCTCTAACTTTACGTTTATAACTAAGCCAAATATAATGTTTTGTGTTTATCTTCAATATTGAAACACCAAATTTTATATTTGGCGACATAGCAGAAAGCCCAAACCTTTCGAACAATATTAGACCGCTCTATGTTTTTTATACAGTGTTACCCACTTTTATTATATTACATTATGCGTATATTTTCAATTATACTTTTTGTTTAGTCTATTTACATATTTCTATCATCATTATTTGATTGGGAACATTCAAAAAAACCATGGCAACAGGGTAAACCATATTCAAAAGCAGATAAAATTCTTGGATTTATTATCGGAATTATTGCATTGATAATGTCAATTATCTTCCTTGTTAAATCTTTTGATTAAGTATTAATTTGAAAAATTTTTTGAGCGTTTTATTAATTCTAGTGAATCTAATCTTATAGAATCAATATCTTCTAATCTATAAATGCTATAGCCATCCAGTTCCCCAAGGTCTTCTATTGGTTCAATTTTCACGAAATCACTATCAATTTCCATAATTTTTCCGCAAATAGTAAAGTCTTCTGTAAAACTTATATCAACAGCTTTTTTTTTTAGCTCTTGTTTGCTTAAAAGCTCATATTGCCAGTTTTCGGTGGTTGGGATTTCTAGAATTGAAATATCATTATAATTATTCTCTATTTTAGAAGCCAACTTTTGAAACGACTTACTGTAATTATTATCTATATCAAGACTCTCTATATTTTCCGTTTTCTCTAAAATAAAACCATCAGCTAATCCATGTTTAGAAAAGTGTTGGATTATTATAAAATCATTATTAAAATCAACTATATACCCACACCAAAACTTTGTGTCATCTCCATACATTCTAATTCCAATAATTTTTTTATTGAGTTTTGATTCTGTAAATACTTTTTCGAAAATTGTCATGTGTAATTACGGGTAACGGTTAGTGTAAGAAATGTATGGCAGAGGGTAAACTCCAACTTTACGTTTATAACTAAGCCAAATATAATGTTTTGTGTTTATCTTCAATATTGAAACACCAAATTTTATATTTGGCGGCACAGTAGATAAGCCCAAATCTTTCGAACAACCTTAGACCGCCCTATGTTTTTTATACAGTGTTAGCAAATGTTATTTTACTATTTCGCCTTTTGAATTAATGATGACATCTTTGTTATCAATTTTTGCAGTAGCTGTTTTGTCATTTGAAAACTCAGAAATAAAATCAAATTTATAGGGTATAATCAAATTTCCATTTTTATCAATTGCTCCAAATTTACCTCCTTTAGGTATTTTATAAGGACCTTTTTTTATGATTTTAAAGTCTTTTCTAGCGATTGCTATTCCATTTTTGAATGGAGTAATACTTTTAAACTTAGCATCAATAACTATTTTACCACATTCGTCTATAAAACCAATTTTTTCATTTTTCTTAAACCTTGCATAACCTTCTCTGAATCTATCTGTTTGATATTCGGTTTCCATATAAGGAATATCGAGTTTTTCTCCTTTTTTATTTATGTAGAAATAACCATCTGTTGGATGAATGACTCCAGCAATTCCACAATCTGTGAATTGATCTATACCAATATATGTTGGCTTTAAAATTATATCATTACCTTTTTTTAGACCAAATAATTCAGTTTTTTCATCTTCAAAAATTGTTACTTCCTGAGCTTTTGCATTGCAACTAATTAATAGGACAAACTGAATAAAAATTAAAAATTTATGCATTATTATTTATATTTTTAGTTTGCTACCTCCCAAAATTCAATATTTGTGGCAGTATCAAATAAGTTATACGTTTTTACATCTCCATTTTCCCATAAATCTGCATGACCGTTAAGAAATTCAGATTGTTCATGAAATAAAATAATCCCTTTTTTATTGCTAATGGTTTTCCAAAATTCATCTCTTGAATCTTTTTTTTCAGAAGGCCAAATATGATCGGCTTTTCCATAGCGGTCGTTAATATATGTACTCATATCTGTAACTCTAAAGATGTATTTACCATTTTTCCCTGTAACAGAATCCCTAGAAGTTAAGCCAGCACTATTAATATGTGATTTAGTGATTTTATGACTTATAGTGTGATTCAAACTATATGACAATCTTACGCAACAAGTATTGTGAAAGGCACCCTGTACCCAATTCCTTTGTGATTCTTTCATATTTGGGGCATTTGTTTTGCTAAATGCTTTTTCCATTACTGATGATTCACTTGGATATTCCATCCACATAGTTTGAAATTCATCTAATTTTTCCATTTTTTGATTTTAGAGTTAATGTTTGCTAACGTTTCTTGTATGGTGCTGTAGCTATCCCGGTAGGGTAGCTATGCACTATACAAATTGTTAGCAAATGTTATTTTACAACTTCACCTTTTGAATTAATGGTTACATCTTTATTGTCAATTTTTGCAGTCGCTGTTTTATCATCTGAAAATTCAGAAATAAAATCAAACTTGTAAGGTATAATTAAATTTCCTTTTTTGTCAATTGCCCCAAATTTACCTCCTTTTTGTGTTTTATAAGGGCCATTTTTAATTACTTCAAATCCTCTATGTACAATTGCTATTTCGTTTTTGAAAGGCGTAACACTCTCAAATTTAGCATCTATAACTATTTCTCCACATTCGTTTACAAACCCTAATTTTCCATCTTTTTTAAATCTAGCGTAGTTTTCTTGAAAATCGTCAATAAAATTGCCAATTTCCAAAATAGGAATATTTAATTTTTTCCCAGTTTTATCTATATAATAATTGCCATTTTTACCATCTCCTACTGCTGCTATGCCACATTTCGTAAACTCACTAGCTATCCCAAATTTAGGTTGAATTATAATTTTTCCATCCTGTTTATATCCCCAACCTTTATCTGTTTCAAATGGTATTATTTCTTTAGATTGTGAATTACAACTCGTAATTAATAAAAGTACTATTAATTGAAATATTTTTTTCATCTTTTGTGTTTTTAGTTAGATACCTCCCAAAATTCCATCGAGTGAGCTGTATGGAATAAGTTATAAGTTATAAGTCTTAACTTCTCCTTTTTCCCATAAATCAGCGTGACCATTTAAACCAGACATTTTTTCGTGGAATAAAATAATTCCCTGTTCACTTTCAATGTCTTTTGCAAAATTATCTCTACTTGGATTACTTGTACCATCCCATTTTTTAGTGGGAGCTCCATATTTATGGTTTAAATATTCACTCATATTAGGAACATTAAATATATATTTACCATTTTTACCTGTTACATAATCTCTAATAGATAAACCTGCCCCTCTAACATCACTTTGCGAAATTCTATGAAATATAGTGTGATTTAAAGCATAGCATAATCGTACACAGCAAGTATTATGAAAAGAACTGTGAATCCAATTTCTAGTAGCTTCACTTGTTTGGGGACTATTAATTTTACTAAAAGCTTTTTCTAATACTGATGATTCATCTGGATAAGACATCCACATTGTTTGAAATTCATTGATCTGTTCCATTTATTGATTTTAAGTTTTTAATATTTGCTAACGTATTAGATGTATACAAAGTTAAGGAGTTAGGAGTAAAGTCCTTAGACTTAACTCAAGCCAATTTACAATTTTATACTTAATTTTTATAAGTATCAAATTGTTCATTGGCGAAATTGCTTTATAGCCAAACAG
>CALLUJ010000091.1 GCA_938011245.1 uncultured Aquimarina sp. | reverse complement strand
TTGGGTGAAGAAAGTCTTCTTTATTTTTCGTGTCCGTAAATCACAAATACTATCGGCTAAAGTAGGCTGCTGTATTAATTCCATATTTAAAGATAAGGAATTCTGTATTTTTTTGAAAATTCCTTGCAACGGTCTTAAATTGATTTAACCATTGTTTTAAATGTTCTAAGGAGTCAAAAAACGAGCATAAAAGGAATCTAAATTTTCTTGGGCTGATAAAAACGAAAATTCGTGCTGAAATTCACTTATTCTTTGTAACTTCATAAATAATGTAAAAGATAAACTCCGTTTTTAACTCGGAATAGCTGTTTTCGCGGGTTTTATTTATATTAATTTACGACAAAAAACTCGTATTTACAAGGGATTATGCCTTTTCTGAATATGTCGTAATACCACTCCGTTTTTTTTGAACAGCGTTATTTTCTTAATACGTCTAAATAGTTCTATGTTTTAAAAGAAACCATGTTTATCTAAAATATTATGAATAGTAACATCTTTACATATTTCTGTGATAATACTTTTTTCAGTACCAATAATTTCAATAGCCCTTCTAATCATTTTTTCTTCATATTCTCTTGGTATAATAACAATTCCGTCTTCATCTGCAAAAATTAAATCCGAAGGATTTATTAATATACCATCCATTAAAATAGGTTTATTTATAGATTCGACAGCTCCCTTTCCTTTAATATCCTTACAGTATCTTCCTTTTGCAAATACAGGAAATCCAGCATTAGAGGTAGATCTATTATCTCTTGTTACTCCACCTATAATTGCCCCAATAGCACCAGATCTTATAGATAAAGACATATTTAAGTCTCCAAAATATGCTAGTTGAGGACTATCGTTTTTTACTACAATAATATCATTACTAACTACTTGATTATAAGATTTTAAAGCTTCATAAATACTATTATCATTATCTTTTTTAGTAGCCACACGAATATGTAATGGTCTAGCTCTTCCAAACATTCGAACACCTTGAATATTAGAATAGTATTCAGGAGGCAATACACAGTTCAAATTTAATTCGTCAGCTACATCTGATAAAACAGGACTACTTAAAAATCTACCGATAATATTTAATCTCTTTTCTTCTTGAGAAAGAATACCTGCTGCTACAGCAGTTGCTAATTTTAAGTCATCTTCTGTATTTACATCAATTAATTCGATAGGGGTTCCAAAAATCATTTTTGGAGAATAACCTATTCTGCGTTTAGATTTATCAGCAGAGTCTTTTTTTATTAGATACAATCCCATTGCTTCAGTTATTGTGTCGGGTAAATCAACACTATTAGGAATATTTTCTATGTCATAAGTAGGCTTATTATTTTTCCAATTGTACTCTTTAGTTTTAGCTCCTAAAGTAATTGAATCAATCTTATTATTATTTTTTAATTCATTGATAGCTTTTTCAATTGTTTCTTCATAAATAAAAGGACTAGTACACAAATGTTGTATGTAGATATCAGCATTTATTTGTTTTACCTCATTATAAAACAATTGATTTCCATCTGTTTTATTAGTAGCAAGTTTAGGGTTTCTAGGTAGAGGTATAGCACCTATAATTTGGGCAAACTCAAGAATATCAGAATCTTCAGAGTCAACATAGACTTCGTCTATAAATTTGCATCTAAGCAATTTCCTAACAGTAAAAGCAAAAAGAGGCTCTCCATTAAAAGGGCGAGTATTTTTACTTGGTACTCTTTCACTACTTCCTTTTACAGGAACAAAAGCTACTACTTTCATTTCGTGTTTAATTTAATTGATTGTTGAGTTCTTTTTTTAAGTTTTTTAGTTTTATTTTCCAATTCTTTTGAAAAATTGAGTACCATTTTATTTCTTGTATTATTTCTTGTATTGTAAATAACGTGTTGATTTTTTTTTGTAACTGATTTTGGGTATTTGATAATTCTGATAAACATGATTCTATTAAGGATATACTTTTAAAAGAAGAAGGATAATCATTTCTTTTTTCACATTTTAATTCTTTCACAATTCTATCTACCAAAATATTTACTTCTTGAACACCTTGCTTATTTAACATTGGATTGTGACTATATAAAAAATCAGCATAAATATAACTTTCGAAAAACAGTAACCGGTGGTTTTTTTTTTGATCCCAATGTATCTTATTTGTAAGTGCAAAAACCGCATCTTTTATAGTATTAAAATCAGTTAAATTATAACTATATAAAGAGCAATTTATATATGAATTTCCAAGCATTAATAAGGGCTTTCCAATACACGCAGTCAATATAGAAGTTGTTGATGTTATTGTGGATACAGCATCACTTTCTCTTATTAAATCTAATAGGGATATATCATTTTCAATATATATAGCATTGTCAATATTCACTATGTTTTCTTTAATAGCTTGAGTATTTGCATCTCTTTGAACAGCTGGATGTGGTTTAAAGATTAAAATCCAATCATGAGGTAAAACAGATAAAATATCCATAAAAGCATCCTTATTATTTTGATATGTTAAGCTTAAATTATGCTGGATTTCTTTTTTATTATATTTATTAAATCCACTTGCATCCTCCCAAATTCCCAAAAATAATAATTTTTTAAATTTTGAAAAATCGTTTAGTTTTCTATCTAATAAATGTTCAATTTTATTGTCAGTAGCATAACCTTGTAACAGAAAATCCTTAAAAGGTTCAAAGTTGAAGTCTTTTGAGGGGAGTCTTTTTATAAATTTTGTAGAACTATCCCCATGAAATCCTAAATCAAATAAATAGGCCTGTTTAATTGAAGAGTACTCACATAGTAAATGTGGCAAATTGTAATTTTTCAAAATGCTTCTAATACTAGCATAAAAATCATGATAGCCATTCCAAAGTAGATAAAAATCAGCATTTGAAGCAGCTATAATTTGCTCCATATTAAATTTAATATTATTGTAATGCCATACATTATCATATTTAAACAGTGAAAAATAAGGTTTATTAGTTCTAACAAAAGCATCATTGTGAAGCCCTAATTGAATAGCTTCTAAATCAATTTTTCTTTCACTTAAATACTTATGTAACTTGTTTAAAAAATCTCCAAACCCTTCTCCTATGTAACCAATAAATATTACCTTTTTTATCATTTACTATAGATCTTAAAAAATTAATTATTAGTAAAGTTCAAATTCTATATAATGTTAGATGTCTTTTATAGTTTAAAAAGAAGTTACATTTTGCATTATTTATTTAATATAAATGTAATATTCAAAAATACGAGTTTATATTTTTATTTAAACTCGTATTTTTGAATAAATCTATTATGAAAAACATAAGTTAATTTTTGACTTTACGTTTTTTATAAATAGTAATATAGCAAATCTTTAATTTTTTCTTCAAAGGATAGGTATCTTTCTGAAAAATACGAATACCTAGTATAACTAACTTCTTCCTTTTATGTTCTTTAGTCTTTAAATTTGTAAAATATGCCAAGAAAGGTATGCCTACTTCTTTTTTAGTTTTATAATCAATTTCACTTAAACTATTATTATTCTTCTTATCAATATTTCGGTTCCAAGGAGGGGTTATTATTCCGCAAGAATCAGCGACTATATTATCCATTTCAGAAGCAAACATTAAAGGATTATATATTACATTATCGGAATCTCTAGAAATATAAATTCCTGTGAATTTTTCTTTATCAATTTTAGTAGGATATACACAAAATAAATCTATTAAATTAATAATATCCTTTTTACTAAAAAAGATAGAGTTATTAGTAAAGCTAACTAATAAATCTTCAGTAAAACTAACAATTCCAGGAGATATTTTCTTATATATTGATATCCTTTTTTTTTCGTACTTATTTATTTCTGCATAAATAGGCTTCCCTTTATCGTCTATAGATCTAATAGGAGGTTCTGGAGCAGTAATTAAAAATTCAAAAATATCCCAATATTGAATATTTTTAGATTCACTCCCTATAAATGCATTACATTGATAATTGTGTTTTATAGAATTTGCACATTCTAAAATATACCAATAATATCCCGTAATATTTTTTTCAGGGAATATATTAGTAAACAATTTTTGTGATGAAAAAGCACCTGTTATACTATCAATTAACGCAAATTTCTGATTAAATTGGAAGTCCTTAAAATAGTTTTTAATTTTTAGATATTCAGTATTAGAACGATTCTTAATTTCTTTTTTAGTTAAGTTGTTTCCTAGTAACTTAATTACATTTTCATCTGTTTTTTTCAATTCATTTTTTAAAGAATTAATTACAATAGCAGAAACTTCTGTAAAAATTCTAGGAGAATATATATAATGTGTTTTAACAGATTCATTTTTTATTAAATCGAATACTTTTTTTAAACTATACCCGTCTCTGGCAATAAAAGCTACTTCACTAATACCATCTTCTATAATTGCTTTTTTTATAAAGCAACTATAAGCGTATGCAATAGGTCCACCATAATATTTACCAATTAATTCCCAATAGTTTTCTTTCCATGTTTTACCATTTAGAGTAAAATCTATTGCCATTTGCATAATTAGTGCCGAGGCTCCTGGGGATGTATAATTATTTATAAATTCTATTAATTTGTAGTCTTTATTTTTATTACATAATTCCTTAAAACGATCTATTACTTTTGGGTAATGAAAGCCTGTTATTCCACATTTTTTTGCTTGTTCAACATCTGACGCATAATTATCTCCAATATGAAGAACTTGTGATGGAATTAATTTTTGTTCTTCTAGTACTTGTTTATAAAGATTACCTGTATATTTCCCTTTTTTAGTATATGAAGATACATAGAGTTGATTATAAGTATGGTAATCATTTTTCCCTAGTATTTTCTTTAATGTTTCAATATGTAAATACATATCAGAAATGAATAGAATTTTTTTTCCTTGTTCAATAGCATAATTATAAACTTCAAACATTTCGGGATTTTTAATTAGAATATTTGATTCTAATTCTACCTCTTCATTTTTTAGATGTTTAAAATTAACATCTATATGCTCATATATATCGTCTATAGTAATATCCTCTTGTTTGTGTAATATTTCCCTTGCTTTTAACTCTGCTTCTATCCTTTTTTGTTTGAATGAAGGTATTTTATTTAGTTGTCCTAAATGCTCAAATAGGTCTACCGGTTCAGTGTATGGACGAAGTAATAGTGTATCAAAAAGGTCAAAGGAAATTACGTCGTGTTGGTTAATAAGTTCCTTTAATTCGGTTAAAAAGCTGTTATTTTTCATTAATTTTGTTAGAGAATAAAATCTTTATTATTTAATTTAATAGAGGAGTCTAAATTGCTTTAACTAGTAAAAAACAAAATTCTAAAGACTAAAAATAATTCTAAATGGCTAAAGTACTGTTTTTTTCAATGTTTTATAAATGTAAATTACTCACCTTACACATAACAAAATGTTAAAAGTATCCTATAGTATTAATAACTTTTGACGTTCGAGATATGGAATTTACTGGGGGGGGGCTAAATATATTTAAGCTTTCATAGTAAAATGGTTTTTCTTAGTTCTGGTTTTTAACTATTCTAATTTCATAAAATATGCTTAACTAAAGAATTACCCTAAAGATGAAGGGGATTTTTTAGTTTTCCAGATTAAGACATTTAAAAATTTAATTTGTTTAATATTGTCTGTTTCTAATTGTTCGATAATTTTTATCCCTAAAAAGATTACTTCCTTTATTTTTTTATGACTCTTATAAGTTTTAATTATTTTGATAATTCCACCTAATTTACTTTTCCTTTTAACACTATTTAATTTGTAAAAAAAATTAAAATTCTTGCTTTTCAAAGCCGAAATAAAATCATAATTAATACCTATTCTATTTAAGTAATTATCAATTACCAAATTACTTAAAACTACAGAAGATTGTTTTACTATAGGTTTTATCAGTTTTTCATCAATTCCTGCTATGCTTATTGCCTCTCCTATAAATCTATCTGCAATTACAAAAAGAATTGCTTTTTTACGCAATAATAAGTTATGTTTCTTAAAAAATAAACGAACATCTTCCACTGCTTTAACATAAAACATAAGATCTACCAATTTCTTATGCCTAAGTTGTCCTATTATTGAATCTGGTCGTTGTAAATAATTATATTTAGGTTTTTTAATTATGCTAACTTTTTTCACAAACGCCATATACTTAAAATAAAATGGAGCATCTTCTAAATTTTGGCCAGTAGGAAATATAATATCATATTTATTTAAAATAGACTTTTTCCATATTTTATTCCAAACAGACCAATCTAAATTATATAATAAATTAATCGAATTATCGGATATCTTTCCTCTATTCGAATAAAAGAATTCTTTTACTTTTTTTTTTGACTTATTAGAATATACTTTTCTAGTACCAAATAAAGCTAAATCGACATCTTTTTTTACAATCTCAAAATATAATAACTCGCAAGCGTCTTTATCATACCAATCGTCTGGATCTAAAAACATAATATACTTGGCTTTCGCTATTTGCATTCCTATATTTCTTGACCCCGATAGTCCTATATTTTTATTATTTTCTATTATTTTAATTCTTTTGTCATATTCCATGTATTTCTTAATAATAGAATTAGAATTATCGGGAGAACAGTCATCAACACATATAATTTCTATATCTTGAAATGTTTGATTAATTAAAGAATCTAAACATTTACTTAAATAAGGCTCTACATTATAAACAGGTACAATAATGGATATTTTGGGCATTAAAAATTATTTTATTATTAAATTCTTATCGCACTTTAAAAAACATGCTACAGGAGTAAAAATACTTTTTAATAATATTTTTATTCGGAATAGCAAAAATAGAAAGTGTATTCGGTAAAAAAACACAAATCCTATTAAATCGATTAATTAGAGAGTCTGTTTCATAACTCTTTAGAATGCGTTTTAAAACTTTCTTCTCTTTATCTCTTGACACTTCTAAAAATTGCTGGATTCTATTTTTATGTCTTTTAACTTTTTCCTCTTTCTTTATCTTTTTATGACCATTTCCTCCTATGCAATTATTGTCGTGAATTCTATACTTAACTAAAGGCTTATTAACAAAAAAAACTCCTTTCCTATTTGATGCTAAAAAAGTAATCCACCAATCATGCGGAATCAATTCTGGAAATTCAAAATTATTTTCTAACAATGATTTTTTAAAAAGCATTGCATGGCCAGAAACACAATTTTTAATTATAAAGTTTAAAGGGTTTGAAGAACTTAAAAGGTTGTGATTTGTAGACATCTTTTTTCCTTTAGGTTCTAAATTTTCATTTACCAATTCAGAATCACAATAAGCTACATCATATTCATCAATACGATTCATTAAAATTTCCAGTTTTTCAGGATACCAATAATCATCTTGATCACTAAAAGCTATATAGTCTCCTTTAGAAAATCTTACCCCTTTCTCGAAATTTTTAACGTATCCAATATTTTTTTCATTTTCATACAAAAAGATATTCTTATATTGATTAAGGTAGTTTTTTAAAATTTTAACTGTTGTATCTTGAGAAAAGTCGTCTACAATTATTAATTCAAAATTTTTATAAGTTTGGTTAATAATACTATCTAATTGTTCCTTAATATATTTTTCACCATTATAAGTACTTAATATTATCGAAATCATGACTATCTTTTATTTAAACGTTAAAGCGATTTTATTTAAACCTTAAACACCTTTTCTTTATACTTCATATTTACTAATGCTCTTATATTCTCCTTGAAAATTTCTCTTAATTCAACTCAAAACTATTTCTACAAAGTATGTTTTGTTTAAGTTTATCTATGAGTTCTAGAGTATTTTCTCCTTTAAATAGTTATATACAAAACTAAACCAATCATTATAAAATAAATAAGTATGCAAACAACTCTATAAAATTTTAATAATAACATTCTGGTTATCTTTTATTCTAAGGCTTTTGCCATAACATGATATCTAGGATCGTCTATACTCTCTTCAATTACATTATGAAATTTAGGAGAAGCCTTTCTCATTAAATCTTTACATTCAGTACTTAAATGTTTTAATATTACTAGCTTCCCTTCTGCTTCATATTTCTCAACTAATACAAAAATCGCCTCTAATGCAGAATGATCTGCAACTCTAGCTTCCATAAAATCAATCTCTACATTTTTAGGATCTTTGTTAACGTCAAAATTCCCATTAAAATTTTGAATACTTCCAAAAAACACAGAACCCCATATTTGATACACTTTAGTACCATCTTTTTTCACAGAAGTATTCACTCTTACTCGCTTAGAACTTTCCCACGCAAATACTAATGCCGAAATAATTACTCCCGCTACTACAGCAATCGCTAAATCTTCGAAGACCGTAATTGTAGATACCGCAATAAGTACAAAGGCATCAGAACGAGGAATACGCTTTAAAATTCTAAAACTACTCCATGCAAAAGTTTCTATAACCATCATAAACATTACTCCTACTAGAGCTGCAATAGGTACCATTTCTATATATTTATCTGCAAATAGTATAAAAATTAATAACGTTACTGCCATTACAATACCAGAAGCTCTTCCCCTACCTTTAGAGTTTATATTTATCATTGTCTGCCCAATCATTCCACAACCGGCAGTACCTCCTAAAAGTCCACTAGCAATATTAGCCGCTCCTTGGGCTACACATTCTCTATTACCGTTACCTCGTGTTCCTGTAATTTCATCCACTAAATTTAAAGTCATTAAAGACTCTATAAGTCCTACTGCAGCAGCAAGCGCTGCAAAAGGAAGTATAAACGTAAATGTATCTATTGTAAAAGGTAAATATTCCCATAACTCTAAATTAGGCGTTGGGAATTCTCCTTTTAATCCTTTACCTCCTCCTTCTCTAATATAAGACCCCACAGTAGAAACTTCTAAATTACCAAGTATCTTCACAAAACTCACAAATAAAATAGCAGTTAATGCAGCTGGTAATTTAGCTGTAAATTTAATTTTAGGGAGTATATAAACAATTCCCATAGTTAATAATACTAAACCTATCATAGTGTACATTTCTGTACCATCCATAAGAAAAGTCTCCCCATTAGGATTTCTGTGAAAGAACATTTTTAATTGTGCTAAGAAAATCACAATTGCCAAACCATTTACAAACCCCATCATTACAGGATGTGGTATTAGACGGACAAATTTTCCTAATTTAAATACTCCTGCTAAAATCTGAATTACTCCCATAAGGATTACGGTAGCTAATAAATAGAAGTACCCCATATTATTTACTGGAGTTTCAAAACTCAACCCTCTTTCATTCCCCTTTATCAATAAATCAATTAACACTACCGCTACCGCACCTGCTGCTCCCGAAATTAAACCTGGCCTACCACCAAAAATTGCCGCTATTAACCCTACTATAAATGCTCCAGATAATGCCACTAAAGGATCAATACCTAAGACAAAGGCAAAGGCGACTACTTCTGGAATCATTGCTAATGATGTAGTAATTCCTGCGGTAACATCATTTTTAATACCGGGTTGATTGATTTTAAAATATTGTTTCAATACAAAAGTTTTTTTAGATTACGGAGTCTTATTTTTACAAAAATGCAAAAATACGCATTTAGACGGACTTTATAAATCTATCATCACATCCCTACAAGGCAAACTCATACTTTTATTTTTGAGGGCTTTTAATGATAAATTCTTGTTATTTTGGTTTACATAGAATTGATTCAAGCTAATTAATACTTAAAAATAGATTCAAATTTGAAATTTTGTGTGATTTAAATCTAATTTTTACTCAAATTTACTTTGTAAAACAAAGTGTGAGTTTGCCTTGCACCCCCCTAAAGAACAAGCCCCTAATTACTATTTTATAAGTATTCCATACCAAAAAGCTGTGTAATAGTCCCATAGGTATTATTTAATGTTTTTTTAATATTTTTAGGTTTTTTCCACTTCACTTTTGTTATCCCTTCTTCTTGCTGAGGCTTCAAATTATCTTTAGCCTCAGTTTTCATTTCGAACCAATAAGTTAGCTTTAGTTTATATTTACCATGACTTTTATATACATGATATGTTTTCATTAAAAATCTTGTAATTTCTAACCCAGTTACTCCTGTTTCTTCCTCTACCTCTCTAATAGCAGTAGTTTCTATATTTTCACCTTTTTCTGCTTTTCCTTTTGGCAGGTCCCAATGCCCATTCCTATAAATAAATAGCACTTTATTTTCTTGACTATATACTTTACCTCCACCAGCTACCACAACTGGTAGTTTTCTATGAAGCACTTTAAGTAACTTTTTTTCTTTTTTATGGAATAAATGAAACTTAAGAGACGGATTTACCTGTAATTGACTTATTATATCTTTTAAATTAGCTTTACGAATAGGAATTGAAATATAATTATCGGAAATAAATGATTGCGTTGATAGATGTATCGGTGCATTATTTACAAAAACTTTATACATTTGCGTTTATGATTTTTGATATAAAAACTGCTAAAGAAACAGCGCTACAATTATTGCAAATTAACGCAATAAAACTACAACCACAAACTCCTTTTACATGGGCTTCTGGTTGGAAATCGCCTATTTATTGCGACAATCGTATTTGTTTATCTTTCCCCGAAGTTAGAAATTCAATTACCCAAAAATTCGCTTTATTAATAAAGAAGAAATATGAAAATGTTGAAGTTATTGCAGGAGTAGCCACTGGAGCTATTGGAATTGGCATGTTAGTAGCTAATGCTCTTAATTTACCATTTATTTATATTCGCCCAGAAGCAAAAAAACACGGAAGACAAAACCAAATAGAAGGCATTGTCCCTAAAGGAAAAAAGGTCGTAGTTATTGAGGACTTAATAAGTACAGGAAAAAGTAGCTTATTAGCCGTTGAAGCTTTAAAAAAAGTCGATGCTGATTTATTAGGCATGGTTGCTATTTTTAGCTACGGGTTTCATGTAGCCGATGACAATTTTAAAAAAGCAAACATTTCTTTGAATACACTTAGTGATTATGAAAATTTAGTAGAGCTAGCTAAAGAAAAAGAATATATTACAACCATTCAAACAAAAACATTACAAAACTGGAGAACTAATCCTTCCGAATGGGGAAAATAAATTATATCTATTAAAAATAAGAATACAAAACTGTTATTTATTTTCTAGAGACTATTTATGGTAAAGCTTTAATAGTCAAAAAACCTTATTGTATAAGCATTAAATTATATTTTTAAATACGAATAAATAAATATTCTTTATTAACTTCTTATTAATATTAATCAAAATTAACTCCTTTACTATAAAAGCTCACAAATTGTGGGCTTTTATAGTATATTTACAAAATCAAAAATTAATACAATGAACAAAAAAGTTATTCTTATGATTCTAGATGGATGGGGTACTTCTCCCGATCCTAAAGTATCGGCTATAGATCATGCAAACACTCCATATATCGATTCCTTATATACAAAATACCCTAATGCTTTTTTAAGAACAGATGGACTTAATGTTGGGCTACCCGAAGGTCAAATGGGAAATAGTGAGGTAGGCCACATGAATCTTGGTGCTGGTCGTATTGTATATCAAGAATTAACTCGCATAAATTTAGCCATAGAAAATAACACTTTACAAGACGAAAAAGTATTAAGCGATACTTTTGATTTCGCAAAAAAAAATAACAAAAAAGTCCATTTATTAGGCCTAGTTAGTGATGGTGGAGTTCATTCACATATTAACCACCTAAAAGGCTTACTAACTGCTGCAAACACCAAAGGTTTAAAAAATATTTTTGTACATGCATTTACAGATGGTAGAGATGTCGATCCTAAATCAGGAATAGCACATATAGAAAATCTTCAAAACCATATGGATAGTACAACAGGAAAGCTAGCTACCGTTACTGGACGTTACTATGCTATGGATAGGGATAATCGTTGGGAGCGCGTAAAGTTAGCTTACGATGTTATCGTTAATAATGTTGGAGAACAAACAGAAGACGTTATTGCTTCATTAAACAAAAATTATAGTAACGACATTACAGATGAATTTATAAAACCTTTAGTTGTTACCGAAAACGGCACTCCAAACGCAAAAATAGAAGAAGGAGATGTTGTTATCTTTTTTAATTTTCGAACAGATCGAGGAAGAGAACTAACAAATATGCTTTCTCAAAACGATTTCCCAGAACAAAACACAAAAAAGCTTAATCTACATTACGTTACCATGACTAATTATGATGATAGTTTTAAAGGTATTTCTGTTATTTTTAATAAGGATAATATAACTGAGACCTTAGGAGAAGTCTTATTTAAAGCAGGAAAAAAACAGATTAGAATTGCTGAAACAGAAAAATATCCACATGTTACTTTCTTTTTCTCTGGAGGGCAAGAAACTCCTTTTGAAGGAGAAAGTAGAATTTTAAAAAATTCGCCTAAAGTAGCCACTTATGATTTAAAGCCCGAAATGAGTGCTTACGAATTAACCGAAGCTCTTACTGAAGATTTAAAGAAGCAAGAAGCCGATTTTGTGTGTTTAAATTTTGCTAATGGAGATATGGTTGGCCATACTGGAATTATGGAAGCTGCTATAAAGGCATGTGAAGCTGTAGATAAATGTGCGAAAAACGTTATTGAAACAGGTTTAGACAATGGATACACCACTATTCTAATAGCAGATCATGGAAATTGTGAAACTATGATTAACCCAGATGGAAGTCCCCACACTGCACATACTACTAACCCTGTTCCTGTTATATTAGTAGACAATGAATTAAAAGAAATTAAAGACGGAGTACTTGGTGATATTGCACCAACCATCTTAAAATTAGTAGGAGTTAATCAACCAAAAGCTATGACTCGTTTTCCTTTGGTCTAAAACCTATATAATATTGTAGCCATTATAGTATATGGTACAATTTAATTTATAACACAAACAGTACATTTAACTTTTTTTAATTGTTAAAATATATTGTTTGTTTTAACAATTAAAAAAAGTATAACACAAATATATACTTGCATGTCCTCGCATACGTTTATATTGTCCTTTACTCAATATAAACGTATGCCTACATTAAATTAGAAATACAACAAAACCACAACATATTATAATTAAAAAGCAACAATTTTATTTATAATAAAGTAAAAATTGATTTCTTAATACTATATTATGTGAAGTATTAGTATATTTGAGACTAACCATTTGGTAAGTATGTATTGAAACTCACAAAAAATAACCTACAAACTTCTAATTATAAGTATATTAGATATTTTATTTTTTGTATTAATTACTATTATTATTTTATGATACATATAAAAACTAGAGAAGAAATAGAATTAATTCGAGAAAGTGCCTTAATTGTTTCTAAAACATTAGGAATGTTAGCTTCCGAAATAAAACCAGGAGTTAATACATTATATTTAGATTCGTTGGCAGAAACATTCATAAGAGATCACGGTGCTATACCTGGTTTTTTAGGATTGTATGACTTTCCTAATACGTTGTGTATGAGCCCTAATTATCAAGTAGTACATGGTATTCCTAATGGTAACCCATTACAAGAGGGAGATATTATTTCTATTGATTGTGGTGCTTTAAAAAATGGTTTTTATGGAGACCATGCATATACTTTTGCTGTTGGTGAAACTTCTAAAGAAATACAACGTTTATTAGAAGTAACTAGAACCTCTCTTTATATTGGTATAGCACAATTTAAAGCTAATAATCGGGTGGGAGATGTTGGCTATGCCATTCAAAAATTCACAGAAGACGCTGGATATGGCGTAGTACGTGAATTAGTAGGACATGGCCTAGGAAAAGTAATGCATGAAGAACCTGAAATGCCAAACTATGGACGTAGAGGAAGAGGTAAAAAATTTACAGAAGGCATGGTCGTTGCCATTGAGCCTATGATAAACATGGGTACAAAAAATATTAAACAGCTTAAAGATGGGTGGACAATTTTGACCGCCGATGGAAAACCGAGTGCTCATTTTGAGCATAACATAGCAATTATTAACGGATCCCCCGAAATCTTATCCACTTTTGATTATATACATGAAGTGTTAGGGATTGAAACCGATGAAGAATTGCCTTTTAAAACAACTACTATTAATGGAAATCTGGAAAATTTATCGAAAGGATGAGTGGCCTGAAAATGTAAAATACGAAATATCCTCAGCAGGAAGAGTTCGTAATTTAAAATCGGGCAATTTAAAAAAATTAACAAAAACAAATCGTTATGGTCAATTAGGCTTTACAGCATATTTAGGAAAAAACGATTGTATTAAAGGAAAAACAACAACGGTAATTTTACATCGTGCTTTAGCCATTTGTTTTATTCCTAACCCTGAAAACAAACCCTTTGTTGTTCATAAAGATCATAATATCTTAAATAACGATTTAGAAAATTTATTATGGGCTACTAAAGAAGAATGGGTAAAACATGTTGCCAAAAGTCCTGCTATTAAAGAAGAAAAACACAAAAGAAAAACAAATCAAAAGCGATCATATCAAAAATTAACCGATGCGGAAGCTTTTATTTTAAAAAAGAAACTATTAGATCCCAACAGAAAAACCAGAATTCGCGTACTTGCTAAACAATTTGGAGTTTCAGAAATGCAATTATACCGCATTAAATCTGGAGAAAATTGGGGACATCTCAAAGTATGATTAAAAGTATTTTTAAAAGTGTCTTGGGGGTTTTCCCAAGACCTTTTCTTATTAAAGCGAGTTATTATGTCCGGCCTTTTTTAAGTTTTTTCTTAAGAGGAAACAAATATACAGACCCTATAGATAATAAAAGTTTTTACACTTTTTTACCTTACGGGTATGCTATTCAAAGACCAAATGTACTCTCCCCCTCTACTCTTTCATTAGAACGCCATAGGCTACTTTGGTTATATTTAAAAAGCAATACTAATTTATTTACGAAACCTCAAAAATTACTACATTTTGCTCCCGAGCAAGCTTTCTATAAACGTTTCAAAAAATTAAAACATATAGAGTATATAACTACTGATCTACTTTCTCCTTTAGCAGACGTTAAAGCTGATATTTGTAATTTACCTTTTAAAAATAATAGTTTCGATTTTATTTTATGCAATCATGTTTTAGAACACATTCCAAACGATACAAAAGCAATGAAAGAACTTTACAGAGTTCTTAAACCCGGAGGAACTGCAATATTACAAATCCCTCAAGATTACAGTTTAGAAAAAACTTTTGAAGATAACACCATTACCGACCCTAAAGAACGTACTAAAATATTTGGACAGTACGACCATGTAAGAGTATATGGTATGGATTATTTTGAAAAACTTAGAAGCATTGGGTTTATTGTTGACGCTAATGATTACTGTAAAAAATTAACCACAAAAGAAATTGACAAATACCGCCTTTACCCAAAAGAGCTTATCCCCATATGTTATAAAAAATAATGTTAATTAACTAGAAAATTGTTCTCTACGAGAAAAATGAAACCCCGATTCAATCCTAGCATTATCATTACTATCACTACCATGTACCGCATTTCTAGATTTAGACTCCGCAAAAAGCTTTCTTAAGGTGCCCTCCTTTGCTTCATTAGGATCCGTACTCCCTAACAGCACTCTAAAGTCTTCTACTGCATTCTCTTTTTCCAAAATAGCTGCCACTATAGGACCACTGCTCATAAAAGTAAACAAATCTTCAAAAAAAGGTCTATCCTTATGAACACTATAAAATTGTTTAGCATTATCCACCGTTAATTGAGTCATTTTCAAGGCTACAATTTTAAACCCTGCTTTTGTTATCTCATTCAGTATAGATCCTACCAATCCATCTCTAACAGCATTAGGTTTTATCATTGTTAAGGTTCTATTTGTTGCCATATATAATTGTATTTACTCAAATGTAGTTAATATATATAATACCTAAGTCTCCAAAACCATCTTATTAATTTAAATCATTTACAGAATTAAAGTATATTCGTACCAGTTATGAAAGAACAAGAAATACAAGATCTAAAAAAACTATTAAATACCTCCAAAGACATTGTGATTATTCCTCACAAAAATCCCGATGGAGATGCTATAGGATCTACAATTGCCTTACAAAACTACCTTACTAAGCTAGAACATAAAGTTACCATAATAGCTCCTAACGATTTCCCTACTTTTTTAAAATGGCTACCCTTAGCTAATAAGGTTGTAATTTTTGAAAAAGAAACAGAAAAAGCTAATTCATTAATAGAGCAAGCCAATTTAATCTTTACTTTAGATTTCAATAACCTAGCACGTTGTGGAGACTTAGAATACTCTCTAAAAAAAGCAAAAGCTCCTTTTGTTATGATAGATCATCATCAACAACCCGATAATTATGCTACTTACAAATATAGTGATACAAGCATGAGTTCGACATGCCAGATGGTTTACCATTTTATAGAAATGATGGAACATTTAGACTTAATTACTCCCGAAATGGCCACTTGTTTATATACTGGAATTATGACAGATACAGGGTCTTTTAGGTATCGATCTACAACCAGTACTACACATAAAGTTATTGCGCATTTAATAGAATCTGGAGCAGACAACACCAGTATTCATCAAAAAATATACGATACCAACACTCTAAGCAAGCTTCAATTAAAAGGAGTTGCTCTTAAAAACTTACAAATTCTACCCGAATATAAAACAGCTTATATTACGCTGTCTCAAAAAGAATTAAATCAAAACAATTACAAAAAAGGAGATACCGAAGGCTTCGTCAATATTGGATTATCTTTAGAAAAAATTGTTTTTGCTGTTATTTTTATTGAAAATGAACAAGAGGGAATTATCAAAATCTCATTCCGCTCTAAAGGAAACTTTTCCGTAAACGAATATGCTAGAAATCATTTTGAAGGAGGCGGACATAATAATGCTGCTGGTGGAAAAAGTAATCAATCATTATCAAAAACTATTGATTTTTTTATAAGTACATTGCTTATGTATAAAACCTCTCTTTTAAAATCATAATGAAAACATACTATCTCTTATATATAAATTTACTTTTTATTCTAATTTGTAGTTGTAAACATCCTACTCCTAGAAAGCCTATAAGCGTTAGTTCTGGCTCTAGTATTAAACAATCGCTTATTATCAATAAAAAAATTAGACAAAGAGAGGAAATCTATATAAATGCTATAATACAAAAAGATACCGCACATAACTATTTAAACTCTGGCAGCGGATTTTGGTATTTTTATACCAAAAAAGACAGTATTGAAACTCCCAAACCTCAATTTGGAGAACAAGTTAACTTCAATTATAACATTAAGCAGTTAGATGGCACTATTTTGTACTCTAAAGAAGATTTAAAAACCCAAAACTACAGAATAGACAAAGAAGAATTATTCTTTGGATTAAGAGAAGGATTAAAGTTATTACAAGCAGGAGAAAGTGCTACATTCATTTTTCCTTCGCACTTAGCATTTGGATTTTATGGAGATTTAGAAAAAATTGGACATAATGTTCCTATAATTTCAGAAGTAACCGTAAATTCGATTTTTAAAAATTAATTTTATTACTAAATATTAATCAAAACAATGAAAACAATTAAGTACCTAATCATTGCTATATCTGGACTATTAATTGCCAGTTGCAATGAAAAATACCCTGACTTAGAAGATGGTGTATACGCAGAGTTTAACACAAATCAAGGAACGGCAGTAGCCAAATTAAATTTTCAAGAAACTCCGCTTACAGTAGCCAATTTTGTTGCTCTTGCAGAAGGGAAACAAGAAGAAGTAGACAGCGCATACGCTGGAAAAAAGTTTTATGATGGATTAATATTCCATAGAGTAATTAAAGATTTTATGATTCAAGGTGGCGACCCTGATGGAACAGGCCGTGGAGGACCTGGTTACAAATTCGCCGACGAAATTGTAGACTCTTTACAACACAGCAAAAAAGGAATTTTATCTATGGCAAATTCTGGACCAGCAACTAATGGGAGTCAATTCTTTATCACTTTAAAAGAAACACCTTGGTTAAATGGACGTCATACTGTATTTGGAGAAATTGTAATGGGACAAGATGTTATAGATAGTATTGGTGTTACAGAAACAATTGCTGGAGATAAACCAAAAGACTCTATAGTACTAAACTCCGTAAGTATAATTCGTAAAGGTTCCGAAGCTAAAAAATTTGATGGGAGTGCTATATTCAAGGCAGAAACCAAACGAGCTAAAGAAGAAGCCGAAGCCAAAGAAAAAGCTGCTATAGAAAAAGCTGCTGGTAAAAAAGCAGAATTAGATACTTTTAAAGCAAAAGCAACTACATTAGATAGTGGGTTAGGGTTTGTTTTAATTAATGAAGGAACTGGTGATAAAGTAAAGACTGACGAGCAAATTGGAGTTTTCTATGCTGGTTATTTTGCCGATGGTCGCTTATTTGATACAAATATTGAATCTGTTGCAAAAACTACAGATACTTTTAACGAGCGTAGAGCACAAGCAGGTGGATATGGTCCAATGCCGGTACCTTACTCTAACAAAGCAAATATGATTCCTGGATTTAAAGAAGGTATCTTAAAAATGTCTAAAGTTGGAGACAAAGCCGTTTTCTTTATCCCTTCTCATTTAGGATATGGAGATAGAGCGGCTGGTCCTATTCCAGCTAATTCAGATTTAGTATTTGAAGTAGAATTCAAAGAAATAATTAAAAAATAATATTCTTCTATAAAAAATATTATTTAAAACAATTTTAAAGTGTCTAAATTAAAAATTTAGACACTTTTTTTATACCCTTATTTTTATCACATCTTTCATTTTAGGATATTTGCAATATGTTTCAATTAGAAAAAACTTTGGTTTCTGAAACCATTATAGAAAAAGATTTTGTTTGTAATCTTTCTGCTTGTAAAGGAGACTGTTGTGTTAAAGGAGACGCTGGAGCACCTCTTTTTAAAGAAGAAATAGAAATTCTTGAACAAATATACCCAAAGGTAAAACCTTATATGGGAGACAAAGGCATACAGGCAGTAGAAAATCAAGGAACCTCAATTACCACTAAAGAAGGAGAACTTGAAACTCCACTTATAGAAGGAGGTGCTTGTGCTTACGTTACTTTTGACAACCAAGGAGTAACCATGTGTGCTATTGAAAAAGCATATAATAACAATACCATTGATTGGAAAAAACCTATGTCCTGTCACCTCTACCCTATTCGTGTAAAAGAATACTCCGAATTTTCTGCCGTTAATTATCACAAATGGGAAATTTGTGACAATGCCTGTACCTTAGGAAAAGAACTACAAGTACCTATTTATAAATTTGTAAAAGAAGCTTTAATTAGAAAGTTTGGTGCTCATTGGTATGCTGAATTAGAAAAAATAGCAAAAAAAATGCGCAACTAAAACAGAGTTTTCAACAATTATTTTTAATTAAAAGTTAATTAGCAAAAAATTGCTTCCAGTACCTACAAAATCAATTACTGACCGTTTTTTTTAAAACCTTTAACAAATGTTGATTACTTTTAAAAAACCCAATAAAACAAGTACTTAACAGATTATCTAACAAAAACATTCGACAATATACATGTTGAAAACTTTGTGTATTATCAGACATGTTTTAACAACTATTCATCTTCTTTTTTAGCATCTTTGTAAGACGGCAAACCATATAGCATTAAAAGAACAATTATGAATACTTCCATTGAACCTATCTTAAAAGAGAACCCTAATAGATTTGTTATATTTCCTATACAACATAATGATTTATGGGATTGGTATAAAAAAATGGAAGCTTGTTTTTGGACTGCAGAAGAAATTGATTTACACCAAGATCTAGCAGATTGGGAAAAACTTTCTAACGACGAACGCTATTTTATAAAGCATATCCTTGCCTTTTTTGCTGCAAGCGATGGAATTGTAAACCATAATATTGGTGAAAATTTTGTAAATGAAGTACAGTATCCCGAAGCAATGTTTGTCTACACTTTTCAGATGATGATTGAAAACATCCATTCTGAAACCTATTCTTTATTAATCGATACTTATGTAAAAGATGAAGAAGAAAAAGATAAGTTATTTAGAGCTATAGAAGAGTTTCCTGCTATAAAAAAGAAAGCCGATTGGGCGTTAAATTGGGCTTCTTCCGATTCCTTTGCCGAACGTTTAATTGCCTTTGCTGCAGTAGAAGGGGTGTTCTTCTCTGGCGCATTTTGTTCTATATTTTGGCTAAAGAAAAGAGGTTTAATGCCTGGATTAACATTCTCTAACGAACTTATTTCTCGTGACGAAGGAATGCATACTGAGTTTGCTGTACACCTACACACTAATCACGTAATTAATAAAGTTCCTGAAGCACGTATTCGTGAAATTATATTAGGAGCCTTGGAAGTTGAAAAAATATTTATTACTGAATCTTTACCCGTAAGTCTTATAGGGATGAATGCGAAATTAATGTCGCAATATCTAGAATTTGTAACAGACCGTTTACTTTCAGAACTTGGCTGTGCTAAAGAATTCAATACCTCAAATCCATTTGATTTTATGGATATGATATCTCTTCAAGGAAAAACAAATTTCTTTGAAAAACGAGTATCCGAATATCAAAAAGCAGGAGTAATGAATAAAGATAAAGATGCTGAAAAAATTAGTTTTGACGCAGACTTTTAATTCTTAGAATAAAAAACATCAAAATACTATTATATAACAATCCTGCTTTGGATAAAGTGTTGGAATGGGACAAAACCCTCAATACTCAACTTAAGCAAAATACGCTATCTAAAATATGTTTGTAATAAAAAGAGACGGTCGCAAAGAACCTATCATGTTTGATAAAATTACGTACAGAGTACGTAAAATGTGTTATGGTTTAAATGAATTAGTAGATCCCGTAAAAGTAGCCATGCGAGTAATTGAAGGGCTTTATGATGGAGTAACTACTAGCGAATTAGACAATCTTGCGGCAGAAATTGCAGCAACCATGACTGTGGCTCATCCAGATTATGCAAAACTTGCTGCTCGTATTTCTGTTTCTAACTTGCATAAAAACACTAAAAAAACATTTTCTGAGGTAGTTACTGATTTGTATGAATATGTAAATCCACGTACTGGTAAAGGAGCCTCTTTAATAGCTGATGATGTATATAAGGTAATTATAGATAACAAAGAGAAATTAGATTCTACTATTATCTATAACCGAGATTTTAATTACGACTATTTTGGATTTAAAACCTTAGAGCGTTCTTATTTATTAAAAATAAATGGTCAAATAGCAGAACGCCCTCAGCATATGTTAATGCGTGTATCTATAGGTATTCATATAGATGATTTAGACGCTGCTATCGAGACCTATGAGTTGATGTCTAAAAAATTCTTTACACATGCAACCCCTACTCTATTTAACTCTGGAACTCCAAAGCCACAAATGTCGTCTTGCTTTTTATTAACCATGCAAGATGATAGTATTGATGGAATTTACGATACATTAAAACAAACTGCTAAAATTTCACAATCTGCTGGAGGTATTGGTTTATCTATACACAATATTCGCGCTACTGGCTCCTACATTTCTGGTACCAATGGAACCTCTAACGGTATTGTCCCTATGCTACGAGTATATAACGATACTGCTCGGTATGTAGATCAAGGAGGAGGAAAACGCAAAGGTTCTTTCGCTATTTATATGGAACCTTGGCATGCCGATATTTTTGATTTCTTGGAATTACGTAAAAATCACGGTAAAGAAGAAATGCGTGCACGCGATTTATTTTATGCTATGTGGATTCCAGATTTATTTATGAAACGTGTAGAAGAAGATGCTAATTGGACACTAATGTGTCCCAACGAGTGTCCTAATTTATATAACGTACATAGTGAAGAATTTGAAAGCCTATATACTCGCTACGAAGAAGAAGGAAAAGGTCGTAAAACAGTACGTGCTAGGGATATTTGGGAAAAAATATTAGAATCTCAAATTGAAACTGGAACACCGTATATGCTATATAAAGATGCTGCAAACCGAAAATCTAATCAAAAGAATTTAGGAACTATACGCTCTTCTAACCTGTGTACCGAAATTATGGAGTACACTAGTCCCGATGAAATAGCTGTATGTAACTTAGCCTCTATAGCGCTACCTAAATTTGTAAAAGGAGGTAAATTTGATCATGACGAATTGTTTACAGTAACAAAACGAGTTACCAAAAACCTAAATAAAGTTATCGATCGTAACTATTATCCTGTAAAACAAGCTGAAAATTCTAATATTAGGCATCGCCCCGTAGGATTAGGGATTCAAGGTTTAGCCGATACGTTTATTATGCTTCGCTTACCTTTTACAAGTGATGAAGCTAAAAAATTAAATGAAGAGATATTCGAAACCATGTATTTTGCAGCAGTTACAGCTTCACACGAGCTAGCTATTGCTGAAGGCCCTTATCAAACTTTTGAAGGTTCTCCTATTTCTAAAGGCGAATTTCAATATAATTTATGGGGTTTAAAGGATGAAAACCTAAGTGGACGTTGGGATTGGGCTTCTTTACGTAAAAAAGTAATAAAAGACGGAGTACGCAACTCCTTATTAATGGCGCCTATGCCAACTGCATCTACTTCTCAGATATTAGGTAACAATGAAGCTTTTGAACCTTATACCAGTAACATATATACCCGTCGTGTACTTTCTGGAGAGTTTATTGTAGTAAACAAACATTTATTAGAAGATCTAGTAGAGTTAGGCTTATGGAATGATGACCTTAAAGATGCTATTATGCGAGCTAATGGGTCTATTCAACATATTGATGGTATTCCTCAAGATCTTAAAGATTTATACAAAACAGTTTGGGAAATGAGTATGAAAGATATTATAGATATGTCTCGCCAACGAGGATATTTCATTGATCAATCTCAATCCTTAAACTTATTTTTAGAAGGAGCTACAATGTCTAAACTTACCTCTATGCACTTCTATGCTTGGAAAAGTGGTTTAAAAACAGGAATGTATTATTTACGTACTAAGTCTGCAGTAGATGCTATTAAATTTACCTTAAAGACAAATGCCGAAGTAAACAATAAAACTGATGTTATTTCATCTAAAATAGATGCTTCTGCTCCAAAAGTAACTAAACAAAAAACACAACCTGTAATATCTACCGAAGGAAGCCTTTCTTCTGAAGAATTGCGAGCTATTATTGCTCAAAGCAAAGAAACAGAAGGAGACGATTGTTTAATGTGTGGTTCTTAGAAATAGGCACTTAGCATCTTATCAACTGAAATTAAAATACTAATACAAGGAGATTACTAAAAACTAAAACAATTTTCAGGATTTGTTATCTACAAATCTTGGAAAATTGTTTTAAAAAAATAAATATATAAACAACTCAAAATTTAATAGATTTTGAGTTATTTACTATTGTTGGCTTAAAAGCTTAGATTTTAGGAAAAATTATACTTAATAAGGAGCTAGTCATGCTAAATAATTAAAACTCTAAAATAACTAACCCCCATAAATTATCGTTGACCCCTAATTAAGACATAATAATCTTTTATTGTCTCTAAAATTTAGATTTACTACTAGCTCTAGCTATTAATTGTTTTGCACACTATACCCTATGTCTAGAATATTAATAGTATAGATATCTATATTTTTTTGTGACTTCTATTTTAACTTATCAAAATTTCAGAAAAATATTTACAAAATAATACGCCTTCATTATAGTATTTACTGGTATAAACAAACGTTAAACATTTTCATTATACATCTAATTCACAGTTTGTAATTTTTCTATCCTAGTTTTTATTTTATTCATTATTATATCAGAATCCCATTTACTTTCAATATCAGGAATACTCATAATATCCTGCATAATAGTCTCCTGTATATCGCCAATTTGTAAAGCGTCTGCATAAGGCTTATTAGAAAAAGTTACACGAGAATACAGAGGAATCCATAAATTAGGATAAGCTAATGAGAATTTTTTTTCAATTTTTTTCTGAAGAATAAACAATGGGACTGCTGTCTTTGAACTCATTTCCATAAAGTTTCTATAAGAAAGCTCGGCAATGGCATCTGCATTTGGTTTTCTAGAAATTTGATATTCTTCAAAAATGGTTTGCCAGTTTTGATCTCCAAACTTTTCAATAATCTGATCCAATATAAAAACATCTTCAAAACCAGCATTCATACCTTGTCCATAAAAAGGTACAATGGCATGGGCGGAATCACCTACTAAAGCAACTTTATCCCAATATGTCCATGGAAAACATTTAGTAGTAACCAAAGCACTAGTTGGGTTATTCGAAAAATCATCTAATAACGTAGGCATTATGGATAAGGTATCGGGGAAATACTTTTTCCAAAATTCAAAAACACTTTTAGAAGAAGTTAACTTACTAAATGAATTTTCACCTTCATGTGGCATAAAAAGAGTACAAGTAAAACTACCATCTAAATTAGGTAAGGCAATAAGCATAAACTTACCTCTAGGCCAAATGTGAAGAGAAGTAGCATCAATAACATGCTTTCCGTCTTTTCCAGGAGGAATTGATAATTCTTTATAACCTGTATCTAAAAAATCTTGAGAGTAATCAAAACGACTGCGACGCTGCATTTTATGTCTTACCCTAGAAAAAGCACCGTCACATCCAAAAATAATATCAAATTTATGCTCTTTCCAGGCTCCTTTTTCGGTTTCCCCTGTATATAATTTAGCTTCAGATAAATTCACATCCCAAACCTTTTCTTCAAATTTAAAAATTACTCCTGCTTGCTCGGCAAGATCAATCATTTTACGATTAAGTACTCCTCGAGAAATAGAATAAATAGCCTCTCCGTCTTTCCCGTAATTTTGTGTATAATCTTTCTTGTTGTTAACATGAATAAAGCGTTTATCCATTGGAATTCCCAAATTTTCAACAGCGTTTCGAATTCCTGCCTTTTCTAAAGCATTCCAACCTCTTACAGACATTGCTAAATTAATAGAGCGCCCACTAAATTGTATTTTTCTAATATCAGGTCTTCGATCAAAAACGGTAACAGTATACTTGCGTTTTCGTAAATAAATGGCCAAAAGAGAACCTACCAGTCCGCTTCCTACAATGGCTATATTGGGTTGTTTCATTCTATAAATTAAGAGTGTAAATCGTCCAATTCTAAGAAATTCGTATTAGACGTAACTCTAATGCAAGTTAAGGAAAAAAGAGCACTTTATTAATGAAGCTCTATTGGTATTAGAAAAAGCGTAAAGTAAATTAATTCATATAAACATAAATTTAAATTTGACTATTAGCTATATTCTAATATACACAACGGGTCAAAACAAGTATATTTGTTATATAAAATACTTAATTAAAAGATTATATTGAAAGCTTTAAAACATATAAACACTTATTTCTTTAAATATAAAATTAGACTTATTTTAGGTGTTTTTATAGCTATAGGTTCTAGAATTTTTGCTGTAGCTGTTCCAAAATTTGTTGGAGACTCCGTAGAAATCGTAGAAAAATATCAAAAAGGCATTATTACCGATTTAACAATTGTAAAAAAAGAACTTATTTTAAACATTTTGTTAATTATAGGAGCTGCTTTAATAGCTGGTTTCTTAATGTTTTTAATGCGTCAAACCTTTATAGTCGTTTCTCGGTTTATCGAGTTCGATTTAAAAAACGAAATCTATACACATTATCAAAAACTCTCGTTAAGTTTTTATAAATCTAATAAAACTGGAGATTTAATGAATCGCATAAGCGAAGATGTAATGAAAGTTCGCATGTTTGCTGGTCCAGCCCTTATGTATAGCGTAAACACTATTACATTATTTATAGTATGTCTTTCCTATATGTCTAGTATTGCTCCTAAATTAACTTTATACACTATTGCTCCATTACCTATTTTATCAATTACTATTTATTTTTTAAGTGTAGCAATTAATAAAAGAACTACAATTGTACAAGAGTATCTTTCCAAATTAACTTCATTCACACAAGAAGCTTTTAGTGGAATATCGGTAATTAAGGCTTATGGATCAGAAAAGAAAATAAAAAAAGATTTCGACTTATTAGCCAAAGAACACAAACAAAAAAGTATTCATTTAGCTAAAGTACAAGCCTTATTTTTTCCATTAATGCTTTTTTTAATAGGAGCTAGTAATGTTATTGTAATATATATAGGAGGACAACAATATATTAATGGAGAAATTAAAGACTTCGGAATTTTAGTTGAATTTATAATTTTTATAAATATGCTTACTTGGCCTGTAGCAACAGTAGGATGGGTATCTTCTATCACACAACAGGCTGAAGCCTCTCAAGAAAGAATTAATGAGTTTTTAAAAACAATACCCCAAATTAAAGATGTAGATCAGCCTATTGCATTTCAAATAAAAAATGAAATTAGATTTGAAAACGTCTCTTTTACCTATCCCAACACAGGAATAGAGGCTTTAAAAAACATTTCGTTTACATTAAAAAAAGGAAAAACGTTAGGAATTGTTGGAAATACAGGATCAGGAAAATCTACATTATTAGAATTATTAGGACGCTTATACGATCCAACTTCAGGTGCTATTTATATTGACGATATACCTCTAAAGCAAATTAAATTAAAAGAATTTCGATTAAAACTAGGCTTTGTTCCTCAGGATACTTTTTTATTTAGTGATACTGTAACTAATAATCTAAGATTTGGAAAACAAAACGCTAATGAACAAGAATTGATTGAAGCTGCTAAACTAGCTTCTTTACATTATAACATAATAAAGTTTAAAAAGGGATATGAAACGCTTTTAGGAGAAAGAGGGGTTACGCTTTCGGGAGGACAAAAACAACGTCTTTCGATAGCAAGAACCTTAATCAAAAATCCAGAATTACTATTGTTAGACGACTGTTTATCTGCTGTAGATACAGAAACAGAAGAAAAAATAGTAAATAACATAAATAATTTAGCAGAAGCAAAAACAGCTTTTATAGTAAGCCACAGAATTTCTTCCATTCAAAATACCGATTTAGTACTTGTTTTAGAAGAAGGAAAAATCATCCAAATGGGGACAAATAGTGCTTTAAAAATAGAGAAAGGATATTATCGAGACTTATATGAGAAGCAATTACAAAAAAAAGATTGTTAGTTTTTTTGTGTGCGTTAATTTTTTTTTTCATTTTTGATATAGATAAAAACGGAAATAGCAACAATTATGGGTGATTATGGAACATTAGAAAAAGAAGATATTTTTTCTAAAGTTTTGAGAGCTGGGAGAAGAACATATTTCTTCGATGTGAGAGCGACTAAAGCGGGAGATTATTATATTACTATTACAGAGAGTAAGAAATTTACTAATGATGATGGTTCTTTCCATTACAAGAAACACAAAATATATCTTTATAAAGAAGATTTTTCTGGTTTTACGGAAATTTTGAATGAAATGACTAATTATGTAATTAACGAAAAAGGCCAAGAAGTGATAAGCGAACGTCATCAAAAAGATTATCAAAAATCTTATGAAACTTCAGAGAATCCTAATTCAGAAAAAGAAGTAAATTCATCGAATAACGAATTCACAAACATTAATTTTGAAGATATTTAAGAAAATCCGTTTGTTTAAGCGGTGAATAAAACTATTCTAAAATTAGACAACTAAACTGACCAAATTTAAATCCATCACTTATGTGATGGATTTTTTATATAAACAATATTTTTTCAAAAACCTAAATACCAGTAATTTATTTATTTTTAGAAACTAATTTTACACTTTTTAATTGAAATAATAATAATTAATAAAGCAGAAAATAGAGTCATTTTTTTATACTGAATTAGTATTTGTATTATTTATAAAATACTTTAATTCTATTTATTGAATTTTATGTAACGAAATAATGATTTTTGTGTAAAATATGTAAAATTAATTTCGAAAACCTTTGAGTGTTTACTTAAATTAGGTTATTACGTACATTTAAAATACTTTTGACAGCAATGGTAAAAAAGATCAAAAAAATTGGAGTGTTAACTTCGGGAGGAGATGCCCCTGGAATGAACGCTGCTATACGTGCAGTAGTTAGGGCATGTGCTGATTATGAAGTAGAATGCGTAGGTATCTATGAAGGATATAGAGGACTTATGCGAAATGAAATGATTCCTATGGGACCACGTTCTGTAGCAAACATGATTAATAGAGGAGGAACTTTTTTGCGTTCTGCTCGTTGTATGGAGTTTTTAGAACCAGAAGGAAGAGTAATTGCTCATCAAAATTTAATTAAAAATAATATAGACGCCTTGGTAGTTATAGGTGGAGATGGTAGTTTTACAGGAGCATTAAAATTAAACAATGAGTTTGACTTTCCAATAGTAGGTATTCCTGGAACTATAGATAACGATATTAATGGTACCGATTATACTATAGGTTACGACACAGCATTAAATACAGTAGTAGAAGCTATCGATAAAATAAGAGATACAGCCAGTTCGCATAATCGTCTGTTTTTGGTAGAAGTTATGGGACGAGATGCTGGAGATATAGCCATAAGTGCAGGTATTGGCGGCGGAGCAGAAGAGATTTTGATTCCAGAAAAAAAGAACTTTAGCATAGATCGCTTGATTGAATCATTGGATCACAGCCATGAAACTGGAAAAACTTCTAGTATTATTGTAGTTGCCGAAGGAAAAACAGGAATGAATATTCTTGAAATGAGAGATTATGTAAACAAGCATAGACCAGAATACGATGTTCGTGTTAGTGTTTTAGGCCATATGCAGCGTGGAGGGTCCCCAACCTGTTTTGATAGAGTTTTAGCCAGCAAATTAGGAGTTGCAGCTGTTGATGCTTTAATAGAAGGAAAAACGAATATTATGATAGGAGTAAGTCATAGAACTCCTGTGTGTGTAGACCTTAATATAGCCTTAAATAAGAATAGAAAATTAGATACAAATTTGTTACGAGTAGCAGACATTGTATCTAAATAAAAATTAATATATAATTAAATTCAGAAAAATGAGTACTGTAAAAATTGGAATTAACGGTTTTGGACGAATCGGAAGAATTGCATTTCGTGTAGCTTCTGCTCGTGAAAATGTAGAAATTGTTGCGATTAACGATTTGTTAGATGTAGGACATTTAGCCTATATGTTAGAGTACGATTCAGTTCATGGAAAATTCGACGGAACTGTTGAAGTAGTAGAAGGGAATTTAGTAATAAACGGAAAAACAATCCGTGTAACTGCTGAGCGTAATCCTGAAGATTTAAAGTGGGATGCTGTTGGCGTTGATGTTGTTCTTGACTGTACCGGTATTTTTACAACTTTAGATAAAGCACAAGCTCATATTAAAGCAGGAGCTAAAAAGGTAGCTATTTCAGCACCTTCTGCAGATGCTCCAATGTTTGTAATGGGTGTAAACGACGATAAAATAACTGCTACAGATACCATTGTGTCTAATGCATCATGTACTACTAATTGTTTAGCTCCAATAGCTAAAGTAATTGAAGATAAATTTGGTATTGCAGAAGGTTTAATGACTACAGTACACGCTGCTACAGCAACACAAGCTGTTGTTGATGCTCCTTCTAAGAAAGATTGGAGAGGTGGACGTTCTGCTTTAAATAATATTATCCCTTCTTCTACAGGAGCAGCTAAAGCTGTAGGAAAAGTAATTCCTGAATTAAATGGATTATTAACTGGTATGGCATTTCGTGTACCTACTGCAGATGTTTCTGTTGTAGATTTAACTTTTAAGACTAAAAAAGCAGCTTCTTACGACGATATTAAATTAGCAATGAAAGAAGCAGCTGCCGGTCCAATGAAAGGTGTTTTAGCTTATACAGAAAACCCAGTAGTTTCTCAAGATTTTGTAGGAGAATCTCATACATCTACTTTTGATGCAGGTGCTGGTATTGCTTTAAATGACAACTTCTTCAAAGTTGTTTCTTGGTACGATAACGAATTTGGTTATTCTACTAAATTAATTGACTTAGCTACCAAAATAGGTAACTTATAGTTTAAAAATAAAAAAGCTCTGTGTTATAATACAGAGCTTTTTTTTATTACCCACTAATTAATTGGGTAAATCGCTCATTTTTTTAATTTGTCTTAAACCTATTATATATGATTCTTTTAGCAGACGGCGGGTCTACAAAGTGCGATTGGATACTTTTAGATGAAAAAGGAGAACAAGTTTTTAAAACTAGAACTAAAGGATTAAATCCAGCAGTTTTTAAAAAGAATATTCTAGAAGAACGTTTATTTGTTAACGAAGAATTACTTGCTTATAAAGATAAAATTAAAAATGTTCATTTTTATGGAGCAGGTTGTGGTACTCCAGGACCCACCGCTATATTACATACTATCTTAGACAATTACTTCCTAAAGGCAGAAGTAATTGTTAAAGAAGATATGGTAGCTGCTGTTTTTGCCGCAACTATAGAACCTGGAATTGTATGTATATTAGGAACAGGGTCTAATAGTTGTTATTTTGACGGAGATAATATCCATATGGAGGTTGAATCTTTAGGTTATGTGCTTATGGATGAAGCAAGTGGGAATTACTTTGGAAAACGATTATTAAGAGATTACTATTACAAACGAATGCCTAAGTCCATCGCTAATGAATTTGAGAAACGTTATGACCTTTCTCCAGATACTATTAAAAAGAATATTTACCAAGAGGAAAATCCAAATACATATTTAGCAAATTTTGCAGAATTTATTTTTACTAGCGAAGAACGTAACGGATACTTTTACCTACTTATAACAGAAGGAATTAAAAAGTTTGTAGAAAATAGAATTATGTGTTTCCCAGAAGCACAAAACGTTCCTATTCATTTTATTGGTTCAATCGCTCATTTTAGTCAAGACATTATAAAAGATGCACTACTGCCCTACCATTTAACTATGGGTAATATTGTAAGAAGACCCATAGACGGGATTATAGATTATTACCGCAGTAAAATAGAAAGAGATCAAAATAAATAATAAAAATATTTATACGCCAAATTGCTCTAGATGATGATTTAAATGTTTATAAAAAAGAGTGTTCCATTCGTTACTAGACATTTTTCCAAAAGATAAATTTTCTTTTTCTTCAAAATAAGAAGCCCCTAATTGTTGTGTTTTATCTATAAAAGAGAAAATTCTCTCTTTTTCAAAATCTAAATCTCTAGTAGAAGTTATTTTAAAATCTTTTGAAGTTTGTCCATTCTTTTTAAACGATTTAGGACCTACGACATAAGGTTTAATAAGCGATTTCAAAATCCACTTTTTTATACCTTTCGGTTTTTTAAATTGATAGGGTTCAAATGTCATTTCATAAGCTACATTGCAATGCGCAAGCATTTGTGCAACATTCATTTTTCCCCATTGAGCTTGTGAGCGGCTTGATAGTTTGTTAATACGTTCTTTTAGCTCTGTTATATCTTTTGTATTAAAAACACTTTTCATAATTATTTTATTAGTCAACTACAAACAAATATACTGATTTGTAGCATAACTAGATATTTCGTTTTTTAGATTTGAAAAATTTAATATTACCTTATAACAAAATCAATAGCCTATTTTATGAAGTAATTTTAACACAATAATTATTTTTAATGAAAATTCAAACTCAATATTTTAAAACTCCTTTCGGAGAACTTATTTTAGGAGCTTATGGTAATCAATTATGTTTATGTGATTGGGTGTACAGAAAACAGCGAACTATAATTGATAATAGACTTAGAAAGAAATTGAATGTAGATTTTGAAGAAAAGGAATGTGATGTTCTTAAAGAAACAAAAATACAATTAAATCAATATTTTAATAAAAAACGCAAAGAATTTAATATCCCATTATTAATGATTGGTACTGATTTTCAAAAACAAGTATGGAATGAACTAAGAACCATTAATTATGGAACTACTATATCTTATAAAGATTTATCAAACAAATTACAAAATCTAAAAGCCATACGTGCAGTTGCTTCTGCAAATGGAGCTAATGCTTTATCTATTATAATTCCATGTCATCGAATTATAGGTAGTAATGGTAATTTGATAGGGTATGCAGGTGGAATTATGGTTAAAAAGAAATTATTAACTTTAGAAGAATTCTTCTTAAAAAATCAATATTCATTAGACTTTTAATAAGGTTTTTATACAATTATTTTTTCGTACATCTATATACTTACAATTTACAAATAGAATATTCACTTAAAAGTATTTTTATAATTATTATTTGACTAGTAAGACTCATTTATCTAAATTTTAATATTAATTTTGTGCGGTTAATTCTGCTATTTTTATAATTACTTCGGTTGCTTTTTGCATACTCTCTAAAGGGACATATTCATATTTTCCATGAAAATTATGTCCTCCAGTAAAAATATTTGGACAAGGTAACCCCATAAAGCTTAATTGAGAGCCATCCGTACCTCCTCTAATGGGTTTAATAATAGGTTTTATACCAATAGATTTCATTGCTTTTTCAGCAATAGTTACAATGTGCATACTAGGGATAATTTTTTCTTTCATATTAAAATATTGATCCTTAATTTCTACACTAATTATATTATCACCATACTCTTTATTTAATTCTTTACTTAATGAATACATCATCGCTTTTCGAGCTTCAAAATGTTTCTCTTCGTGATCGCGAATAATATATTCCAATACAGTCTCTTCAATATTACCTTGTATGTGATGTAAATGAAAAAAACCTTCTCTATCACTCGTGTGCTCAGGTGTTTCTAAAGGAGGTAACGAGCTAATAAAGTCTTGAGCAATTAGCATACTGTTTACCATTTTTCCTTTAGCGTATCCTGGATGTACACTTTTTCCTTTAACCTTTATAATAGCAGAAGCGGCGTTAAAATTCTCATATTCCAATTCTCCTATTTGGCTTCCGTCCATAGTATAGGCATATGAAGCACCAAACTTTTTAATATCAAAATAATGTGCTCCACGACCTATTTCTTCATCGGGAGTAAATGCAATTTTAATTTCGCCATGTATTATTTCTGGATGTTGAATAAGATATTCTGCAGCAGATACAATTTCGGTAATTCCCGCTTTATCATCAGCACCTAAAAGAGTATTCCCATCTGTAGTAATTAAGGTTTGACCTTTATATTGTTTTAAATCTTTAAAATATGATGGAGAAAGAATAATGTTTTTCGCTTTGTTAAGAATAATATCTTTCCCATCGTAATTCTCTATAATTTGTGGTTTTATATTAGTTCCGCTAAAGTCAGGGGAAGTGTCGTAATGAGCAATAAACCCTATAATAGGTGTTTTTTGATTGGTAGTGCTAGGAATACTAGCCATAATATATCCTTTATCGTCTATAGAGATATTGCTAACGCCTATTTCTTTTAGCTCTTTAACTAAAAAATTAGCCATATCCCATTGCTTTTTGGTACTAGGAGTAGAGTTGCTTTTAGGATTACTTTGCGAGTCTATAGAAATATAATTAATAAACCGATGAAGTATTTTTTCTTTAGTAATCATTTTGTAAAAATTGTTCAAGTAAAGATACTAAACTTACTTCCTACAGCTTGTAGACTTGTCTAAGTAATCCTAATAAAAAATGTATTTTTGTATAAATTTTATTTCTATGTATAAAAATATAATTAGACCTATTTTATTTCAATTTGATCCAGAAGCAGTACATCATTTCATATTTGGATTATTAAAATGGATTCATAAAATCCCAGGAGTAGGAAATCTAATAAGGTCTTTTTATCAGATAAAAGATGATACATTAGAAAGAGAAGTGTTTGGATTAAAATTTAAAAATCCAGTAGGCTTAGCAGCAGGATTTGACAAAAACGCTGTTCTATATAATGAGCTAGCTAATTTTGGTTTTGGTTTTATAGAAATAGGTACTGTTACCCCAAAAGCACAACAAGGGAACCCTAAAAAACGTTTATTTCGTTTAGTAGATGATAAAGGAATTATTAATCGTATGGGGTTTAATAATGAAGGAGTAAAGCAAGCTGTAGAGCAGTTAAAAAAAAATAAACATAGGTTAATTATAGGAGGAAATATTGGTAAAAACACCAACTCTAAGCCAGAAGAATATACTAAGGATTATTTAGAATGTTTTAATGAATTACATCCTTATGTAGATTATTTTGTATTAAATGTTAGTTGCCCTAATGTGTCAAGCCATGCTAAATTAAATGATAAGGAATATTTAGAAGAATTAATAGGCGCAGTACAAAAAGCTAATAAGACTTTTGAAACTCAAAAACCGATTGTTTTAAAGATAGCTCCCGATTTGAATGATGTACAATTGGATGAAATAATAGATTTAGTTGCGACTACTAATTTAGATGGTGTAATAGCTAGTAATACGTCTACTTCTAGAGAAGGTTTAAAAACAACGAACGATATATTGTCTTATATTGGGAATGGGGGTCTTAGTGGTAAGCCATTATCACAAAAGAGTACTAGAGTAATATCTTATTTACACTCTAAAAGTAATGGGAGTTTTCCAATTATAGGAGTGGGAGGAATACATTCAGAAAACGATGCTTTGGAGAAAATTAAAGCAGGAGCTACTTTAGTACAAATTTATACAGGATTTATATATTCTGGTCCTTCTCTTATCAAAAAAATTAATCAAGAAATACTGAAGGTCAACTAAATCTAGTTACTAATTAAAATAAATTTATAGCTAATTTATTTTAATTAGTTAATGTCTTTATAAAAAGAAGAAATCTTTGCAAAATAATTTGTTAATGAATACTCGTTTAAAAGTATTTAGATTATTTAATTATGAGTAGCTATAAAAGTAATTCATGCTTTTTGATAAAGTTATAATGTAATGGTTTTATAATGAATTATATAAGTTAATGAATTATGTATAAGGTGTATAGAGTTCTTAAAATAGTAGAATAAGTAGTTTTTAGAGATGCCCTATTTTAAAGTTGGTAAGACGTGTAAAACCTAAATGGATATCACAAAAGAATTGATAATCTATAATACCATTAAGTGCTCTATCTGTTTTTTTGTCCAAACAACAACTATAATGTTTTAAAAACATTAAACCTATGCTACCTACCTCCTTTAGGGCTAAACATCATTTTATAACCCTATTGCTTTTATTTAATATTCAATCTTTCGACTAGAGAATCCCAAAGAATAGATAAATAGATTTTACTCAAATCACTCTGTAAAAAACGAGCGTAAAAGGAATCTAAATTTTCTTGAGTTGATAAAAACGAAAAATCGTGCTGAAAATCACTTATTCTTTGTAATTTCATAAATAATGTAAAAGATAAACCCCGTTTTTAGCTCTGAATAGCTGTTTTTTTGGGGTTTTATTTACATTAATTTACGACAAAAGGCTGGTATTTACAAGGGTTTTGGATATTCTGAATGAGCCTAAAAAAAATATCTTATTAAATAGTTAAGTTTACACTATATTTTTCTTTAATCTATTATTGTTTTTTAAAAAATAAAGTTTATTTTTGCAATCCGAAATTAGAAAAGATTCAGCGTTATGAAACAAGGTATACATCCAGAAAATTATAGATTAGTAGCATTTAAAGATATGTCGAATGACGATGTATTTATTACTAAGTCTACAGCTAACACTAAAGAAACCATTGAAGTTGACGGTGTTGAATATCCAGTTGTAAAAATGGAAATCTCTAGAACTTCTCATCCTTTCTATACTGGGAAGTCTAAGCTTATTGATACTGCTGGACGTATTGATAAATTTAAAAATAAATATGCTAAATTTAAAAAATAAATTATTTTTTAAAGCTTTTAAATTATAAAAAAACAATACCCTTCTATTTATTCAGAAGGGTATTGTTTTTTATGACTATCCGTTTTTGGTCTTTTCTGTTTTAAGTCTTAAATTAGATTAAAAATTCTATATGACTTTATCTGATTTCCACAAACAATTTCCAGATGAAAAATCTTGTATCGATTACTTTAAAGCACAACGATTATCTACTGATTTAACCTGTAAATCTTGT
>CALLUJ010000090.1 GCA_938011245.1 uncultured Aquimarina sp. | reverse complement strand
AGGTAAAGTATATACTAAAAACGCTGAACGGAAATATTCTTACAGCAACAAAGGGTTTGAACTAATTGAATAAGTGAATTAGATGATTTTATTTTCATTGGTGCAATTATTGAAACTGGATTTGATGATATTGTTTGCAATGGGTTTAGTCATCGAGATGGCTTATCAAAACCAAGTAAAACCCATATAAATGGATATAATGGATATCTTAGAAAGGATAAGGTTATAAAAATTGGTAGAGTAGAAGTAAAAAAAAGAGTAATACATCCGTATTTATAAAACTTTTGTCGTTTAAATTATCTGAATTCTTTTTTATGATTTAAACTGTAGGAGTTGTTTTATAATTTTGAATTAAAAGTGGTATGGTTTATGACCAACCATAGTATAATAGAAGCAGTTTGTGTTTTAACTAAACATTAGAATTAAAATAAAATTTAATAGATAATAAATAACATAGTAAAAGAGTTAACTATCAAAACTTTATGCTTTAAAAAGAGTAAAAGTATATTTATACACAAATCAAATAAGTTACAATAAAATAGGAATCAAAAATGAGTTTTAAAGAATATTTACAAAAAAAAGGACTGTCTTATGAAGACTTTAGAGAACCTAAAGAATTAGATGTTTTAATTAACCAATACGCTAATCAATATTTATCGATGTATTATGGAGTATAATTTTAGTAACTAAAATATTTGCTTTTAATAGGCTAAAAAATAACAGGAGGATTATAATAAAATGTTGCGATACGTTTAATTAAATCCTTTTTTAGTTTTTAAAGTGTACTTATTTATTCAAATTTATACTATTTCTAGTGGTCTATACACTATAATAAAAATAGCCTTATATAAAAAGATCTTTAATAAGGGAGGTCTTTTTAAGGCTTTATAGGATAATTAATAACCACTCTAGTTCCTTGATTATTAGAATTAATAAATACGCGTCCATTAATATATTCCATACGTTCTTTCATAAAAAATAATCCCATTCCTCCATCCGAACCACCTTTAGGTTTTTTGGAAACTTTTTCAATATCAAAACCTTTACCATTATCGGTTACAGAAACACTTAATAATTCTTGTGTTTTTTTAACAGAAACTAAAATGTAATTAGCTTCAGAATATTTTATAGAGTTGTTAATGCACTCTTGGGTAACACGGTATAGGTTAGTTTCTACAAGAGTATTAAATCGAATATTTTCTTCTACAGTATTTTGATAGATAATTTCTGCATTACTAAATTTATTAAGCTGCGTTACCATTTTTTGTAAAGCGGTAATAACACCATAGTCCAATAGCTCTGGAGGTGTTAGGTTAAAAGTAGCCATGCGAACACCAAGAATAATATCTTTAGTTTGCTTTTTTAATAAATTAATTTTTTCTCCTAAGTTTTCTGTTTGATTTACATTTAAAGATTCTAAGTTAAATTTTAAAGCCGTAAGCATTTGCCCAATACTATCGTGAATGTCTTTTGCAATACGTTTTCGTTCTTCTTCTTGGGCTTCAACAATTAAACTAGCTTTAGACTTCTGTAAGGCTGTTTCATTCTTCTGTTTTTCGTGCTGTAAAACTTCATTCTTTTGTTGTGCAATTTTTCGATTGGTAATATCTACGCATACCATTAGGTATTCTATAACCCCTTGCTGTTTAATAATTGGAAATACAGAAATATCTAACCAGTTAATATTATGATCTTTCAAAGCTACTTGATACTCATGGTTTAAAAGAGTCCCTTTTTGAGCATCAATAAGGTTTTTTAATTCAAATAAATCACTTTCTTTTAATCCTAAATTTTCATAAATATTATTTTTTTGGATAGTATTATTTTTCTTTAAAATGTTTTTTAAACGATTTCCTGTCGAAATAATTTGCCCATTTTTATCAATTCTGGCAAAAATTAAAGTCTGGTTTATTGCTTTTTGAAGCAGTTGTAACTCCTGTAAATGTTCGTTTTTTTGTTTTACTGCTGTATTAGCTCTATCGGCCATTTTTAAAGCATTATCATTGCTCTCTAAGAGTTCCAATATAGTTTTATTAATTTTTTTAGCAGCCGGTTTAAATAAAAATAAAAGCTCTACAATAAGAAGGAATAGTACTAGGAAAAAAACAAGATATTCTATTTTTTTAATGCGATCTATTTTTTTATTAGTATAACTTTCATAAGCATATACGTAATCATTCATTTTTTTTAGAAAACTAGGCTCTTTTAAAACAAATGCAGTAATCCATTTTTTTGCATTAACGTTATTAGAATTAATATTTTCTTGAATGTTTTTTGTTATCGTAATTAATTCGTTAATTTCTAAATCTACTTCAAAAAAAAGTTTAGTTAACATTTTTTTTTCTTTAGGAGAGCTAAGGTTTTTTAAATTATTTTTTAATAAAGTATGTGCCTTAGACCATTCTAAAATAGAAGTGTTTATTTCTTTAATATTATCTCTATTTACTTTAATAGGAGAGTCAATTAGTAATAAAGCTTTACTAATTTTTTGACTAAGCATTCGTTGCTTACCAGCAATATTAATTATTTGTGCGTCAAAATCGCTTTTAGATAAAGCTTTCTGTATAAAAAATTGACTAATAATTACCAGTATAGCAATAATTCCTAAAGCAGTTATATATAATTTTATTAAAGATTTTAAAGAGTTAGGGTTTAATGAATTTTGATTAGCCATTAACTTAATGCTTTTTGAATTAGTGATAAGCCTTGAGGTGAAAAAGATAATTTTAAGGCAGCATCTTGTCCTTTTTCAGACATTTTATTCCAAGTTTTTTTAACAATATCAATTACTTTTTCTTCGGTATGTTTTATAAAAAAAGCTTCGTAATAAAATTCTAAAAAAACTAAACAAATTACATCTTCTAAACATTGGGTTTCTAAATCTTTTTTTAGTTTCTTTTTTTGAAGGAGGAAAGCAACACGATCTATAATTTTAGCTTCAAAACCTATTTTTTCTAAAATATCGCCTGCTTTTTTTGCATGAAATTTTTTCAAGTTGCTGCGCCAAGTTAAATACCCAACTCGATTCATTTCATAATCTTTTCGCGGAATCTCCCAACGGCAAATATGTTGGCACCTAGCAGCGAGTTGTAATGCTACATCTGCTTGTGGATAAAATTGCTTTAATACGGCACTCATACGTTGCCCATAAATCAATTCTTTAGGAATAGGGATATCATTTACAATTTCGATATTAGGGTCGTTAGCGTTGGCTACATCAAAGGCTTTAAAGGCTTGTTGTATTTTATCGTTGTTTGTCATGTATGCAAATTTAAGAGAATTAGATACTATAAACAGATTGTTAACATTACAAAATTACTTGTTTTGAATTGAATCTACTTTATATATTAGAATTTCGTATGAGATTATAGTATGCTAAAAGTAAATGATATTTCCAAAAAATAACATTCTTAAAGAGGTAGTATATTTGGCATTAATACAGATTACTAAAAAGTAAATAGTCCTAATTTATAATTGGATACTCATGCTTAACCAATTCTTAACTTTATCTGAAAAAAAGTTCAATTATAGACCGTTAAATTTTATTAAATTTTTTATGACTATCCGTAATTAATCCCAGGTATTAGTTATAGCAGCAACAACCAACCTGTCAAACAAAAGGTTTCCAAAATATCTTCTATTGAATTTATAACAAAACTCGTTGAAATAATTTTGAATATACTTCTCATTAAT
>CALLUJ010000089.1 GCA_938011245.1 uncultured Aquimarina sp. | reverse complement strand
TAGTTTACTTTAACTCCATAAACTTCTTCTATCCATTGTTGAGCGTCCCAAAACCCATTAAATGAATTCTCTGGATCATGAAGCCTCTTTTTTAAACCTTCATGAATTTCCTCTGTAATAATTGAATAAGGACGATTACGTGTATCTTTCTTTAAAAAATTAACAATACCTTCTAAACGATACTTATTTAGCCATCTGCGTAAAGTAGTAACGCTTATTTCCAATTCTAAGGCTAATTTTTCTAAACGAAGGTATTTGTTTTTCTTAAATAATAGTAAGCAATCTAATTGCTTCGATGATTTGTAATTATCAACCTTGGTTTTGTAAACCTTTAGTTCTTCTAGTGATTCTAATATTGGTGTATTTAATACTTTTCCCATATAGCTCAAAGATAATGAAATCGTATTATATCCGAAATGGTATTATATATAATTTACGACAAAATCGTCGTATTTACAAGGGGTGAGGTATTCTGAATACCTCTAACATTAGTGAAATTTTATTAAACATTAGAGGGAACTAAGAAAGTATAGAATTGTAAAGTTATTTTCCTTTAATGCTTTCTAAAAGTAATTTTTTAGCTCTTAATAATTTAACCTTTATATTATTTATGGGATCTCCTAAATGGTTCGAAATTTCTCTATAACTCATTTCTTGAAAGTATCTAAGTTGTATAACTTCTCTGTATCTAGGCTTTAAATTTTTGATGTGGAGTAGTAACTCTGCGAGATTTTGTTTTGTAATTAACAAATCCTCAGGGGTTGGGGAATCATCAAGAATAGTATTTGCCATTTTGTTTTCTTGAGCTTCAGTAGCACCGTGTAATTTGTTTTTTTGTTTTCTAATTTCATCAATATGAGTATTTTTAGATATGGCTAATAACCAGCTTTTAAAACTATATTGATTGTCAAACGTATTTAGTTTATCAAATGCTTTGGAAAAGCTTTTAATGGTAATTTCTTCGGCTTCAAATTCGTTACCAATACGTTTTAGTTGGAATTGATAAATTGTATTCCAATAGAAATCTAATAAATAACTAAATGAAGTTTGTTGCCCCGCTTTAGCATTTTCTATATGATTTAGAAGTAACTTGCTATTTATATTCAAAATATTTATTGTAAGAAAAGACTACGTATAAATATAGGGATTTGTGCAAGACAATAAAAAAATTCTAATAAAGGAAAAAAGAATGTAGTTTTAGGGTCTCTTAATTTAAAAGCTGTTTTTGTAAGAACTAGTCCAACAGTAACATAACGAATAAAAATAATTCCTATAACAAGAGGAGATGCTATAAAAATAGCACTTAATATAGCGATACATAAAAATAGAAATTGAGAAAACTCAAATAAATTACAGAAAAATTGGATGTTAATGCTGTATTTTTTAGTAAGCTTTAATTGTTCTGCTTTATATGTTAACCATTTAGAAAAAGTAGTTAAATGATTAAGCTCAACAGTAGCTTTTTTATTTGTATTAATTACTGTGTTTTTTGAGGTTGCGTTTTGTTTTAAGAATAAATCTTCTGCTCCTTCAAAAATAGACATATGATTAGAAAAGCCATTATTTTCTAAAAATAATGATTTACTGTAGGCAAAATTAGTATCAGACCCAGAAAAAGGTTTGATTATTGTACCTAGTCCAAAATTCCTTAACGTTCTATAAAGTTCCGAAAAACGAATAAATAAGTTAAAAAAGCCAGCTGTTTTTTTAAAATAAGTATATCCTATTATAATTTGCTTTTTAGTGTTTAGTAAACTCGTATTGTTTACAATCCAATCAGGATCTTTTATTGTGGCTTTGGGTGTGGTAAATAGTAAATTGTTGTGTGTAGCTTTTTTTATACCTAAGGTTAAAGCATATTTTTTACTTCCCCAAAAAGTTTCATTATTCTGTACATTTACAATAGATACATTTGAATGATTTTTTTGAAATAATTCAAAAACATCCCTAGTGTTGTCTTGCGAAGCATTGTCTATAAGAATAAGTTCGTAGTTTTTATGAGATTGACTGCTAAACTGTTCTAAAAAAGCAGGGATAATACTTGCTTGATTTTTAGTATATACAATAACAGATACAGGAGTATCAAAATTGTTTTTAGAAAGAACAGACTTGGAAAAACTAAATTTCGCAAAAATTAAATAGTATAAACAATTAATGGCTGTTAGGACTATTAATCCACACAAAAGTAAAGATGTTAACATGTATATTACTTAGCGTGTTGGGTGTCGTTACAATCCTGATATTGATCGGGTGTTTTTCCACATAAAGAACAAGATTCTCCATTTTTATTTAAAAAAGGGCTTTGGCTAGCACATGTTCCAGCAAATTTGCCGTCTTTTTTAGCCCAAAGTTTTATAGCAATTCCAGCAACGCCTACTCCTAAGAGTAATATAGTAATTAAAGCTAATTTCATAATAATAAATTATAGTGTAAAATTACGAATACAAATCTTTTAAAACCGTTTTGTGAGACTTTTTTTGTTATGCAATTACGCCAGACCCAATAAGCTCGTTATTTATATACCAAGCTACAAACTGACCCTCTTGTATGGAGAATTGAGATTTGGTAAATATAATTTCTAAGCCTTTTTCGGTTAGTGTTAGTATTGCATTTTCTAAATTTTGTCGATATCTTATTCGTGCCTTAACCTTTAAACTTTCATTTAGTTTCAAGGTAAGATCAGGGCGGACCCAATGTATTTCATCTTGGGTTACTAATAATCCTTTACGGCTAATCCCAGGATGATTTTTTCCTTGGCCAACATATATAGTATTTGTTTTGACATCGGTTTCTAATACAAAAAGAGGTAAGGGGGTTCCTCCAACAGCAAGACCTTTACGTTGTCCTTTGGTGTAATAGTGCGCCCCTATATGATTACCTACTTTTTTTCCATTTTCTGGAGAATATATAAAATTGTGGAGTGCGTATTCATCTTTATTTTTATAAATAGAATTATTGGCATCAATTTCGATAATAACTCCTTCTTTTTGTTTTAATTGCTGTTGTAAAAACTCGGGAAGTCTAACTTTACCAATAAAACAAAGTCCTTGGGAATCTTTTTTGTTAGCCGTTATTAAATTTTGAGAAGCAGCAATCTCTCTTACTTTAGGCTTTAAAAGTTCGCCTACAGGGAATAAGGTTTTTGCTAATTGCTTTTGAGAGAGCTGGCATAAAAAATAAGATTGATCCTTATTGGGATCTATCCCAGCTAATAAATGATGTGTTTCTTTGCCATTTATAACAGTAGTAGATTTTCGACAATAATGCCCTGTAGCTACATAATCGGCTCCTAAATCTAGAGCGATTTTCATGAATACATCAAATTTGATTTCTCTATTACAGAGTACATCGGGGTTGGGTGTGCGCCCTTTTTTATATTCATCAAACATATAATCTACAATACGTTCCTTATATTGTTCGCTTAAATCGACTGTTTGAAAAGGAATGCCCAATTTTTCGGCAACTAAAAGTGCGTCATTGCTGTCTTCTAACCAGGGGCATTCGTCGGAAATAGTTACAGAATCATCATGCCAATTTTTCATAAAAAGACCGATAACTTCATAACCTTGTTCTTTTAAAAGGTAAGCCGCAACACTAGAGTCTACACCTCCAGAAAGACCAACAATAACACGTTTCATAAAATTATAGAATAAGATTACAAAAATACAATTAATATAAATATTCTAAAAAGGGACTAATATTGTTTTTCCTTAGTTAATTTACCATTTGTATAGTATTTCCAAACTCCTGTTTTTTTATTGTTTTTGTAATTACCATCTATAGTAAGTTCTCCTTTACCATTAAAAAATTGATTGGCTCCTTCTAAAATATTTTTTTTATAAGTAAACTCTTTTATAAGTACTCCCTTTAAAGAATATATTAGTTGTTTGCCTTCTTTTTTGCCATTTACAAATTCCGTAATTTCAGAAATTTGTTTGTTATCATAATAGGTTGTTACAGTGCCTTCTAAAAGATTATTTTTGTAGTTTTCTACCATCATTAATCGGTCGCTTCTATTATGGTAATATTCCCACCTTCCTTCTCGTTTGCGATTAATTAATTGCCCTTTGCTTATTAATTTACCTTTTTGCGAATAATATACAATTTCGGCTTTTTTTCCTTGATTAGAAAAGGTTTTTATGGCAGATGGTTGTTTAGGAAAGCCTTTGGTATAGTATTTAAACTGTCCAATTTCTATACCGTGATTAAAATTTCCAGTGTATCGTATTTGATCGGAGTTTTCAAACTTTTTTTCCCAAAGACCATGTCTGGTTCCATCTTCGTGATATTGGTTAATTTGTGAAAAAGAGAAGTTTATAGTTAAAAAAAGTACACTAAATAGAGAGATATTAATTTTTATCATAATTCAAAACAAACAAAATTAGCTATATAATAGCTTAAAAAGAATTAAATTCTATTTATATAGTTACGAAATACATCGCTAAATGCGACACTTTCGTTAAGTTGTTCCTTGCTTAATTTTTTAAATTCTACTAAACCCCAAAGTAAAAATTCTTTAAAGAAGTTTTTGTCTTTTTCAGGTATTTCGGGTTGATATTTATTTATAAAGGTATCTAGAGAGGTAATCATCCCTAGTTGCTGGTTATAGGCATTGGTTTCCATATTGTATGGAAGTTCAAACCCTGTGCCGTCAAAAAACCATAATAAAATTTCATCGTATGGAGATTCCTTATCCTTGTGTTCAAGCTTTTCTATTTTTGGAAAGTATTTAGGGAATAATGTTGTAATACTATTTTGGATTAAAAGTTGAGCTACAGATGCAGCGCCTTCTTGTTCTCCTTCATAAACTAATTCTACTTTTCCATTTATGGCAGGTATAACACCTATAAAATCACTTAATCGAATACTTGTTTTATCTTCACTATTAATAAGCATACGGAGTTCGGCTGTACTTACTAAGTTTTCGAATGCAGTAATACTAAAACGAGCACTTATACCACTTTTAACATCTACATATTCACTTTTTCTAGCTTCAAAGGCAATTTGTTCTATAATGTCTCTAGCTAATTCGGGAACATAAATGTTTTTTAGTTGTACGTCGACTAATTTGGCTTCTTGTTTGGTAATTGTTTTGGCAATAGAAATAGTTTCTGGATAATGGGTTAGGATTTGTGATCCAATACGATCTTTTAATGGAGTTATAATGCTTCCTCTATTGGTATAATCTTCTGGGTTGGCTGTAAAAACAAACTGCATGTCTAGATTCATTCTTAATTTGAATCCTCTAATTTGTATATCTCCTTCTTCTAAAATATTAAATAAAGCTACTTGAATACGAGCTTGCAAATCAGGAAGTTCATTTATTACAAAAATGCAACGATTAGCACGAGGAATCATTCCATAGTGTATTACTCTATCGTCTGCATAGGATAGCTTTAAGTTGGCGGCTTTTATAGGATCAATATCTCCTATAATATCAGCAACAGTAACGTCTGGTGTAGCTAGCTTTTCAGCAAATCTATTAGAACGATGTAACCAATGAATAGGAGTAAGGTCTCCTTTTTCTTGGATTAATTCTATAGCATATCTAGAAACGGGATGTAAAGGATCATCATTTATTTCAGAACCTTCTACAACGGGAATATATTCGTCTAATAAGTTTAGCATTTGACGAGCTAATCTTGTTTTGGCTTGCCCTCTAAGTCCTAATAAGTTAATGTTATGTTTAGATAAAATGGCGCGCTCTAGTTGGGGTATTACGGTGTGTTCGTAGCCATGCACACCTTCAAAAGTAGGAAGGTTGTTTTTTATTTTAAAGGATAAATTATCTCTTAATTCGTCTTTAATATTTTTAGAAATATACCCTGCGGATTTAAGGTCTCCAAGAGTTTGTAGTTGTGTGTATTCCATAATGCTGTTTTATTGGAGAATTAATTTCGTATTCTTTTTTTTCTGTTTTGTTCGTAATCCTCAAAAATCATTTCACCAAGACCTTTAAGTCCAGTGTAAAAAGCTTTTCCTTGGTTTGCCCGTGTAAAATCCTCTACAAATTGCATTAGGTACTGATCTTGTGCAATCATGAAGGTAGTAATAGGGATATGGAGTTTACGAGCCTGTTTGGCCATGCTATAGCATTTGTTAACAATATATTTGTCTAAACCATTACTGTTTTTATAATATCTCCCGTCTGGTAGTTTAAGGCAGCTAGGTTTACCATCGGTAATCATAAAAATTTGTTTATTTGTATTTCGTTTACGACGCAGTAAGTCCATTGCTAATTGAAGTCCAGCAATTGTATTGGTGTGATATGGACCTACATTAAGATAAGCAAGTTCTTGTATATTAATGCGCCAAGCATCATTTCCGAATACTAAGATTTCTAAAGTGTCTTTGGGATACCGTGTAGTTATTAATTCGGCTAAGGCCATAGCTACTTTTTTGGCAGGTGTAATGCGATCTTCACCGTATAGAATCATGCTGTGGCTAATATCAATCATTAATACAGTACTCATTTGGGACTGATGATTAGTTTCTTTAACAACCAAATCGTCTTCGGTTAGGTTAAAGTCATTTTCTATTCCATGATTAATTTGCGCATTACGAAGACTTTCTGTCATAGAAACTTGTTCTATTGAATCGCCAAAACAATAGTTTCTGAATTCGCCTGTAGATTCTCCACTAGAGCCTATTTTATTAGTTTTATGATTTCCGGCTCCAGATTTCTTTATTTTTCCAAAAATTTGATCTAAAGCACGTTGTCTTATTTCTCGTTCGGTTTTTGCTGTAATTGATAGGTTACCTTTACCGTCGGGTTTTATTTCTTCTCTGAGATATCCTTTCTCTTTTAATTCATTAATAAAATCTTCAAAAGTGTATTCAGAATTAGTAATGCCATATTCCTGGTCTAGCTGACGTAACCAGTCTAAAGCTTCGTCTACATCTCCAGAAGTGTGGGTAATAAGTTCTTTGAAAACTTCTAGTAATTGATCAAAAATACGTTTTTCGGGTGCTTCATATTTTTTAAAAACTACTCCTATATTTTTTTTCCAAAACTTCTCCATGACTAAATATACGTATTTCGATATTTTTAGTGGGGTAGATTAATAGATACTAAATGTAAAATTTTGTTAAAAAACAAAAAGTCTGCTTTAAAAAAGGTGTTTCATCGTTTAAGTGTAATGTGATCATTAATTTCAGTACCATCTTCAAGTCTAATTAAAATCCAGTAATCGTCGCTAGGTAATGGAGCTCCATTATAAGTACCATCCCAACCAGGACTATTAGAGGTTAATGTTTTTAAAAGTTTTCCATAACGATTATAAATATAAACTAATGTTTCTGGGATAGATTCTATACCAATAATATGCCAAGTTTCGGTTTCTATAGGACCACTTCCGTTTGGTGTAAAACCAGGAAAGTAGTTTACAAAATCTACGATTTGAGAAGAAGGTTCGCAACCATTAATATCAAAAACATAGATGGTAAACCTTCCAGGAATAAGATTTGTAAATACATTAGATTCTTGAGCGTTTAGTATATCAGGATCATTAAAGCCATATAAATAATTACCAGGAGTGGTTACGTTTATAGTAATTTGTTCGGATTCAAAGTTTTTAAGCACTATCATTTCAATGTTAGCGCTCGAAGATTCCATAACTTTTATTGTTTTAGTATTACTACAATTATTGGCTGTAGAGGAGTCTACTATTGTTAAACTTACGTTTACACCAATATCGGCAGGACTTAATTGTATAGATTGTGAAATTTCGTTGGGGCGTATTGTAGCGCCAGTATCGTTTTGAAATTCCCATAAATAGGTTAAATTATTACCAATATTTGGAGATTCAATTATTCGACTAGGGTCGTCACTACAAAAAGTGATTCTTTCGAATTCGTTTTCGGGTAGTGTATCTATGGTTATATTAATACTATCGATAGTAGTGCAACTTATATCGTTTCGAGTTACTTTAACAAAGTATTCTCCAGTAGCTATAAGCTCGGAAAAGGGGATGGAAATGTTGTTTTCGGCATCTTGCAATGTGGAATGGTAAGTTACTGTAAATTGGGAAGTATTTTGAGTTCCTAAAATAGTACTGTTTAAATTATCGAAATTAAAAGTGAATTTGCCATCATTAGTTCCATCGGTATCGCAAGCAGATAATTGTTGAGGGGTTAAATTTGCTTTATTAATAACAGGTAATGGCACCTCTATTAAAGTAACTTGTTGTGTGCTTTTGCAAGAAGTATTAGTGTTTAATACACTAACAAAGATGTTTCCCGAGGTTAAGGCTGTATTTGGGGATATCTCGTTAGTAGCTGTTGTGGGTAAGCCAGTATGGTAAGAAATCTGATTGTTGGAGTTGTTACTTATAAGGTTTTGATTAAATTTTTCTTGTTTAGTTATACCATCGACATCTGAAGTAGCTAAGGTTTCCCCAGCACAAAAATTTAACGTTGATACGGGATTTATTTGAGGTAGAGGATTTAAATTTATTTGAAAAAAGCTATTAAAAGTACAATTAGAATTTACAGCAGAGGTTAAAGTGATATATATGTTTTGTAACCCCAATGTTGATTTAAGGTAATTGGTAGGAGCTGTTATTTGAGATGTACGAGAAGAATCGTTAAAATATGAAACTGTATAATTTGTTTCTGCTCCTATAGTGGAAATAAAAGAATTTTCTATATCGGTTAAATCAAAAAGTTCGGAACTGTCATTATTAATATCACATTCTTCAATAGATGCAGTTATATTTTCAATTTCTGGTATTGTGTTTACAATTATAGTAAAAGGTATCACATTAAAACATTCCGAAATAGTGTTACTTACACGTGCATAATAGGTTTGATTTGTTACTCTGTTAATGTTGTTTAATCCAGGTTCGTTAAATGTTGTTGGTATAATATCGTGGTATGTTACGATATTATTTGTAGATGTTGAACTTCCCAAAATTTCGGTATCTAGTTTTGCTGAAAAATTAAAATCGGTAATTCCATCAAATGTCCCGTCTTCATCACAAATCGATAACAGTGAGGGATTTGGAGTATTTACATTTGGAAGAAGATCTACTATAAAGTTAACTCTTTCTATTGTTGTTGTGCAAGTAGTACGTGTATTTGTAGCTTGGACAAATAATGGATTACTTGAAGAATGTGTTCCTGTAATCGGGGTATTACCTGTCGCGTCAGCAAAATATTGTAAGGTTAAATTGGCAATTTCAGGATCTGAGGGGTTTAAAAATTCAAAATTGTTTTGTATTTGATTTACATCTATAATAAAAGCATTAAGGCCAATACTGTCTTCACAGTTTCTAATATTTAAATTTGAAATTATAGGAGAAGGACTTACTCTTAAAGTTACAGAGGTTTGAAAAAAGCAGCCTTGAGTTGTTTCGGTCTCTATAAAAATTTCTTTTTCGGGAGTAGTACTCCTGTAATTACTAGGGTTTACTATAGGATTGTTAAATCTTCCGCTAGAATCCATACTATTCGAATCAAAAAAATTGATGGAAGTAGAAGAGCTTAAGCGTGTATTAGCAAAAGAGATTAGAGGACTATTTACCGATAAGCCAGAAATAAGGTCGAATATTTCACTTCCATTTTGATCTAAATCGCATATTTCAAAATCTTGTACAGTAATTTCGGGTTTTGGGAAGGTTTGAAATTGAAAAAAAGGAAATTCCCTACAACCAACGCTATTTGTAACACGTGCTACAACATCAAAAATTTCCCTATCGGTTGTATATGTATTTGGATTAGAGATGTCTGCCAAAGGATTAATATTAGATTGAGCGTCAGATAGGCTAGCATGAAAACTTACTAAAAAAGTGTCTGCAGCACCTCTATTTATTTCAGCAATAATACTAGGGAGGTCAAATGTACTTCCCGGGGTAAGGTTATTATCACATTGGCGTACGCTAGGCCTATTAAATGCGGTAAATTCCCCTACTTTTAAATCTATTTCACTAGTTATGGCGCAACCAAAGTCGCTATTTCGTTCTAAACGGTAAGCAATAGTTTGTGGGTTAGAGCTATTTGTAAACGCTTGGTTTTTATTTATTGGATTTATTCTATTATTGGCATCACTAAGTGTGCTGTAATAGGTGACCGTAGTATTTGCTTGCCCTGCTAATAATTCAGAATCTCTAGTGGATAATATAAAATCAAAAGCATTATTTGTTGGTGCTATTTCACATTCAACAATTTCAAGTATGGAAGAATCTATTGTAGGTATTTCATTTATTAAAAAATCTTGCCTAACTACAGATAAACACCCTGTAGTATTATCTATTACACGGTACCATACAACAGCATTTGTATCGGTTAATATTTCAAAAGCGGTCTCATTAGTTATTTCGTCAGAGGCAAGAGGAACTTCTGCTCTTGCTTGGCTCTCCGATCTGTAATACGTAACGGTAACATTGTTAGCAATTGTAGGTTGAATAGCTATATTAAAATGTGTTGAAATATCGGTTACAGGAGAAGGATCTATATTAGGGTCGTAGCATACACTTATAGGGGGTACTCTTCCTACAACAGGGGGTCTATTAACAAAATAATTAAACGAAGTGATTTCAAAACAGCTTGTTGCGGGATCAGATACTCTTGCAAAAACTTCATTATTAGCATCTATTAATGGATTAGTCGAACTATCGTTAATTTCTGCTGTATTATTTTGAGCATCATTTAGAGTAGTAAAATAAGAAAAACGTAGATTAACATCCGAATTAATTAAACTAGCAATATTATTATTAAAAAAAGTTACTAAGCCATTAACAACTCCATCGGTATCGGTATCACAAATACTTAAAACAGAATTTACTGGAGTAACAGTAACTGGTTCGCTAACAATTAAGTTAAAAGATTCAACGTCAAAACATCCAGAAACATTATCCATAACACGAGCAAAAAGCTCTTGCCGAAAGGCTGTGGTATTAATAAAAGGTAAGGAGGTATTAATGGAATTAGCTCCCGAAATAGCATCTGCTTCTGTTAAGTGTATTGACAGCGTATGTGTTGTATTAATTATAAAATTACTTTCTATATTCTCTCCTGAATTGTTTACGTTCGTAAAATCAAATTCGGCAAAGCCATCGTTAATAGATCCAGTATTATCACATTGGTTAACATCTACAATTGAATTAGTAGTAATTAAGTATCGAGGGCGTAATATAAAGCTTCCTAATACTGTACATCCATTAGCATCTTCTATTCTAACACCAACAGTTTGTTCATCTTCAATAGTAAATCCAGGCTGATTTCTAAAAGCGGTTGAAGGAGTTATTATATTGGTGTTATTTTCTGCAGAAATTAAGGAACTATGTAAGCTTACGGTTGTTCCAGAGATGCTAGTATTTTGTGCTACTACAGAATTGTAATTGGGTATAATATTAAAGCTAGCTATTCCATCTCTTGGTGTGCCATCAGTATCATCACAAACGTCTATATTTTGTAGAGTGGGTAAAGAACCTTGAGGGATATTAATAATAACATCTATATTTAATGAAGAATCGCATCCATTATTACTAGTTAAAACAGCGGTTAACGTGCTGCTTTGAATAGGTTGATCAATATATTCTATATTTCTTGATGGGTTGGTATAATAGTTTAGAGTGGTATTAGGAGGAAGTGAAGGGAAATAAAAATTGGTTAGTTCTAAAATATCAATACTTTCAAACCCATCAGTATTAAAATCGCAAATAGTAAATATGTCAGATGCTGCTCTGGAAGTGACTAATTCTGTTCCGTTATCTATGTTTATACTAATTTGTTTTGTGTTTAAACAACCGTTGGTTTCGGAAAAGCGACCATAAATAACATCTCCATTAGTAGCACTATAAGTATTTGTTAGAGGAGCTGAATTGGAAATAGCATTTGCTTCTGAAGAGTGATAACTTATGGTTCCTGTAGCTGTTTTTCCACTTAAAACAAGAGCGTCAATATTAGATAATGTAATAGTGGTTGTGTTACCAGAGGGAACACATAGCTGAATATTTTCAGGGTTTAGTATAATATTGGTGGTAAGTATAACATCTATATCTTGAGATATTTCACATCTACCGATGTTGGTTGTGCCTAAATTTACCTCTAAAGTAAAGCGACTATTGGTGTTTGTTGCTAAGGTATATATAGAATTTGTTTCGCCGTTTATAGGTGTTCCATCTTGAAACCATTGGAAAGTAGCTGCAGGAGGAAAAGTCTGTGTGCTAGATAATGTAATGTTACTAGAGCAGGTGTTAATATTAGAAGAACCTAAATTAGTACCAGAAGCATCTGAAGCTGTAATGTTTAATTCTAAATTATTGTTGAATATTTCGATGAGTGCAGCAGAGTCTCTTTGCCTATCGGTATCGTCGGCAATTACAAACTTTATTTCATAATTGACTCCAGCGGTAAAAGCATTAACATCTGTAGTTAATACATTGGTTCTTCCATTGTATTCAGGGAACTGTCTTTCACTAGGGGAACGTATGCCATCAAAAAAAGCATCATTTTCAGCAGGGCAAATTACTGTCCCCCCTCCATTAACTTGAGGGTGTATAGTATTAACACTTACAGGGGATCCATTTGGTAGTGTGGCAATATTGGTGAAAGTCCCAGCAGTTCCACTAGGGCGTATTAATATAGCAAAAGCATCTCTATTGGTGCATGCTTGTGGGTTTACGTCTCCATATTCATCAGAGGAGAATACGTACCTAAATTGAGTATTGTTAGTTAAAGGGGTAAAATTAAAAGAGATTTCAGTAGCATTTACGGTATTTGTAATTCCTAAAGCGGCTTCCAAGTCGGTACTACCACTCCATATAGAGGCATCACCTTCTCCTACAAAAGGAGAAGAATTATTAGCCGCCGCAGCCGCAGACCCTGTAGTAATAATAATTCCAGAGGATAATGGGAAGTCAGAATTATTAGAGAAAGCTCCAAAACTAACTAATCCATTAATATTTCCATTAACTCCAGATATAATATTAGAGGTTTCTTCGCAAGTGCCATTTTGAAACAAAGCGCTTTCAATAATTTGTTGCGCAGTTAGACTATCGTCTACTGTGAAACTTTGAGCTATAATTAGGGGTGTATGGCTCAAAAAAAGAATACAAGTAAATAATAAAAATTTATTCATATGTAGGTATTTTAAGTGTTACCTATCCTTTTGACGCGTTAAAAGGATAGGTAAATCAGACGAAAGGTACGAAATTAATAAACTGCGCTAAAGTTAATTTCGTGATTTTCTTTAAGATAAGCTTAAAATACTACTTTTTAAAGTCTTTATTTTTGCTTCGGCATCAGTCATTTTTTTTCGTTCGTTTATAACTACTTGCTCTGGGGCATTAGCAACAAAGCGCTCGTTAGAAAGTTTTTTAGAAACACTTTTTAAAAAACCTTCGGTGTAATTGAGCTCTTCTTTAAGTTTATCTAATTCTTCTTGTATATTGATAGACCCTTTTAAAGGAACAAAATATTCGTTTGATTTTATACGGAAAGACTGTGCTCCTTCGGGTGCTTTGTCCACGTATTCTAAGTGTTTTATATTTCCTAGCTTGGAAATTACCGAATCAAATTCGATAGTACTTTGCTCATTATTTAAAACCTGTAGTTCTATAGTATCTTTAAAAGAAATATTTTTTTCCTTTCTAATGGTTCTAATTCCAGAAATTACTTCAGAAGCTAATTCAAACTGAGATAAAATTGTAGTATTAAAATTAGTTTGAGTAGGGTAAGTGTTAATTATTAGAGCTTCTGTACTGCTTCTAGATGTAATGTTTTGCCATATTTCTTCGGAAGCAAAAGGGATAAAAGGATGTAAAATTCTTAGATTGTTTTCTAAGATATCCATAATACTATTAAAGGTGTTTTTATCTATAGCTTCACCATAAGCGGGTTTAACAATTTCTAATAGCCATCCACAAAAGTCGTCATAAATTAATTTATAGATAGCCATTAAAGCGTCGCTTAATCTATATTTTTCAAAGTTAGCATCTATAAACTGGAGCGTGCTTTGAAATTTAGCTTGGTACCACTCTATAGCTTTTATGGCTGCTAGAGGTTGCTCTTTTTCTTTTATATTTTGTTCCCAACCTTTAATTAAACGGAAAGCATTCCATATTTTGTTAACAAAACCTTTTCCTTGTTGGCATAAATCTTCGTCAAACATTAGATCGTTACCTGCGGCAGAACTTAATAAAAGGCCTACACGTACTCCATCGGCACCATAATCCTCAATTAATTTTAGTGCATCAGGAGAATTACCTAAAGATTTAGACATTTTTCTACGCTGTTTATCGCGAACTAGACCTGTTAGATATACATTTTGAAACGGTTCTTTGTCTGTATATTCATATCCAGCGATAATCATACGAGCTACCCAAAAAAATAAAATATCAGGGCCTGTTACTAAGTCGTTAGTTGGATAATAGTAGTTAAATTCTTTGTTTTTAGGATCAGAAACACCATTAAATACACTCATAGGCCATAACCATGAAGAAAACCATGTATCTAAAGCATCGTTGTCTTGTCTTAGATGTTCAATCTTTAGTTCTTTTCCTAATTTCTTGTTAGCTATATGTAAAGCTTCTTCTTTGGTTTCGGCAACTACAAAATCTTCTTTTCCATCTCCGTAGAAAAAAGCAGGAATTTGGTGTCCCCACCACAATTGGCGAGAAATATTCCAATCTCTAATATTTTCCATCCAATGCCTGTAAGTGTTTTCAAATTTTTTAGGATGTAAATTTACAGGACCATCTTCGTTTAAAACCGCTTTTATAGCAGGCTTAACTAAATCTTTCATTTTTAAAAACCATTGATCCGATAATCTTGGTTCTATAATAGCTTTAGTACGTTCCGAAGTTCCGACTTTATTAGTGTGATTTTCAATTTTTATTAAAATTCCTTTTTCTTCTAGTTCTTTAGAGAAAGCTTTTCTTACAACAAAACGATCTTGCCCTTCGTAGTGTAAACCAAAACTATTTAAAGTAGCATCTTCGTTAAAAATATCGATAACCTTTAAATTGTGTTTGTCTCCTAATATCTTATCGTTTTCGTCATGTGCAGGAGTTACTTTTAAACAACCTGTACCAAATTCAAGATCTACATATTCGTCTTCAATAATAGGAATAACTCTATTTACAATAGGAACAATAGCTTTTTTACCTTTTAAATGGATAAAGCGCTCGTCTTTAGGATTAATACAAATGGCAGTATCTCCAAAGATAGTTTCTGGACGAGTAGTGGCTACGGTTAAGAATTCGTTACTTCCTTCAATTTGATAATTGATATAATATAACTTTCCTTGCTTTTCCACATGAATTACTTCTTCGTCCGATAAAGTAGTCTTAGCTTCGGGGTCCCAGTTTACCATTCGGTAACCCCTATAAATAAGTCCTTTATTATAAAGATCTACAAAAGATTTAGTTACCTGCTTGGATAAACCTTTGTCTAATGTAAATTTAGTACGTTCCCAATCGCAAGAAGCTCCAAGTTTTTTTAATTGATCTAGTATTACCCCTCCATACTCTTCTGTCCAATTCCAAGCATGTTTCAAAAATTCATCCCTAGTAAGGTCGTTTTTAGAAATACCTTGTTCTTTTAAGCGGGCAACAACTTTAGCTTCAGTAGCAATAGAAGCATGATCTGTGCCAGGAACCCAACAAGCATTATAACCTCTTAAACGTGCCCTTCTAATTAAAACATCTTGGATAGTATTGTTAAGCATGTGTCCCATGTGTAATACTCCAGTAACATTAGGAGGGGGAATTACAATAGTATAAGGTTCTCTTTCATCAACTTCGGAATGGAAAAAATTATGTTCCATCCAGTAGTTATACCATTTTTCTTCTACTATTTTTGAATCGTATTTTGAAGCTAATGCCATTTTTGGTCTAATTTTTGAAAACAAAAGTAATTATATAAAAGTGAACTTGAAAGGTTTTAAATACTTAGAGTAGTACTAAAAAAATAATTACATTTACATTATAATAAATTTCATGATATGAAAAAACTAACAATTTTACTATTTGCTAGCTTATTAGGATTTACCGCTTACGCTCAGGACTCGGAAGAAGTAAAGAGCGAAACAGTAGCACAAGAAACAAGTCCTAAAATTGAATTCAAAACAGAAGAGATTGATTATGGGACTATTAAAAAAGGCGCAGATGGAGTCCGTCAGTTCGAATTTACTAACACGGGGAACGACGTTTTAATTATTTCTAGGGTGTACTCCACTTGTGGTTGTACAGTACCCAAAAAACCAGAAGCACCTATTGCACCTGGGGAATCAGGAGTTATAGAGGTGAAGTATGACACTAAAAGGGTTGGGCCTATAAGAAAAACAATAAGTGTATATAGTAATGCAGGGAAAGAGCCATTACCTTTAAAAATAAAAGGAACTATTGTAGAATAGTAATACTAAGATAAACGGAATAATCATAAAAAACCACCTAAACAAGGTGGTTTTTTAATATAAAAGTGAGTCTATAAGCCGGATTCTGTATTGTGAAAAAACACAATCCTTATCATTTATCTGCTTCTAACATTGCTGTTAAAATGTAACTGCTTACCCTCCAACTTGTGCGCGAAACACTCAAACGCTGGTTTACATAGCATTGCACCACATAGAGTTTACCTGGTTTCACTACAGCATTACCTGTACATACTTTCTGTTGCACTTGTCCATATTAGTATATAATAGACGGGCGTTACCCATTATGTTACGCTATGGTGTCCGGACTTTCCTTTCTAAAATATATTTAGAACGATAAGGCAACTCACTTTTTTACTGCCAATTAATTTTAACTACTGTATAGGTATCATTATTTTGGAATTACTTAAGCTCAAATTAATTTTAAACTATAGTAGGATGTAAAGATATCTAAGTTTTATAAATAGTTATTAGTAAACTCTTTTTTAAATTATTCTATTTTTAAGAGACCAAATATACTTTGTGAATAAGTGCATTAAAAAAACTATTTTAAAAGTATAGATACATTTTTTTGATTTGTATTTTTACCATGTAAATCTATGGAACAATTTATAGTATCTGCTCGTAAATATCGACCTCAAACTTTTAAAGAAGTTGTTGGTCAGGAAGCTATTACCAATACTTTAGAAAATGCAATAGTAAATAATCATTTAGCACAAGCGCTTTTGTTTACAGGACCTCGTGGAGTTGGTAAAACAAGTTGTGCTCGTATTTTGGCTAAAAAAATAAATTCAGAGGGTGCTATAGATCCTAATGAAGATTTTGCGTTTAATATTTTTGAACTTGATGCAGCTTCCAATAACTCGGTAGATGATATAAGAGCATTGGTAGATCAGGTTCGCTTTCCACCACAAGTGGGCAATTATAAAGTATATATTATAGATGAGGTGCATATGTTATCTCAAAGTGCCTTTAATGCATTTTTGAAAACATTAGAAGAACCTCCAAAACACGCTATTTTTATACTAGCAACAACGGAAAAGCATAAAATTATTCCAACTATTTTATCGCGTTGTCAAATTTTTGATTTTAAGCGAATAGGAACTTCAGATGCTAAAAAACATTTAATTCAGATTTGTGAAACCGAAGGAATTACTTACGATGAAGATGCCTTGCAAATTATTGCACAAAAAGCAGATGGAGCTATGCGAGATGCCTTATCTATTTTTGACAGGATAGTAAGTTATAGTGGTAAAGATATTACTAGACAGGCGGTTACCGAAAACTTGAATGTTCTAGATTACGAGACCTATTTTCAGGTTACAGATCAGGTATTAGGGCATAATATTCCAGAATTATTAATAAGTTTAAATAATATTGTTGTAAAAGGTTTTGATATTCATCATTTTATTGCAGGGTTGGCATCACATTTTAGAGATTTGTTAGTTTGTCAAAATCCTCAAACTATTAATTTATTAGAAGTAAGTCAGCAAATAAAAGAACAATACTATCAGCAAGCAACAAAAGTATCCGCATCCTTTTTGGTAGAAGCTATTGAAATAGCAAATACTTGTGATTTACAATATAAAGCTAGTAAAAACCAGCGTTTATTGGTTGAGTTGAGTTTAATGAAATTAGCTTCCATTACTGCAGATGTGGAAAAAAAAAAGCTAATTTTAGAATAATACCCCCTTCTTACTTTAAAAAAGAGTTCACAGCTTTAAAGTCTAATGCAGCAGTTGGGTTAGCATCGAAAGTAGTTAATGAGGAGGTAGCTATTGAAAGTGATACTAAGGCCATTGAATCTTCTGAAATATCGATATCTAATATTCATATATCAAAAAAGGGAAGTTCTGCACTATCCTTAAAAAGTATTCAAGCAAAAAAAGAATTCGAAAAAAATAAGAAAAAACATATAGTAACAAATCCTAAGGATTTACCTAAAGACTCTTTTTCTGAAAAAGAACTCTTAAAGTATTGGAATGAATATGGATATAAAAAAGAGAAACAAGGAGAACGTTTTCTAGCGTCTACTTTTGCAATGCATAAGCCTAAACTTAAAGATAAATTTGTTATAGCTGTTGAGGTTCCTAATCAAGGAATGAAAGTAGATATTGAGTTTAATAGAATACCTTTGTTGGAGTATTTTTACGAAAAGTTAAATAACTATAGTGTAGATATAGAGGTAACAGTTAATGAAGTTATTGTAGAACAGCATGCCTATACTAAAGAAGATAAGTATAAAAAACTGCAAAAAAAGAATCCGCTTATAGATATTTTACGAGCCAAGTTTGATTTAGATATATAATTATGATGTTAGGTTTAAAGTTGCCAACCGATCCTAGATGGGTAAATATTGTAGAAAAAAATATTGATGAGATATTAATAGACCATGCGTACTGCGAATTAAAAGCAGCATCTACAGCCATTTCCTTAATTAATAGTTTTCCTGAATATTCCGAATTGGTGGAAGAAATGATTTCTTTAGTAAAGGAAGAAATGAGTCATTTTAAACTAGTTCAAACTAAATTGCAAGAGAGGGGTTATGAATTAGGAAGGGATCGTAAAGATGTATATGTAGTGGAGCTTCATAAATTCTTTCCAAAAGGAGGAAGCAGAACCACACAACTAGTGCATCGCTTACTTTATGCAGGGTTAATTGAGGCAAGAAGTTGTGAACGATTTAAGTTGTTATCTGAACAATTAGAGGACTCAGAACTTTGTAAATTTTATAGAGATTTAATGGTAAGCGAAGCTAATCATTATACAATGTTTTTAAAGTTTGCTCGCTTATATGGGGATAAAGATGAAGTAGAGACTAAATGGCAAGAGTTACTAGATTATGAAGCAGAAATTATGAATAGAATGAGTAAGGAAGCTAAAATGCATGGGTAGTTTAGATTAATTACCTTGTAGATAATTAGATTACAATTGCTTTTGTTTAAGTAATTAGGTTTTATTTCGACTTAATAAGTAAGGATTTATTAATTTAAATTTAATATCATGAACTATTTATCACCGTACATTAAAAAAATGTCTCAACTGAAAAGTAAAAAAAGCTTAGCAAAAAAAGGGATTTCTTGTGGGATATTTCAAGACCTTAACGAAGATTCAACAAGCCCAGAGGATATAAACAAGTTACAAGTTTTAATATACAAATAGACTTGATTTAATTATATTTGGGATTTTCCAAGGACATACTTACCTATTATATTGATAAGCTCTAAATTGTTCTGGAGTTTGTTTAGTTATCCTTTTAAACAAACGTATAAAATAAGAAGTATCCGTATAATTTAATTGTAAAGAAATAGCAGATATAGATAAATTAGAATGAATAATTAGTCTTTTAGCTTCTAGTAGAATACGTTCCATTAAAATTTCAGAAGGGGCTTTGTTTACCGTTTTTTTACATAAATACCCTAATTGACGGTCGCTTATGTTTAATGTATTAGAATAAAAAGAAACGGGTTGATGTTCTAAAAAGTGAGTGTCCACTAAAGATTCAAATTTGTTGAGCTGTAATATATCATAACTAAAATTCTTACTATTTTCATTTTTTACTTCATAAATTCTTGTCAGTTCAATAAACATAGCATTTAATGTCATGCGTATCATTTCGTGATGATTTTGAAGCTGTGCATGATATTCTTTGCAAATAGTTCGATATTTTATAGTAATTATTTTTTGTTCTTCAGGTGTTAAATGAAAAAACGGTAAACTAAAAGTAGAATTGAAAAAAGGAAAACGACTTAATTTGTCGGTATCAAAATCAAACAGAAAATACTTCTTTGTAAAAAACAGTATATACCCTTCCGTATCTTCCGATAAATTCCATTGATGTATTTGCCCAGGCGAAACAATAAATAATGCCCCAGGAAATACTTTATAGTCTTGAAAATCTATAGTATGTAATCCAGACCCTTTAGTAATTAGCAAAATTAAATAAAAATCATGCGCATGAGGTTTTTCTGTAAATAAATTCTCTTTTACATGGTCGCTAAACCTCCTAGTATAAAAATTTTCATCAAACTTCATACAATTATTGTAATCATCAAAATTAGAGATTTTCAATACGGGTGGTACTTTTTTAAATTCCTGCATTCAAGTTATAAGTGCGAAAAGTTAATTTCGTTTACTTTTTTAGCAAAGATAGTTGCTGGATTATCAAAGTTAAATCTTTTTCGAGGTCTTCGATTTAATTTTTCTGTTATTTTGACAATGTAGTGTTCTTCT
>CALLUJ010000088.1 GCA_938011245.1 uncultured Aquimarina sp. | reverse complement strand
TTAATATCTGCTAAATATTCTAAACAATCTAAATCCGTCTTAAATTTATCCGTGAAGTCTAAGATGTTTTCTCCTTTAAATAATTCCATAGAAGACTAATTTAATGATTATAATACAAGTATCTAAGTAAACACCTCTATTATTTTTAAATAGACACTAACCCTACTCAAAATAAAAATCAATATTATATCTTTGAATCCAAATAACAATAATACACCCTTCAACTTAGTAAAAGAAAAAGGGTATATCTGAAAAATAATTTATTTATTCAACTCTTCAGCTGGTCCAAAAAATTCGTAATTAATATTTTCATTTTGCACACCTAAATCATCTAGTATTTTCAAAGTACTAGCCATAAAAGGTGTTGGTCCGCAGAAATAAAAGTCACTATTATTAGAAATCTTTAACTCATTCAATATTTCTGCTCTGAAAAAGCCTTGGTAATCATAATTCTCCCCAAGAACATCAGAAGGTAGTGGTAAATTAAAAACTTTTACAAGTTTATTATTAGATAATTCATTAATCTCCGAGTCAAAAACCTGATTATCACTATTCAATGCACATTGAATAAAAGTAATATTATCTTGATTTTTAGATGCCTCTTTAAACATGCTCAATAACGGAGTTATCCCTACACCTCCACTAATAAAAACAATTGGATTTTCTGTTCTTTTTAAAACAAAATCTCCCGAAGGCATTCCTACTTGTAAAACAGAATCTACATTAATAGTTGAGTGCATATAATTGGATACAATACCTTTTGGATTACCTTTTTCTTGTTTAATACTTAGTCTTAAATAATCTTTATCATTAGAATCCGACAAACTATAATTTCTTGTATGTACATGCCCTGTCCCTGGAATTTCTATACTTACAGCAACGTATTGACCTGCAATAAAACTTGGAACTGGCTCTCCATCTTTTCTTTTTAAATAAAAAGAAGTTATAGCATTACTCTCCATAACCTTTCTAGTTACTATAAATTCTTTCATCCCTCTATAGCCTCCTGTAGTTTTTTCCCTACTACTATATAACTCTTCTTCTCTACTTACAAATATCACTGCCAAATCCTCATAAGCTTCTGCCCAAGCATCAATAATTTGAGGTGTAGCTGCATCTCCTAATACCTTCTTAATAGCAAGAAGTAGATTTTCTCCTACTATTGGATATGCTTCTTTTGGTATAGACAAACTTGCGTGTTTTTGAGCTATAGTTTCTACAGCATTTCCAAGCATTTCTAATTTTTCAATATGAACCGCATATTGGAAAACAGCATTAGCTAAAGCTCTTTGTTGTCTCCCTTTTTTTTGATTTACCATATTAAAAATATCTCTCAAATTAGGGTGCTTTTCGAATAATAATTCATAAAACACTTTAGTAATTGCTTCTCCATGCACTTCCAAAACAGGAGCTGTTGATTTTATAATTTCTATTGTTTTTGTACTTGCCATTATAAATAATTGTTTTAACTTTTAATTTAATATTTTATATTAATAATTGTAATACTTCTTAGAGTAGGAAAAATAACACACATATAATTTAGTTCTTTTATTTCACCTCCGACGACTAAAGGTATTATATAAATTGTTTTTGTAGGTGAATAAATGTATTCCAGCGAGGGTTAAGTAACAATATAAACGAATCTATTGCTAATGAAATTTCATATATAAATTCTAAATTAATGAGATTAAGAGACAGGATTAAAAAAATTGCTACATTAGAAATTAAAATAAATTTAATACAAGAAACTTTATTTCTACGATTATAAAAAGCCAAAACAACTGATATTCCAAAAGTTACAATAATATGTATATCATCGCTTCTATCAAGCAAAAATATATAGTAAGTATAACTATAAATAAAGTAGATTATTGATATAAAACAATTGATTAAAGAATCTATTATGTGAGTTATTTTCATCATTTTTGTTAAGGTCAAAAGTAAAACCTTAGCTATTCTAAAGTTTATGATTCAAATCATATGATTGAGAAAAGTATTTTAGAAACATACGATACAGAAATTGTAAGAATCAAAAAAGGAGATTTCGTATTTAAAAAAGGAAGCTCTGCTAAATATTATTTCCAAATTATCCAAGGAGGGGTAAAAATGAATTCGTATAATAACAAAGGAAATGAATTTATTCAAGGAATTTTTGGGAAAAACAGAAGTTTTGGTGAACCTCCATTACTAATTAACTCTAAGTATCCAGCAAATGCAATCGCAATAAATAATTTAACCCTCTATCGTTTATCAAAAGATAACTTTGAGAAACTATTATTAAATAACAACAAAATACATTTTAATTTTACGAAATTAATTTCAAAAAGACTTTATTTTAAGGCTACTATGGCAAATGGTCTAGCCTCAAACTCAGCAGAAGAAGCTATATTAATATTATTTGATTATCTCAAAAATGATATTCATAATAATTCTGTTCCTTTTGGTCTAGAAATTGAATTTACACGAAAAAACATAGCAGGATTACTTGGTTTAAGTATTGAAGCTACAATTCGGACAATAAAAAAAATAGAAAAACAAAATAAAATTAAAATTATTAATAAAAGAATATATTATTGATAATAATTATTTTAAGAATTCACTAGACAGTATTGGTTTGATTTTTTAGATTCATATAAAAATAAACGAAGTGTAATTTGTCAAGATTTTTAAGGAAAAATTAAATGTGTTTACAACGTAGTAAAATACAAATACACACTTATTTTATGTTTATTCATAATGTTGAAATTTAATTTTAAAATTGATACCTAAAAGTGTACCCTAAAAATGAATTAAAATATATTTTAGAGGACTTTTACTTTATGCATATAATTAGTTAGACAGATTCAGAAAATAGCATGATTCTAATAAATTATACATAAAAAAAAGGAATGTTTTCTAAACCTTGTCTGTATTTTTTTAAACCCTATAAGGGATTAGTCGCTAAATCGAGTATCGCTCGATTTTCGAATTTAATATATAACTGCTGTATAATCAAGTTCCAATTTTGAAGAGGTGTTGTCCACTTTTTTCAATACTCTTTGTTGCTAAATATACCCGTTTAAATAGTGCCATATCGCTAGTAAAAGCCCCTTTAGTTTTGTTTTTTGAGTAGTAAAAATTGTAACTATTCTAAATCCTCTTTTATATATCTATCTCTCTATGTCAACTCACAGCTTAGATATACGAAAAAAATAATCATAAACTAACTGTATTAAATCTATATGCTAATTACAAATCACAAGCATCAATAGGTGTAGTATCTTGATTATTTAAAGACTCTATTACGGTTATAACAGATTCGAAATACGTTCTTACTTGATCATTTAATGTATTTACCGAACTAAAGACTACTGATTTAGGCATTCCCGAAACAGTGTACATTACAAAATACAATTGGGGAGAATTTGTTATTGCAATTACAGAAGCCAAATCTCTTGACTCTATATCTCTTAGTCCCCGTGGTACGTTATTTAACCCTTCTACTCGTGAAATAAACCTAACTTGTTCTGAAATTGGACATCTATTAAAAATAACATTGTTAGGATTAACAAAATCTGCCATAGAGGCATCCGACGAAAAAACACCTTCATCAGAAATTTTATAAGTAGTAATGCAATTCGCCCTACATTCTGTAGATACTACGCCAAAAGTAATTCCTATTTCTCTATCTAAATTAACAATATCTTCTGGTAATAAAAAATCGTCGTTATCCTTACCACAGGAAACAAATAAAAGAATGCTTAACAGCCAAACAAATCGGTGATATCTCATATTTATAATTTCTACTCCTAAAATATCAAAAAAAAAGTGCTTTACCTCATTTTAACGTATTGATATGTATATTTAACTACTTTCTATCTAAAATAGTATCTATTTTGAGTAAAAAAACTAAAAAGTTATTTGTTATAGGACATCAATGGCCACAACCCAATGCCACTGCTGCTGGCGAGCATATGATGCATATTATTTCTTATTTTTTAGAATTAAATTATGAAATTCTATTTGTATGTGCTTCTCAAATACCTAAAGAATATACGCTATTAGACCAATTATTTATTAAATACAAAAAAATATATCTAAATAATAATTCTTTTGATGCATTAATAAAAGAGTTTTCTCCTTCCGTAGTTTTATTTGATAGATTTATGACCGAAGAACAATTTGGATGGCGTGTACAATTACAATGTCCCGATGCTGTAAGAATTTTAGACACCGAAGATCTTCATTTTTTAAGAAATAGTCGTTTAAAACAATTAAAAAATAAGACCTTTAAGAATAGACTTTCCGATATTACTAAACGGGAACTAGCAAGTATTTATAGATGCGATTGTAGTCTTATTATTTCTAAAGTTGAAAAAAAGATATTAACAAAGACTTATAAAATCCCTAAATATTTATTATTTCACCTTCCTTTACTTAGCAAATCGTATTCTTCATTAAAGGAAACCCCAACCTATCTAAATCGAAATAATTTAATTTTTGTAGGTAACTTTTTACACGAACCTAACTGGAATTGTGTTCAATATTTAAAAAAAGAGATTTGGCCTAAGCTTAGCAAAAAATTACCTAAAGCCATTTTACATATCTACGGATCACATGCTGTAGAAAAACATTTACAACTTTCAAATGCAAAAGAACGTTTTATTGTTCATGGCTACACAGAAGATTTAAAATCGAAACTCCTAACATCAAAATTACTTATAGCACCTATTCAATTTGGTGCAGGGCAAAAAGGAAAATTATTAAAAGCAATGGAACATGGCTTGCCAAGTGTTACTACGTCTATTGGTGCCGAAGGAATGCTTTTTAACAATAAATGGGCTGGAAGTATTGCTAATACTCCCGAAGATTTTATTACACAAACAACACAATTATATTTAAATGAAGACCACTGGCTTACTGCACAAAATAAAGCTTATACCATTATAAAGGAAAGACATAATTACGATAGTTACTTTAAAAAATTTCAGCAAAAATTAAATAAATTAGATTCTAATTTAAACAAATACCGAGGTAATAATTTTATAGGGCAAATTTTATGGCATCATAGCCTGCGTAGTACCGAGTTTATGAGCCGATGGATTATGGAAAAAAATAAGCAAAAGTAACCGCTTTGTAATCAAAACAATATCCCTCTACAAACCTTTCAACTGTGCCGCTCTTACTTTTTTAAATAAGTTAGAAGAGTACACAAAATCAATAACTGCTTGATTTTCTGCCTGAAAAATCTGTGTTTTATCGCCTTCCCACTCTAAAAAACCTTCTTTTAAAAACACGATTTTTTCTCCTATTTCCATTACAGAATTCATATCATGTGTATTAATCACAGTCGTGATATTATACTCTTCTGTAAGCTCCTTTATTAAATTATCAATAACAATAGCTGTTTTGGGATCTAAGCCTGAGTTAGGCTCGTCACAAAATAAATACTTAGGATTAGTCACAATAGCTCTAGCAATAGCTACTCGTTTTTGCATTCCTCCACTAATTTCCGATGGCAGCTTATTTTCAGAGCCATCTAAATTAACGCGTTTTAAAACTGCTTCTACACGATGATCCATTTCTAACTTAGATTGTTTTGTAAACATTTCCAAAGGGAATCGTACGTTTTCAAATACTGTCATAGAATCAAACAAAGCACTTCCTTGAAAAACCATGCCCATTTTTTGTCTTAAATCTCTCTGTTCCTGCTCCTCTAAACTATTATAACTTACTCCGTCGTATAATATTTTACCTTTATTTGGAGTATATAACCCCAATAAACATTTTAAAAAAACAGTTTTACCACTTCCACTAGTTCCTATAATTAAATTGGTTTTACCCTTTACAAAACGGGTACTAAAACCTTTTAAAATATGGGCTTCTCCAAAACTTTTCTGTATATTCTCTACCTGTATCATATTAACTTAAAAGCATTTGAGTAATAAGATAATTAACAACAATAATAAATACCGTAGTCCACACAAACGATACTGTGCTAGCTTTACCTACTTCTAAAGCACCACCTTTCATATAATAACCATGAAAAGAAGGAATGGTTGCCAACAAAAAGGCAAAAATAATTGTTTTAATAAATGAATAAATAACATGAAAAGGTGTAAAATCGTCTGTTAAACCTGCTATAAATTGCTCCGATGTAACAAACCCTCCCTGCACTCCTGCTACATAGCCTCCTAAAATACCCAAAAACATAGATACTGCTATTATAAATGGATACAACAACATCGCTATAATTTTAGGAAATACTAAATAATTTATAGAATTAATACCCATAACTTCCAAAGCATCAATCTGCTCTGTTACACGCATTGTTCCAATACTAGAGGTAATAAAAGAACCTACTTTACCTGCCATAATTACCGAAACAAATGTTGGTGAAAATTCTAATATTACCGATTGCCTAGAAGCAAATCCTATAAGTTCTTTAGGAATAAACGGATTCGTTAAATTTAATGCCGTTTGAATTGCTACCACTGCGCCAATAAAAAAAGATATAAAAGCTACAATTCCTAACGAACCTATAATAAGATCATCCACTTCTTTAAAAATAAGCTTTCTTAATATTTTAGGCTTAGTCATTCTACCAAAAACACGCTTCAGCATTAAAAAGTAAGCCCCTATTTGATGTAAATATCTCATATTTTATTTATGAATAGCTAAAATAACAAATCGCAATATCTTAATGCTATCTAATTAGTACGAATTACAATTTTATGCAAGAAATAATAGATTCTTATTTCTTTAATTTGAGCATAAAACTAAATTCTTTAAAATATAATTATCAAAAAAAGTAAGATTTTATAAAAAAAGAAGTATTTTCGAATTTAGGTGATATTACATTCTACAATTATCACTTAACATTTACTTTTCAAAAGAATGCATACAGGAAACTTAGAGTACAATACCGAACGGGAACATTTGATTATTCCTGAATATGGAAGACATATTCAAAAAATGATTAATCATGCTTTAACTATTGAAGATAGGGAAGAAAGAAACCAACAAGCTAAAGCTATTATAGGGGTTATGGGAAATTTACAACCCCATTTACGTGATGTAGCAGACTTTCAACACAAGCTTTGGGATCAACTATTTATAATTAGTAAATTTCAATTAGATGTAGATGCACCCTACCCTATTTTAAGTTTAGAAGAACTACATCAAAGACCCGAAAGATTAAAATATCCTCAAAACCATCCTAAGTATCGTTTTTACGGAAATAACATTACTCGAATGATTAATGTTGCTAATAGTTGGGAAGAAGGGGAATTAAAAAATGCTTTGATTAAAACGATTGCTAATCATATGAAAAAATGCTTCCTCAATTGGAATAAAGACACTGTAGAGGATGAAGTTATTTTTCAACATTTATATGAATTAAGTGAAGGTAAAATAAACCTTAAAGGTAGTAACGAAGATCTTTCTGATTCTATTAGTTTAATGAAAACTAAAAAACGTTATTCTAACAATAATAACAACGGAAAGAAAAATTACCGTTCTAACAATAACAATAATAACAGAAATAAACGAAGGAATTAAATCACTTTTTTCCAACTAACACTAAACAAATCATTATAATTTATACACATGGGTTCATTTAAAATTGAAGGAGGATATGCTTTAAAAGGTGAAATCACGCCACAAGGAGCAAAAAACGAAGCATTACAAATACTTTGTGCTGTTTTAATTACTTCAGAAAAAATAACTATAGAAAATGTACCTGATATAAGAGACGTTAACAAACTAATTCTAATTCTTAAAAATTTAGGGGTTAAAGTTGAAAAAATATCAAAAGGTACTTATTCTTTTCAAAGTGATGATATAAATTTAAATTATTTAGAAAGCGATCAATTTAAAGAAGAAGGTAGTGGTATCCGAGGATCTATTATGATTGTAGGTCCATTATTAGCACGCTTTGGAAAAGGGTACATTCCTACTCCTGGAGGTGATAAAATAGGACGTCGTCGATTAGATACTCATTTTGATGGATTTATTAAACTAGGAGCCACTTTCAAATTTAATAAATCCGAACGATTTTATGGTGTAGAAGCTCCTAACGGCCTTAAAGGAACCTACATGCTTTTAAATGAAGCTTCTGTAACAGGAACCGCCAATATTGTTTTAGCTGCTGTACTTGCTGAAGGTGAAACCACTATTTATAACGCTGCTTGCGAACCTTACTTACAACAATTGTGTAAAATGTTAGTTTCTATGGGAGCTAACATAAAAGGTATTGGGTCTAACTTATTAACAATTGTAGGAGTTAAATCTCTTGGAGGTTGCACGCATAGAATTTTACCTGATATGATTGAAATAGGATCTTGGGTAGGACTTGCTGCAATGACTAAAAGCGAACTTATTATTAAGGATGTTAGTTGGGGGAACTTAGGTCAGATTCCTAATACATTTAAAAAATTAGGAATCACTATTGAAAAAAGAGGTGATGACATGTTTATTCCTGCTCATGTTAATGGATATGCTATAGAATCATTTATTGATGGCTCATTTATGACCATTAGTGACGCTCCATGGCCTGGATTTACTCCAGACTTATTAAGTATTATGCTAACTATAGCTACTCAAGCTCGTGGAGAAGTGCTAATTCATCAAAAAATGTTTGAAAGTCGTCTTTTCTTTACTGATAAGCTTATAGATATGGGGGCGAAAATTATTCTTTGTGATCCACATCGTGCAAATGTAATGGGACATGACTTTAAATCTAGTTTAAAAGCAACTACAATGACCTCCCCAGATATTAGAGCTGGAATATCACTACTAATTGCGGCACTTAGTGCTAATGGAACTTCTACAATTCATAATATAGAACAGATAGACCGAGGTTATGAAAATATAGACGACCGCCTTCGTTCTATAGGTGCTAAAATTGAGCGTATTAATTAAATTTTCTAAAGCAAAAAATTTAGATTTCAAAATCTAAGTCCTAATAAGACTTATTCAAAAAACACCTTTGCTTAGATAGACTAGATATAAAGATGCATTCAGAAAATAAGGCTATTTCATAGAGATGCTGCTTATAGAAAATCCAAGATTTGATAAATTCAGATCTTGGATTTTCTTTTTTTTGGTCACTACTTTCCTAAAGTGCTCGTTTTTCAAACTAACAAGACATAGTTATCCCTTGTCTTTTTGATGTTTCTTTAAATTTAAACACAAAAGTAATTATTTAAATTAATTTTATTTTTGAATTATAAAAATACACGGTCTTTTTTGTAAATCAACAGTTGTCTTTTTCCAATCTGCAATAGTTTTTGTTTTTATATACTCTGATGTTAACGTAATATCTGCCGCTACACACAATCTTGTATTAGTACTCAAATTAGCTTTAAAATCCTCTAAAATTTTTTGACTTCTATACGGAGTTTCTATAAAAATTTGACTTTGATTAAATTCAAAAGATAAACGTTCTAATTGCTTCATTTTTTGTTTACGTTCTAATTTATCTATTGGTAAATAACCATTAAAAGCAAAACCTTGACCATTCATACCACTACTCATCATTGCTAGAAGAATAGACGATGGTCCTACCATTGGAACCACGGGTATATTTTTTTGATGAGCAATAGTAACCACTTCAGCTCCCGGGTCTGCAATTCCTGGGCATCCTGCTTCAGACAATACTCCTATATTATACCCTTCTAAACATGGATTTAAAAAAGCAGGCAATTCACTATTATCTGTAAATTTATTTATTGTTTCAAATTTTAAATTTGGCTGGGATTTCGCTGGGCTTATTTTTTTAATAAATCGACGTGCTGTCTTTTCATTCTCAACAATATAATAATCTATGTTTTCTATTACTTTTTTAATAGAAATAGGCAACACTTCTAATTTAATATCATCTCCTAAACGTGTAGGAATCAAATATAACTTTCCAATAGACTGTTCCATAATAGAAAAATTATTAAACTGTTAAAAAAACAAACTACACTCGGTCTGCAATAGCTTCGCAAGCTTTATTCAATAAGAAAAAAACATTATCAAATCCTTCATCTCCTCCATAATAAGGATCTGGTACTTCTAAATCGATTCCTTCCGAAGTAGTTTGATTTAAAATTAGACTAACTTTCGATTTATCGTCTTGCGAAACAGCAAGAGCTATTACATCTTTATAATTTTGCTTATCCATCACAAAAATATAATCGTATATTTCAAAGCTGCGTTGACTAAATTGAGATGCTCGTTGGTTTCTAATATTTATTCCATGTTTTTCCGCCACCGAAATAGACCTAGAGTCTGGAAGTTTACCTATATGAAAACTTGCTGTTCCTGATGAATTTACCAGATAACGATTACTATCTAATTTACTTTTCAAGATACCTTCTGCTAGTGGAGATCTACAGATATTACCCAAACAAACCATCAAAATCTTCACTTTAGTTTTTTGCATTTTACATAGATAATTTTTGGGTTAAATCTTCTACATACTTTTTAAATTGCTTATCTGTCATACTAAGATTATCAACTGTTTTACACGCATGCAGTACTGTTGCATGATCTCGTTTACCTATTTGACGACCAATACTAGCCAAAGAAGCCTTTGTTAATTTTTTAGAAAAATACATTGCTAATTGTCTCGCTTGTACAATATGGCGTTTACGTGTTTTAGACTGAAGAGTCTCCACATCCATAGAAAAGTAGTCGCTAACTATTTTTTGAATATAGTCTATTGACACTTCTCTTTTTGTATTCTTAACGTAATTCTCTACAAGTGTTTTTGCTAAATCTAAAGTAATTTCACTTTTATTGTAAGACGAATGTGCTATTAAAGAAATTATAGCCCCTTCTAACTCGCGGATATTTGTCTTTATATTATTCGCTAAAAACTGAATTATTTCTTCTGGCATATCTACACCGTCGTGGAACAATTTATTTTTAATAATGGCTACTCTAGTTTCATAATCTGGAAAATTCAACTCTGCAGATAATCCCCATTTAAAACGCGAAAGTAATCGTTGCTCTATATCTTGCATATCTACAGGGGCTTTATCACTAGTCAAAATCACTTGCTTACCGTTTTGGTGTAGATGATTAAAAATATGAAAAAAAACATCTTGCGTTCCCGATTTCCCCGACAAAAATTGAACATCGTCTACTATCAAAACATCTATAATTTGATAAAAATGAATAAAATCATTTCTATTATTCTTTTTTACAGATTCGATATACTGCTGCGTAAACTTCTCTGCCGAAACATATAAAACTGTCTTCTCTGGAAATTTTTCTTTTACCTCTACTCCTATAGCATGAGAAAGATGTGTTTTACCCAATCCTACACCACCAAAAATTAATAATGGGTTAAACGATGTTCCTCCTGGTTTATTCGCTATGGCATAACCAGCAGATCGCGCTAACCTATTAGAATCTCCTTCTAAAAAATTTTCAAAATTAAAATTTACATTTAACTGGGAATCAATTTTAACATCTCTTATTCCTGGAATAACAAAAGGATTCTTTAATTCTGGGTTTTTTGTTTTTAAAGGTACATTTATAGCCTGCTCTTTTACACTAGCTCTATTGGAACTTGGAAGCCTTTCCATCAACGATGCATCGCCCTCCTTAGAGTTCCCCATATTAATAACATATAATAACTTCGCGTTTTCCCCAAGCTCTCTTACTAATGCACTTCTCAAAATTTTCACATAATGCTCTTCTAACCATTCATAAAAGAATTTACTAGGTACCTGTATACTTAGTGCATTATTAGCTAACTTAACAGCTTTTGTTGGTTCAAACCAAGTTCGGTAAGATTGTGGAGAAATATTGTCTTTTATAAAAATTAGGCAATTTTCCCATACAACAGTTGCTGTCATAGTCGTTATATTCATTAATTATTAATGTGTTGATAGTATTAAATCTAAAAATAATTACCTTTTGGTAAGTACTCTATCGTAGTAGTACAAATATGTGAACAAAATGGAATATAAAAAAATTAAAATCATATTGCTTTTATTCTTTTTTTTACCTAGCAAAAACTAATTATTTTTAATACCAGCGTAAAATATAAAATCTATAAACATGATTAAAAAAATATCAAAAACTATAGTTAACGTTCGATACGGTGAAACTGACCAAATGGGAGTGGTATATCATGGCAATTATGCCCTTTACTTCGAAATAGGTCGTATAAAATGGCTTAAGGAAATCGGCATCTCTTACAAAAAAATGGAAGAGGAAGGAATAATGCTCCCTGTAGTCTCTCTATCTACTAAGTTCAAAAAACCTGCAATGTTTGATGACTCTTTAACCATTACTACCATTTTGTACAAACTTCCAACAGCAAAAATTGAGTTTGAGTATGAAATTCATAATCAGCATAACGAATTACTCTCCACAGGAAACACCGTCTTAGTATTTGTTTCTACAAATACTAAACGACCAATAAAATGTCCCGAAAAGATTATTCAACTAATTAATACATACAAAAACTAAACAAAAAGTATCCAATAGTTTTAAAACAAAAATCAAGTACAGGGATATCTGTAAACAACAATATTTTCAATTATTTTTTCTGTAAACATTTATTTTTATAAGAAATAGATTAAATAACTGATATTACGCACACAAACATTAGACTTAGGATACAAAGATGTTAACAACTTACTAGATTATCTACGGACTATTTATTATCAATACAACCGTAATAATAAAACATTAACAAAAACCCATCTTTATATAATAGAAAAAGGCTATCGAATTCGATAGCCTTTTTCTATTATACAATCTATAGTGTATTTATTTCTTTATTATTTTCTGTACATATTCTTTATTGTCCATATTTATTTTTAGAAAATAAACCCCGGAAGCTAAACTCGAAATATCAATAATTTCATTACTACTGTTTGCAAAGTTTGATTTTAATACTTCACTTCCATTAATAGAGTAAATATTTAAACCTCCTTTAGATATTACCTTTGAAAAATCTACAAACAGTTTACTATCTACAATAGGATTTGGGTAAATTTTTATCAACTCATCATTCTTTAATTTATCATTTACATCATTAGTAGAGAGAGTGCCATTATCAACAGTAACTTCTAACAAAAGTACATCGTTAGGCTCTAAAGTAATAGATGAATCCATACCTCTACCTGTCAATAAATCTGTAATTATCAACTCTGTAGAACTGTTTAATTCTTCTATATTTATAGTAGAATTCCCTCTTCTCGTATTTACTACAGTTAATATATTGGTATCACCATCTATTGGCAATGTTCTCCAAAAACAACCTCTTTCATTTATACTGTGGTTCTCCGAAACTTTAATATTTGGAGCACTCCCTTTAGCTTCTATCTGATTAAAAGCAATGTTTCTATAAGCTGATAAAGAATTATTACGTATTATAGTACCCCCATTATTAGTATTTAAAGTTATTGGTCTTGATACGTTATACTCATTTGCTGCTAGACTAGCATTATCTATAACAACAGTACCTCCGTTATCTAAATAAGCTTGCAAGGCATTAAATTCACTATCGGTAACACTAGGAGTTTCATATACTAATACGACATCCCATAAAGAGTTATCTTGCTTAGTAAGTATATTTTCTGTAACAAACCCAATAGGAACACCGTCAAAATACATCGTTTCGTATAAATCAAAAATAGGCTCCATATGATCTATTTTATTGATTGCTGATGTTTCCGAATGAAAAATACGAATTGGTTTACGCAAGTTTTGGATTTTATACACTTCCTCTGCATATGCATTTAAATCGTAGAATACACTTCCTACTTCGTTTGCCACTGCTGGTTGGTTAGCAATAGTTCCTGGGTAACAATTTCTTGTGCCTGGGGTAAAATTAGGAGATCCATCTTCATTTCTAGGAAGGTACCATATATTACTTACGTTTTCTCCATGCATATAAGCTAACCAAAAACTTGCCCTAGTATAAGATGGTTCTAAATATAAATTTCTAAATTGAGTAGTCGATAAATAATGAGCTTCAGAGTTATAGTTTATAGTATTAGGTTTTACTGAACTTAAAAAATCATAAGCAACTGCCATTTCCCCCCAGTCAAAATTGTAGCGTTCAACCCATTCGCCATCATTCCCAAATATATTTTCTTGTACTGTTTGGGCATCATTTCCTATTATTTCTTGAATTTCCTGTAAAGCTTCAAAGTTTAAGCCCGCATGTCTTGCATTTTGCCCAAAAAAGAATGCTGGAATTAATTTTATACTACTTCTAAAATCTGGATCGTTAGCCGCTATAATATCGTGCAAAAATTGAAACCATTCGGTAACACGTTTATTGTTAAAAAAGAACCAATCGTAAACCATTGGCGTTCCTACGTTGCTAATTTTTATGGGGAATTCTATCGCATATTCACCTACTTGGTTAGGATTATAATTTCCCGCAATATCATCAAAACTAGACAAGTATCTAGAAGTATCATTTCCAAACCAATTAAGGTTTAAAGCAGTAATGCCAGCAGCACCAGTTCCATAAACTTCCTGTAAGTGTGTTGCAAACTTTTGCATAGTAAATTCAGAAACAAGATTCTGATTACAATTACGCGTACCTGGACTTGTACAATTTTGATCTGTACTAAGAGTTGGTGTAAAGAATGTTCTTTCTATAGTACCCCAATGTGGTTCGTTAGCTAGCAAATACCCTAAACCTGTAAAGTTTTCATCTCTAATCAATGGTACTGTAGTTCCGTAAAAGTTTTCCATTAATGTACGAGTATCTTCATTGTCTATATCGTATCTAGTAAATAAGCGCTCTCCTGCGTAAATAGATCTACTATCGTTACGAGATCTAGGGTTTCCTGAGTCATCATTATTATTAGCAAGGTGATTAGGAAGTTGTCTAAAATCCATAAAAACTTGTCCTATATTTTGATTACCTCTTGAATTGTTAAAGTTAAAATTAAAACCATTAGCAAGGGTCCCGTTTTCTCTATACCAACGAGGAGTCATAAACATATCTATAGTATTACCATGAAAATCGTTAAGTGATATTTCATCAGAATTAGAATCATTGATATCACTTAATACACTATCAGGTTTAAAAATATAGGTATAAAAAAGTGTTGGTACATCTACCCCATTAACATTTTCAACAACACGATCTTCATTATTAATTCTTTTAATACTAACATTTTCAAAATTTACAGTTCTTAAATCTTTACGTGTTATAGTACCGTCTCTTAATCCGTTTATGGTAAACATGGCTTTATCTATTATATCCAAAATCTGTTGTCTTTGAATATCCGGAAGATCTTCAACCACTCTAGTTAAATTCCGACCTTGGCTATCGACTCGATTACCTCTATAAGTAAATATAGAACCATATAAATCGGTATTAACTGCTGGGTTTGCTTCGTCCCAATCTGAATAACTCAGAAAAACCTCTGCAGTACGCAATGTCATTTTCTCTTTTTCTACGTTAACATTTTCCGACTCTGCGGTAGTTATTAATGTTTTTAGCTCGTTAATTTTTTGTACAACTTGAGGTCTGAGAGGAGGTCTGGAAGTTTGAGCATTTAAACCGACCAAAAACATAGGCAATAAGAGTAGTAAAATTGTATTTCTTAATTTCATAATAATTGGAATTAAATAGTTAGTAGGATTTAATTTGCTGGTATTCTTTACATTATAAATAAAGATAAAAATTACCTAAATACTTTTCATCATCTATTTTCAAAAAACAACTACAATTAACTCCTTATTAACGTGTTACTTAAACAAAAAACAACATACAATGGATATCACCATCCTCTATTACATATTATAAAAAACTGATTATCAATTAATTAAATTTTACCTGCTAGTCTTTTACTACGGATTTTTATTGTCTTAGTTCTAAAGTTATATTATTATAAATTATTCTTATAATCTTAAAATACTGTTAACAAAATCCTTTTTTAATTCAAAAAAAAGATTTTGTATTTAATTTTATAATCCATTTTAATCAAAAAAATCTTATTATTTTTAGCTTTAAGCTAAAAAACATCCAAATTTAATTCTACAAAAAAGCTTAATTTGTAAGTTAAATACCACAATTAAATGCCTGTTTTGCAAAACATAAGATTATTTACATTAAAAAAGGAATTAAATTTGGATTAAAGTCCGTAATATAATTAAGGCATTCTAAGAGACCTATACTGCATACACAAAACAACACTTTTATTAAAATGTCTTTCAAAATAAAACTAATTTATTGTTTTCTAATTTTTAGTGTTTGCTCTTGGGGGCAAAAAAACTTTACTTCTTTATCTGTAGATAACGGACTAAGTCATAATTCCGTTTTATCCATAGCACAAGATAACGAAGGCTTAATTTGGTTTGGAACACAAGATGGCTTAAACGTTTATGATGGAGAAACGTTTAAAACATATAGATCTGGAACTGTAAGTGGATTAAGTGATAATGTTGTTAATTGTTTGTATAATGATACGAACGGACTTTGGATTGGGACCGAAAATGGCTTAAATTATTTTAATACTATAAATCAAAAATTCACCTCCTTTTTTGTTGAAGATTATCCTAATTTAACCTCCAATACCATTAAATGTGTTTTTCCAGCAGATGAAACCTCTTTGTGGATAGGAACAGACCAAGGCATTAGTTTATTAAAAATAACAGCAAATAAAACAACTTTTACAGCATATCCGTTTGAAGAAGACAGGTCTGTAAATGCCATTTTAAAAACCAAAAGCAATCAAATTTGGATAGGAACAGACCAAGGTGTTTTTTACTTTAAAGATAACCGTTTTTATGAGCACGAGCACCTAAAAAATATTAATGTAAATACCAATGCATTAGCACAAGATGCCGATGGAAATGTATGGATAGGTACACTAAATAGTGGACTTATTATTTACCACACCAATAAAAGCAAAACAATAATAAGCCAATCCAAAGCCTACTTAGCTAATAACGACATACGCTCCATACATGTTGATAAAGCAGTAAACGAAATATGGGTAGGCACTAACAACTCGGGTTTATTAATATTTAAAGATGCAAACACTGTACCCGTTACCTATGATGTGTCTTTAACCTCAAAAACAGCTATAAATAGTACCACTATTATGGATGTTTTTAAAGACACCTTTAATAATACCTGGTTAGGGACTTATGAAGGCGGTGTTAATATGTACAATCCGTATCAAAAAAGTTTTGGTTGGCGAAAACCAGCAATGTTAGCAGACTATAATATAACCTCTGTTGGTTCTAGTAAGCAAAAATCTACAATATGGTTAGGAACAAGGTCTAAAGGCGTTTATAAATACAATGAAGAAACCGATAGTGTTGTAAAAATAAAAACAAAGTACAGCCTTAACAACACGCCCATTTTATCTTTAAAAGAAGATGTTAATAACCAACTTTGGATAGGGACGCATAGAAAAGGACTTTTTAAATACAATCCATTAACCCAAAAATTAGAACGGTATTTATCTAATAACAATGATAACCGACATATTATAAGTATTAGAAAAATAATAGAAAAAAATAATGGAGAATTATGGGTTATAGGCTCTTCGGGTATTCACAAATACCACCCACGGAAGAATAATTTTGAAACCTATAACACGCGTGGAGTCAATGATGCTGTTATTACAGACCAACAAATCATAACTGTTACCAACCAGTCCGTCTTACTAATAGACAAAAAAACAAAACAATTTAAGCATATTAATTTCCCCTCGTACATTCCTATTTCTAATTATTTAATAGGTAATTGTGTGTATTTAGATAAGCAAAAACGCTTGTGGATAGGAACCAAAAGTTTTGGTCTATTAAGTTATCATTTAAAAACTAAAAAGTTTAAACATTACACCGTAAAAGAGGGATTGCCTAATAATATAATCAAAGGTATTTTACCTGACGATGATAATCAAATATGGTTAAGTACAAACAAAGGATTATCAAAATTTAACCCAGCAACATTACATTTTACCAATTACCTTAAATTAGACGGTTTACAAGGAAACGATTTTAGAAATCGGTCTTGTGTAAAAATGCAAGACGGTAAACTTGTTTTTGGAGGTGTCAATGGTTTTAATGTTTTTAACCCTAAAAATATTTCTCAAAATCCATTAAAACCCAATGTACTATTTACAGACTTTCGTATTTCAAATACCAGAGCCACAGATAGTCTGTCAAACATCAAGTTAAAAAAGCATATTAATAATACCGAACAAATAACGTTAAAGTACTATCAATCATCCATTAAATTTACCTTAGCGACTACCAATTTTTTAAATTCAGAAAAAAACAAGTATACCTATATATTAGAAAATTATCAAACCAATTGGAGTGTACCAAGTACTTCTAACGATATCGCATTTGTAAACCTACCATCGGGAGAATTTGTTTTAAAAGTAAAATCTGCTAATAATGATGGTGTTTGGAACGAAACCCCAAAACATATAAAAATTACTGTTTTACCACCTTTATGGAAAACATGGTGGGCGTATCTATTATATCTACTCGCTATTTTAACCATCCTATTTTTATTCATTTATTTTTATTTAAGAGAGCAAAAGTTAAAATCTCAAATAGCCGTAAATAAGTCTATTAGCAATTTAAAACTAGAACTATTTACCAATATTTCTCATGAGTTTAGAACCCCATTAACTCTTATTTTAGCGCCATTACAAAAAATATTAGCGCAAAATAAATTAGAGGCAAGCATAGAAAAAAATATAAAAGGAATTTATCATAATGCGAACAGGTTACAGCAAATGATAGACCAATTGCTAGATTTTAGACGTTTAGAAAATAATCATGAAACCGTAGTAAACACGGTTGGCGATTTAGTTTCCTTTTTTAAGAAGATAACCTATAGTTTTCAGGCATTAGCCGAAGAAAAAGGAATAACACTAAGTTTCAACTGCATAAATACATCATACATAACGGCTTTCGATGCCGATAAATTAGAGAAAATAAGCTACAATCTTCTATCTAACGCATTTAAATTTACATCGCAAGGAGACATTAAATTAGACCTTCATATTCATGAAGACCACTACACTATAGGTATTACAGATACTGGTATAGGCATAAAAAAAGAGCATATTCCATTAATATTTAAACGCTTTTACAGCAATAATACCAACAACCAAAACACCCAAAAAAGCTCAGGAATCGGGTTGTATTATGTACAAGAGTTAGTTAATCTACTTGGAGGAAAAATAGAGGTAGATAGCAATTATAACAAAGGCACAAGCTTTAAAGTGAGCGTTCCTAAAATAGAAATAAGTCAAGAAAATAATCTCGCACATCCTACAGACCATGAAAAACCAGTAATACTAATTGTAGAAGACGAGCCAGAAATAAGAGCATTATTAAAAGACGAGTTTAAAACCAATTACACCGTACTAGAAGCAGAAAATGGAGCAATAGGACTGGCATTAGCCAAAGAGCATATCCCTGATATTATAATTAGCGATGTTACCATGCCATTACTCAATGGACTAGAACTCTGCGAAAAAATAAGAGCATCAGAAAAAACAAATCATATTCCAATTATTTTACTAACAGCAATAACCAACGATGCTCAGAAAATGGAAGGCTTAGAAAAAGGTGCTAACGACTATATAAACAAACCTTTTAATGTGTTCGAAATTAAAACCAAAGTAGAAAATAGTATCCTCTCCAGAAAAATAATTAGTCAAAAATTACAACAACAGTTATCGCAAGACACCACAACAGAATTTATTCAAAAAGAAGATGCTATATTTTTAGAACACGCTAAAACCATTGTAGAAAAGAACATTGACAATTCCGATTTTAATGTGCAACAATTTACCAAAGAAATAGGCATGAGTAGAGCTCAATTATATAGAAAAATAGATGCCGTGGTTGGATTGCCAGTTAAAGATTTTGTACGTACCATAAGGCTAAAAAACGCATCAGAAAAATTATTAAAAACAACATTACAAGTAAATGAAATAGCCTATGCAGTAGGTTTTAATAATGTACCTTATTTTAGAAAATGTTTTAAAAAGCAATACCATTGCACACCAAAAGAATACAGAGCTAAAAACATGTAACTATCTATAAATAAGATTATTGATATATTTGTAGTATTAAAAAAGAGACGTTTGTATCCCTTTTTTGAGATGTTTATTGCAGTAATACCATGTAAAATAGGAGTAATATTGTAGATAGATAAGATTAACAATTATTACACCATAGATGAGAAAAAGATTTTCAAGTTTTCTAAAGTGTTTAGCCATAGCCAGTGTATTATATTCTTGCAACTCCAATTTACCAAGTGATGTTGCCGAGGCTTATGAGCAATTACCAGAGAAAATTGATTATGGTTTTGATGTAAAACCAATACTATCCGACCGCTGTTATGCCTGCCATGGGCCAGATGAAGGTTCTAGACAAGCTGGTTTAAGGTTGGACGATGAAACGTCCGCTTTTACAGCATTATCCAACGGTAAATTTCCTTTTGTTAAAAATAAACCTTTTCAAAGCGAATCCATTAAAAGGATATTGAGTAATGACCCAAGTCTAATAATGCCTACTCCAGAATCTAAAATATCGTTAACCGCAAAAGAAAAAGCAATAATAGTAAAATGGATAGAACAAGGCGCAGAATGGAAACCCCATTGGTCTTTTGTAAAACCTGAAAAAGCAGCCCTTCCAGAGGTAAAAAGTCAAGCGTTAGTACAAAACCCAATAGACCATTTTGTATTACAAAAATTAGAACAAAACAAGCTTACTCTTTCTGAAAAAGCAGACAAAACAACCTTATTACGTAGAGTATATTTCGATTTAATAGGCTTGCCACCAAGCGTAGAAGCTGTAAATGCATTTTTAAAAGATGAAAGTGAAAATGCTTTTGAGAAAGTGGTAGACGCACTTTTAAAATCACCAAGATTTGGAGAGCGTTGGGCTTGGGACTGGTTAGATGCCGCTAGATATGCCGATACCAACGGTTTTCAAAAAGACCCAGAAAGAAAAATGTGGCCTTGGCGTACTTGGGTTATTAATGCCTTTAATAACAATATGCCCTACGACCAATTTACTATAGAGCAATTAGCGGGAGATTTAATGCCCAACGCAACAACAAATCAAATTATAGCCACAGCTTTTAATAGAAACCATAGTTTTAATGGAGAAGGCGGAAGAATTGTAGAAGAAACACGAGTAGAAAATGTATTTGATAGATTAGAAACTACAGGAACTATTTGGATGGGATTAACCTTTAAATGTACTAGATGTCACGATCATAAATTTGACCCCATAACTCAAAAAGAATATTTTCAGTTTTACGACTATTTTAATCAAACCTCAGAAACAGGGCATAGCGAAAGTCAAGGTATGATTCCTCCCGTATTGGACTTGAGTTCTACTATAGATAAAGAAGAACTAAAAAAACTAGAAGATTACCTAGAGCTATTAGGAAATGAAATTACAATGATTGAAGATAAAAAATTTAAAGGAAAAATAGAAGGTGTTCAATTATCTCCTGCTCTTCAAATGTTGTCAGGAAGTGCATTAAATCAGTTAAAAATAGACCCTTCAGAACGTAGTCCTTATTATTTAAAAGAAGTTATCAGTGCTTTAGAAAAAACAGAACCTTCGTACACAAAAAAAATAAAAGAACTCTCCAAAGCTCTAAATAAAACACGTGGTCGTGCAAGGAGAAATTTAAGAGTAATGGTAATGGACGAATTAAAAGAACCCAGAACTACTTATATTCTAGGAAAAGGTATTTTCGATAATCATTTAGATTCGGTAACAGCAGGCGTACCAGCAATACTTCCGCCATTATCAGCAGATGCACCAAACAATCGATTAGGCTTAGCAAAATGGTTGGTTTCTAAAGAACATCCATTAACCGCCAGAGTAACCGTAAACAGATACTGGCAAGCATTTTTTAGAAACGGACTGGTAAAAACACCCGATGATTTTGGATTACAAGGAAGTTTACCCACACACCCAGAACTTTTAGATTGGTTAGCAGTAGATTTTATAGAAAACGGTTGGGATTTAAAACGCTTATTTAAACAAATTGTTAGTAGTGCCACCTACCAACAATCTTCCAAAGTATCCAAAGAATTATACGAAATAGACCCCGAAAACAAAATGTTAGCAAGGGCTCCAAGGTACCGATTGCCTTCGTGGATGATGAGAGACCAAGCATTATTTGCAAGTGGTCTATTAAAAAATAAAATAGGGGGTAAATCGGTAAAGCCATATCAACCTTCAGGAATTTGGGAAGAAGCCTCCTTTGGAAAACAAATATATAAACAAGACCATGGAGACAATTTATATAGAAGAACATTATATACCTTTTGGAAAAGAATAGCAGGTCCTACCATGTTATTCGATAATGCTACTAGGCAATCTTGCTCTGTAAAACAATCCCTTACCAATTCGCCACAGCATGCATTGGTAACCATGAACGATGTAACATATTTAGAAGCAGCACGTGTGATAGCTCAAAACACATTAACCCAAAAAACAACAGCAAAAGAGCGGTTAGATTACGCTTTTAAAACCATTACAAGTAGATATCCGCAAGAAAAAGAAGCACAAATATTACAAACAAAATTATCAGAATTTAAAACCGATTTTGAGGACACAGACACCAAAGAGGTAGAAGACTTTATTGCTACAGGAGAATTCCCAGTAAATAAAGACTTAAACAAAGTAGATTACGCAGCTTATACCACCTTATGTTCTATGATTTTAAATTTAGACGAAACCATTACAAAACAATAACACTATGAATCCTATAGAAGAGAATTATGCAAACATGACCCGTAGAAGCTTTTTTAGTAAAACAGCTTTGGGAATAGGAGGGTTAGCCTTAGGTTCATTGTTAAATCCGTCATTATTAAATGCCGCTACAAAAAACTCAGCAACCACAGGAAGTGGCATTCCTAATAATACACTACCGCATTTTGTACCCAAAGCAAAAAGAGTGATTCATTTGTTTCAAAATGGAGCGCCTTCGCATGTAGAGTTGTTTGACTATAAACCCAAATTAAGGACATGGCACGGAAAACAAACACCTTCTGAATTAATGAACGGTAAAAAGTTTAGTACCATGAGTAGTCAAAACAATACACCCATATTAGGTAGTATTGCAGATTTTAGTCAACATGGAAAAAATGGAACTTGGATTTCAGATTTTATGCCGCACACAGCAGCTATAGCAGATGAGCTTTGTATTATAAAATCTATGCATACAGACCATGTAAACCATGCACCAGCAATAACCTTTTTCTTAACAGGGTCTAATTTACCAGGAAGACCAAGTACAGGGTCTTGGTTATCGTATGGTTTAGGCAAAATGACCGATAATTTGCCCGCCTTTGTGGTGCTTACCTCTTTAGATAAACAAGCCAATTGCGGACAGTTATTTTATGATTATTATTGGGGAAGTGGTTTTTTACCATCTAAATATCAAGGCGTAAAATTTAGAGGAGCCGCAGACCCATTACTTTATTTAAAAGACCCTAACGGCATGAGTAGGGAAATGAGACGAAAATTTTTAAATGGGGTTGAAGAGCTAAACCAAATGAATTTAAAAGATTACGGAGACCCAGAAATTCAGACAAGAATAGCTCAATATGAAATGGCATATCAAATGCAAGTAAGCGTCCCAGAATTAACCGATTTTTCAGACGAGCCCCAACATGTTTTAGATATGTATGGGCCCAACGTAATGAAAAAAGGAAGTTTCGCCTATAACTGTTTAATGTCGCGTCGTTTAATAGAGCGTGGAACACGATTTGTACAACTAATGCATGCAGGGTGGGACCAACACACCAATTTAAATACGCAATTAAAAAAACAATGTGAAGATACAGACCAACCAAGTGCAGCTTTAGTAAAAGACCTAAAACAAAGAGGCTTATTAGACGATACCCTTGTAGTTTGGGGGGGTGAATTTGGAAGAACCCCATTTTTACAAGGAAACATTCAAGACAAAGCACACTGGGGAAGAGACCATCACCCATATGCCTTTACGACTTGGATGGCAGGAGCAGGCGTAAAACCAGGTATTAGTTACGGACAAACCGATGAATTTGGATTTAATGTAGTAGAAAATCCAGTACATGTTCATGATTTTCAAGCAACATTAATGCATTTAATGGGTATAGACCACGAAAAGTTTACTTTTAAACACCAAGGAAGACGATTTAGACTAACCGATGTTCATGGACATGTTATTAAAGACATATTAAGTTAATCATTCTATAAAAGTATTATAATGGAAAGAAGAAAATTTATTAAAAATGCGAGTATTGTGGCTGGAACTATAGCAACTATAAAACCAGCAATGTCTATGAATTTAATACAAGATGATGCTAAAAAAGATAATATAGTAGGCCATGGCACACACCGTTACAAAGTAGATAAAGATTGGGGTGTACAAGATTTTAGTAAATACCCTGTAAAAAACTGTCATGAAATGGTTCAAAGTAAAGACGGACGTTTATTTATGGTTACCGACGAACATAAAAACAATGTATTAGTTTACGATTTAAAAGGAAATGTTATAAAATCATGGACACATAATTTTAAAGCAGCTCACGGCTTAACTATTACCGAAGAAAATGGAAAAGAATATTTATTTATTACCTGTTTATGGCAGCATAAAGTAATTAAAACAACTTTAGACGGGAAAGTAGTTATGACACTAAAGCACCCTATTGCTACAGGTCTATATCGTAAAGAATCGCAATACGCACCTTCGGAAACTGCAATAGCTCCCAATGGCGATATTTATGTTGTAGATGGTTACGGATTGCAGTATATTATCAAGTACAGCTCTAAAGGAGAAATTTTAGATGTTTATGGTGGTATTGGTGGCGGCAAAAACTTTTTTCCAAAGCGATGGGATGCCCACGGTTTATGTTTTGATTATAGAGAAGATCCTGATAATCCTATGCTAGTAGTAGCGCAACGAATGGCTAATAAATTTAAATGGATGGATTTAAATGGCAATTTTATTAAAGAAGTAAGCTTACCAGGTGTTTTTGTAAGTAGACCCGTAATTAAAGGTGATAACCTATATACAGCAGTTTTAGGTTCAGAATTTCCTTGGGAAAACGCACCAAAATCTGGTTTTGTTTGCATTCTAGACAAAAACAATAAAGTAATTTCTGCACCAGGTGCTTTCCCCCCTATTTATAACAACAAGAAATTACAAAGAATGAAAGGAGACAGACAACACTTTATACGTCCTCATGACGTTTGTATAGATCAAGACGAAAATATTTATGTATGTCAATGGAATTCTAACAATACCTATCCTATAAAATTAGAGCGTATATAATATATGGATAGTATTACACAATTCTTAGGAAGGTTTCATATTTTAATATTACACCTTCCTATTGGTATTTTAATGCTTGTAGCCATAAGTATGTTACTCATTAAAATTCAGCGGACTAAGTTTGCAAACCACCTAAAGCCAACATTACCATTTTTATTATTTTCAGGCACAATTTCGGCAGTATTTGCTAGTGTATTAGGATATTTACTTTCCTTAAATGGCGGATATACTGAAAGTGCATTAGATTTACATTTTTGGTCTGCCATCGTATTGTCTATAATCGCAGCCTTAGCAACATTTCTATCGTACAAAAAGAAAAACATATTTCATAAATTCTCTCACGTTTTAGCAGTGTTATTACTAATACTATTAACACTTACAGGACATGCTGGTGGGAATTTAACACACGGAGACACCTATTTATTTGAACATGGCCCAGATTTTGTAAAAAAAGCAGTAGGAATGGAACTAGAGCTTGCTCCACCAAAATCTTTAGACGAAGCACAGTTTTACGGACATATTATTAAACCTATTTTAAGAACGTCCTGCGTTTCTTGCCATAGTAAGAGCAAAAGAGAAGGCGATTTAGATATGTCTACCTATGCATCGTTAATGAAAGGCGGTACTAAATTGGCAATCCAGCCAAACGATATTACCACAAGCGAAATTTACAAGAGAATTACATTGCCACATGACAATAAAAAATTCATGCCAACAGAAGGTAAAAAACCACTAAGTGACGAGCAGATTAAACTAATGGCTATTTGGATAAACTCTGGAGCCCAACAAGAAACCACCGTTACTGAACTAAATTTATCTACCGAAGAACATATTTTATTAGAGAAAGCAACCCATTTCTCTACTCATAAAGTATTAATATCAGAAAATATTGATGTAACTCCTTTAACAAACAATGGTTTTTACGTGAATATTTTACCTAGTGGTTATGGATTAGACATCACGCATTACCCTAAAGTTGGCAATAAATTAAATAAGGACATATTAGAAAGCTTATTGCCTTTTAAAAATCAGATTGTTTGGTTGAAGTTAAGTAGAAACAAAATAGATAATCGAGTTATTCCTATACTAGCAGAATTTACAGAATTAAAAAAGTTATCTATTGATGGTACTGAAATTACAGATATAACGGCCTTAAAAAATCTTACTAATTTAGAATTTCTAAATATTTATAATACCCCAATAACTAACGAGAATCAATTAATATCTATAAAAGACAATAACCCAAAACTTACTCATATTGTAAAGTAAAGTACTATTTATTTAACCTAAATTATGCATTAGAGCTTCATTATGAAGTTATAACACACAATGAATAGAAAAGCTCTTTTTTTTATTTTTGCATATTCTGAATGAGCCTAAGGAGCTAAATACCCTGTAGTCATTAAGAGCTGATAACGAAATTGAGAGGAATTATCACAGTATTTTGACTTTGTATCCTAAATAAAAAATATAATTTATATCACTAACGCTATAGAAGGTTTTCAAAGACAAATCCAAAAAGTAACCAAAATTAAAGGGGTTTTTACTATTAACCCAACGGTAATAAAAATAGATTTTTTTACGCTGCATATTTTATATCCTTATGCTTAAAATATTTAGCAACTCTGTCACTATTTAGAGTTAACATCTTCATAGGGTTATAAACATTTTCTTCAAGCTATTTTTCGTTTTTAGGAGCTGGTTTTTCAGATAAAGCATATTTTAAATCACAGTTCAGGTATTCATCGGGGTTTTTCTCAGGAGAATAAGACGGTAAAAAGAATAACTCAATATATTCCTGTTTTTCTTTAACCCATTGCTT
>CALLUJ010000087.1 GCA_938011245.1 uncultured Aquimarina sp. | reverse complement strand
TAATGGACCCAAGAGTTGGAACAAGATTTCCAAGTCCAAGACAAGCAGTAAAAGAAACCGAATAAACGTGTGGTAACAAGGTGTATAAAACATAGCTAATAAGTGCTAAACCGAAAGGTTTGTGTATATTTAGAAAGTCCGCCAAATTTTTAATTTGGCTTTTAAAAAGTGATAAATTAAAAACAAAATATAAAAATTCGGCTCTGTGTTTATCCGAAAAGTTAGTGTCTTTTTGCACGCTACGTTTCATACACTAGACCGTTGTACGCAATTTACGAAAACTGAGAAACCTAAATTATAAATGGCAAAATTTTTAAATACAAGAAAGGCTGTATCTGAAATAGAAGACTTAATCCGAAACGCGGAATCAAGATTAATTTTGATTTCACCTTACCTCAAATTATCAAAAGATTTTAAAGAATTACTTACATACAGAAATAGTAAAGATAAAATAACGACTGTAATTTTTGGAAAGCAAGAACTGAATCCGCACGAAATGAAATTTCTTCAAGGATTGAGATTTGTGATTTTAAAATATAACCAAGATTTACACGCTAAATGTTATTTGAATGATGACAAAATGATAATTACATCTCTTAATCTTTATGAATTTTCAATAAATAACAATAAGGAAATGGGGGTTTTAGTGGACTTAAATGACGAATCGGATAAGGAATTATTTGAAGACGCTTATAAAGAAATAGATTTCATAGACGAAACGAGTGAGAGATTTGAATTCACTTCAATTCCAGAAGAAACAAAATCGAAAAAGAAAGAAACAGAATCAACAGTTATAAATTCTTCAAACTCAAAACTTCTAACAACTAAAGAACTATCTCAATTAACAGGTTTGAGCAGTCGAAAAGTAAATAGTTGGCTAACAGACAAAAAATTGATGTATAAAAAAGAAGATGATTGGGTTACAACGAAACGTGGAAAAGAAATTGGAGGAATAGAAAAAAATGGTCAATATGGGCAGTTTATAATCTGGCCAGAAGAAGTTGGAAAACAGATAGTGGAATAAAAACTGTTTACAACAATGGCTATAATTAATGCGGGTTTTGGGGCTTAACCCAAAGTTTAGAGCTTTTAACGAAGTCCGCCAAATCTATTTGATTTGGCTTTATAAAGAAAAAGATAAAACAAAATAAAAAGTTTTGGCTAAATGCTTAATCGAAAGTTCACTACTTTTAATTCCCGCACTAACCATAGCCGGAACGTTACAAAATATTAATGCAACTTGTAGGAATAATAACACTATGTATACATTATTTTAATTAACACGAACAATCAACAAATATGCACAACGCTTATTTATATATAGACGATTTAAAAATCCCTATCAAAAATCTAGATTATAATTTCACGCAATTTAAAGGAGCTAATAGCAAACCTAGTAGTGGTGTTATTGGAGGTGAATTTAGTTTTACCTACGATATTGACAATAAAAAGACAATACCTCTTATAAGATGGATGCTTTCTCCAACTCTACAGAAAAATGGATTTATTGAAATTCTAGATTTTACACAAAGTAGTATTGCTTTTAAATTAGAGTTTGCAAATGCATATGCAACTAATCAAACTTTTCAGTACGATGCATTTTCAAATCTTCCACTACAAGCAAATGTAACTGTTACTACTGGAGCTATTCGATTTAATAAAGAGGTGACCCATTTACAGACTTGGACTCCTAAAGACCCTTTTACTGTACAAGAGGTTACTGAGGTTGAAGATCAAGAGGACCAGCCTAAAACTAACTATAGTATTGATAGTGTAACATGGTTGCATGAAAAGTATGATGGAATATTAAAATCTGTAGAGCCTTTAGATAAAGTAAGAGTCGCTGTTAAAGTAACTAATATAGAAATAGGAGAAGGTTTAAACTTAGAATTATACAATAGTAATGGAGAGTTACTATTATCCGATTGTATTGATGTTACAAAAGAAACAGGTGGTAACTATGCCATATGGAACTTTACAATTCAGCAGAAGTGGAAAAAACAAGATTCAATTTATATAAAAGCAAGATGTAAAGATGTTAAAGAGGATTTTTATTATAAATCTTTAGATATTGTTACTTTAAAAACTAAAGGTTTTATTTTAGAAAAAGGGAGTGACAAACTAGCCTATTATGATGGTAAGTTTTACACTATTTCTAATGATAATAAATCCATGATTATTTTTAACGAAAAGCCTAGAAAATTATTCAGAGAGATTAAAGAAGCTTTAGATATAATTTCTAGTAAACCTATTGGTAAAAAATTTATTGCAGATATTGTAGAAATGTCAAACCCACAATTTATTTCCATTACTAGAAAAAGTGCTACTAATAGCACTACATCACGAAAAGTTAGTTGGGTTCCCGGAGATAAACATGGAGGTATTGATGAAAAAGGAGAGACTAAGAGAGACCCCTTTGTTTCGTTAGCACATGAGTTATGGCATGCTTGGGAAAATTGGACTGATCCTAAAATGATAAATACTGTTTGGGTTCCAAAAAAGGAGAATAGAAAAGCTATCATGATTAAAGAATTGACTGCTTCTGAGTTTGAAAATAAAATCAGAGTAGAACATAACAAACCTAGACGAAAATGGTATGCTGCTGAATTGGATGAACAAAAGGGTAATGTTGGCTATGGAAAAATATTTTAAACGTATAGAAAATTATTTATTATATCTGCTAATTGTTATGCAGACTTCTTGTAGTGTATTTCACTTAAATTCGGGAACTAATTATAATGATAAGGGAGTAAAAAAAATAAATTTCTGCGACCTACAAGAAAATAATTCACTTATAGAAACAAATTTAATTTACACAGGATTTGAAGAGTATTGGTACGCAAACGGACTAAAAAATTGTAAAATCAATACTAATGTTAATCTTAATTTCTCAGAATTTTATAATAATGACAATGAATATTGTTTAGATAAAAAATTGAGAAAATTAAACAAAAATTACACTACAAAAAAAGCAATTATTACTGTTATTGGAATTTTTAAAAATGACTCTATTACTAATGAGGGTTATGGACATTTAAACTCTTCTTCTAGTGAGATTAAAGTTTTAAAAGTCAAAAGGATTAAGTTAATAAATAAGAATAGTTCTCAACAATAACAATTTTAAATTGAAAATAAACATTTTGTAACACTATATAAAAAACATAGGGCGGATTATGATTATTCAAAAGGTTTAGGCATATCTGCTATGTCGCCAAATATAAAATTTGGTGTTTCAATATTGAAGATAAACACAAAACATTATATTTGGCTTAGTTATAAACCTAGAGTTAGAGCTTACCCTCTGCCCTACGTTTCTTATATTAACCGTTGTACGCAATATCCATGCTTCACTTAAAATTTTTAACTTGATTCATTTGCTCTTGAAAAAGACAACCTAGCGCCTTAAAGTAGAATAGGATTTATGCTAATAAATATCCTTAAGTTTTATGCGATATACATCGTGAAA
>CALLUJ010000086.1 GCA_938011245.1 uncultured Aquimarina sp. | reverse complement strand
TAATATCTGCTAAATATTCTAAACAATCTAAATCCGTCTTAAATTTATCCGTGAAGTCTAAGATGTTTTCTCCTTTAAATAATTCCATAGAAGACTAATTTAATGATTATAATACAAGTATCTAAGTAAACACCTCTAATTTCGTTTAAGGAAAAGCAGTTATTTTGTGAATTTCAGTTAAAAGTGTTTATCCTAAAATTTAATATCCGGTTTTTTATAAAAAACAAAAAAGACGGTTTAAAATTATAAAAATAAGCACTATTTGTGTTTTTTATCCTTACTTTTGTGTATTATAACGACAAAATTATTTAGGTTGATAGAAGATTTTAAATTAAGTTTTATTAAAAATAAAAACTTAGTATAAAGTCAAAATATATAGAAACCTACTTTTTATTAATTTTAGTATAATTATATTTTATGTGGAAATTAAAACTATTTCTTTTCCTTACATATAATTCTTATTTTAGTTACTGCAATACTATTTGCAATAGCGAAAATACCTTTATTAAATTTTTAGTTCCTAATATTAGCTATATACAAATTTCTCAAAAACACCCTCAATCAAATACCTCTCCTTCCGATACTTTGCAAACTATATCGCAACAACAAGACGATGCTATTAGTGGAAAAATAAATAGTGATATAGGAAATTTTGGTGAAAATTATCAATTACAACAGCAATTATTAGATTTAAAAAATCATGAAATAATTTCAAAAAAAAAGCAGATTTTTATACAAGATAGGTATCTAGAAAATCAAAAAAAACTAATAGAACACCAAAGTAAAATATTAGAAAGTCAGAAAACAGAACTCAATAATCAAGATAGAATAAATTTGCTATTTATTATTATTGGGATATTATTTTTAGGATTCTTAGGGTATATTATAAAGATGGGAATTCATAGGCGAAAATTAATAGAACGCCTAAAAGTAAAAAATAAGGAGATTGTATTTAAAAGTAAAACCTTAGAAAGGCAAAACAAAGAATTAGAACAGTTTGCCTATATAGCCAGTCACGATTTGCAAGAACCATTACATACCATTACTAGTTTTGCCGATTTTATGATTGAAGATTATGGGAATAAAATTGACGACGAAGGTTTAGATAACTTAAAATACATGAAACAAGGTTGTTTAAGGATGGAACTTCTTATTAAATCGTTATTAGATTACTCTCGTATTGGTAACGAAAGAAAGCTAGAATACATTAATTCTAAACAATTAGTAGAAACAATAATTCAAGATTTTAATGCATTATTATTAGAGACTAAGGCGAATATAAGTTTTGGTAATATGCCTATGATTTATGCGTATCCTACAGAACTTAGAATGCTTTTTCAAAATATAATTTCTAATGCTATAAAGTTTAAAAAACCAGATACCACACCTGAAATTTATATAGAAGGGCAAAAGTTAGAAGAGTCCTTGGATTTCTCGCATCGTTGGGAATTCAAAATAAAAGATAATGGAATAGGAATACCAAACGAACACCAGAAAGCAATTTTTGAAATATTTAAACGCCTACATACTCGTGAAAGTTTTGAAGGAACAGGTATAGGTTTAGCGCATTGTAAAAAAGTAATAATGTTTCATCACGGAGATATTTGGGTAAATTCTGCAGTTGGAATAGGCACCACTTTCAATTTTACAATACAATTTAATCCAGAAGATTATTCAAAAGATTTACTATTTAATAAGTAAAGGATGTAATACTTTACGAAAGGATTAGTAATATTATTACTAGTTATTATTAGCCCAAGTATAATTAAAGCACAATTTATAAAAGAAAAATTTATAAACCTTTAAGTTGGATATGGATTAAATGTGCCAAATAGGAACATAGATGTAATTGTTGATACTGGTTTTTTTTTTCACAAAATGAATTAGTCTTGAAGCAATTTTTTGGATTGAATTTAGACCTTATGAGGATTTAATTTTAACGAATTCAAATGAAAAAGATATAAATGATAACCCAACTAATGAAAAAACTGAATCAAAAGCTTTGCTTCTTGGAGGGAAAACAATAGTTCGGGCACCCATCCCTTGGATAGCCCCATATAAAGAAGCCCTACCCCAAAAACCATACCCTTTACCTCAATTAGCTCCCCACTTATTAAGTAATTTAACAAAAAAGCATCTAGGAAAACGACTTATTACAACACTCGGTTTTAGACTACAAAAACAAATTAATACGCTGGTAAAAAGAAATTACGAAAACTATAAACAAAATGAAGTATATAACATGGCAATATTGGTAATGGATGTTCACGCTAGAGAGGTTAAAAGCTATGTAGGTAACACACCTACAACAAAACAACATCAAAAAGATGTAGACATTATTAGCTCGGGAAGAAGTGCAGGAAGTATATTAAAGCCTTTATTATATGCCACAATGTGGATAAAGACGAATTACTTCCAGAACAATTAGTTCTCTATATTCCAACTGTTATAGCAGGCTATTACAAAAAATATCATTCAGATTATAAAAATTCACCTCCTTATCACGAAAAATGCTCTAATAATAATACAAAACCTTTAGTCTTTATATTCCCAAAAGAAAACAGTAGAGTGTATTTATCTAAAGGGTTTAATGGAGAAATTAATGAATTGGTACTGAAAATAGTACATACTAGGCCCGAAACGAAAGTACATTGGTATGTGGATAATATCTATATAAGAACACTCAAATAGTTTTATGAAATTTCAATACTTCCCAAGCCAGACAAACATAATTATTATTGTAATTGACGAAAACGGTAGTAATTTATTGCGAAACATTACTATTAAAGAATAAAATTGAGAATTATAAAGAGTAAAAATTGAGAGTTAAACCTGGATTAAACATCAAAAATTCGTTATAAGGCTTGGGAACACAATAAAACAAATACTTTCTCAATTTTAGTATAGCATTGGAGTTCCTAGTAAATTTGATATAAATTTTTAAGCGATTATTTTATTGTTTTTGGTTCTGATTTTAAGTTCCATTTAAACGGGAGTTAAGTAGCCTAAACTAGAGTGTAATCTTTCATAATTATACCATTTGATATAATCTTTGAAAAAATTTTTCAGAATATTAGAATTGTTAATCGTTATTACAATTAAGATAATACAAATAAAATAGATTTTAAAAATATTAGTAATAAAAAAACAGGGCAAAATCATACTTTTATTTTTGAGAGCTTTTAATGATAAATTCTCGTTATTTTGGTTTACATAGAATTGATTAAAGCTAATTAATACTTAAAAATAGATTCAAATTTGAAATTTTGTATGATTTAAATCTAATTTTTACTCAAATTTACTTTGTAAAACAAAGTGAGAGTTTGCCCTGCAATAAAAAATGAATTATAAACATATAATTTAAATGTAGAATAAGCTTTAAATTACGTATTTTAAATTTTATTTATAAAAAAAACATTTAAATACCCTTAGTTAAAGATTCTATAAAATGTAACGCTTAAAATAGATGCTTTAATGTTTTTGAAATATTAATTGTAACTTTAAAAAAATAACAAAAAAACAATTTATGGCATGGCATTTTTATTTAATGGCTTTTATATACGCTTTAGCTGGTATATGGCATTTTGTTAAGCCTAAAATGTATCTTAAAATAATGCCACCTTATTTTAAAACACCAAGAAAACTAATTTTTTGGAGTGGAGTAGCCGAAGTTGTACTAGCCTTAGGTTTGTTATTTAAGACTACTATAATATATGCAATATATGGAATAGTACTGATGCTGCTTGCTTTTTTACCAGTACACATATATATGTTACAGGAAGATCAAAAAAAAATTAAAGTTCCCAAATGGTTTTCAATAATTAGATTACCTATACAGTTTGTGCTTATCTGGTGGGCTATATATTATTTATAATTCTATGAGTTATACGTTATTGTTTAAAAGTTTACATGAAAAAAATGATTTAAAGCTTCCTGATGCAGATATAGCGTACTATCCTAACTTTTTGAATTCAAGTCAGGCAACATCATTGTTTAATTTGTTATATAAAAATATTAATTGGCAACAAGACACTATAAAAGTTTATGGAAAGAACTTTTTACAACCAAGACTAACTCATTTATTTGCAAATAATAAATTACCTTATAGTTATTCCAATATAACTATGTATCCGAGTATTTTTCCATTAAGCCTAAAAAAAATTAAAGAAGAAGTAGAAAAACTGGCCAACTGTAAATTCACCACATGTCTATTAAATTTATATAGAAATGGACAAGATAGTAATGGATGGCATGCAGATAATGAAAAAGAATTAGGAGTAAACCCTATAATTGCATCATTAAGTTTAGGTCAAACAAGAAATTTTCATTTAAAGCATAGAAGAAATAAAGACTTAAAGAAGAAAATAGAACTAACTCACGGGAGTTTATTAATAATGGGAGGAGCTACACAACACCATTGGTTACACCAAATTCCAAAAACAAAAAAAACAGTATCTCCACGTATCAATTTAACATTTCGAAAATTGAACTAGTATCTAAAGTACTATTATGTGGCAGAGAGAAGAACCTCACTTAATAAAAGAGCAAGAGGCTGTATTATAGTAATCTGTTTATCATGTAATTAAGAATAAATAAAAAAAGTTTTAAAAAAAGGCTTGTCAAAGTAAAAAGAAGTTGTAGATTTGCAGCCCGCTACTGGTGTAGCTAAGTTCATAGAAAAGCGATTATTTTTTGTTAGGTGTTTGATAGTATTGACATCGTTACGAGTGAGGGAGTGATATTGTTTAGTTATCTTTAAAAAAACAAAAAAACTTTTCACTTTAAAAGCTTGT
>CALLUJ010000085.1 GCA_938011245.1 uncultured Aquimarina sp. | reverse complement strand
CGCTCTAATTCATACCTTTGAGCTAAGGCTAATTGACTGTAATTTTTCATGCAAGACAAATGTGGTCTTTTAATCTTAAATATTGAGTGGGCTAGCCCACTCAATATTTAAAATCTCTCGCACTTATAACTTGAATTCAAGGAGTATAAGTTTTTGTTTTCATAATAAAGCCTAGTTTTTTTAGTTTTGAATTAGCAAAGGATTGATTTTAAGACACGTTTTTGTGTGTTTCATATAAAAGACACTTATAAAAAAAAAGATTAAGGGATTGTTTTTTTAAGAAAGTTAATATTGCGTTTTAAATAAAGCTATAATGGATACGGTGAATGGTAAACATATTTTTACGGTGTGTTGATTTATGGTTTTTTGGTGAGATGTATTAATAAATATATAAAGTACTAAAATGATGAAGAGTTTTTTTTCGAAACTTTTAAAAAAGAGAGAACAGACAGAATTAGCTATAAGTATAGAGGATTTAAAAAAGAAAAAAATAACATTAGTAACAAAAAAGATTTCAGGAAAAGGAACCTATCGTGTTTATATAAATGAATGGAAATATAATTTAGAAGGTTTTAAATTGAAAGAAGAATCGAGGCACTCTATTAACGCATCATATTTAGTTGATGGAGTTAACGTGTTACGGGTTGTGGTAAGGGATAATGATAAAGAAATCGTAAAAACACTATATAAAGAATTTGAATACCTTAAAGTGGGGTAGGGGTTTCTATTTTGATGGTTACTGCATTCCCTCCAAACCCAACAGCATTTACTAATATGGTGTGCAAAGGTTTGTTTTGATTTGGATTGTTAATAAAAGGTACAGGAATAAACTTTTGGTGCTGTAGCATTAATATAGCAAGCTCTATGCTAAGGGCTCCACTAGCTCCAAAGCTATGTCCAATTTTCCATTTGTTAGAAGTTAGTAAAGGGATTTTTTTTCCAAATATTTTACAAATAGCATTATATTCAGATAGGTCTCCTTTAATGGTTCCAGGCGCATGCATTACAATGGCATCTATATTAGAATTAGACGTTTTACCTATGGCCATTTTCATAGAAGTCTGAAAACAATTGGCATTGGTTGAAATAGAGATATTGTGTTTCAAAATTTCAGTCCCATATCCTATTCCTGTTATTATAGCTTTAGCATTAGATTGTATCCCTTTTTCTAGGCAAAAAATAGCAGCACCTTCTCCTAATAACATTTGATTTCGTTTTTTTTCTAGATCAAGAGTCCTACAAGGGTATGGTTCAGTTACTTTATTAGAATAAATTTTTAAAGCTTTCATTTGTGCAATGGTAAATGAAGTTAGTGGTGCTTCGCTGCCTCCAACCATAAACTTGTTTGTTAATCCAGAATTAATCCAAGCAACTCCGTTTAAAAAGGAATGTAAGGCTGTAGAACAAGTTATGGAATGGCTAATTTCGGGACCTTTTGACTGTAATTCGTGTGCAATCCAAGAAGAAATATTTCCTAGGGTAGTTGTTGGAGAACTAAGCGTGCTAGCTTTCTCAGTTTTTAGAAATTCTTTGTGATAATTTTCAAATAATTTTGTGGCACCACGAGAACTACCCATATTTATACCAAAATGGTCTGTACTTTTCCAAGTAGAGGCCTTAAAAGCTTTTTTTGCAACTAAAATGCCCATTAACACCGAGGGGTCTAAGTTTTTGTAATGTGTGTTTACTGTTTTAAGAGCTTCTATTTCTTGTTTTGCAATAGTGGTAAGTTCTGAAATTAATGTGGGTACATTTGAAAAATTTCTAGTACTTATGTAATGTTTATCTATATTTAAATAAGAATCCCATACGGTTGCATGTGAGGTTCCTAAGGGAGAAATAGAAGAAAAGCTAGTTATTGATAGAGGATTATTCACAAAAGAGATTTAATTATATTATTATATATGAAGTTTATTAAAAATATAGGACATTTATTTTTACGCATTTGGTTTTATGTAGTAATGGCTTTGCCTTTGCTACTTTTTTTTCCAGTTCTTTTAGTTTTAATTCTTAAAGAAAGTTGGTATAAGTATTTTTTTAGTTGCGCTCGCATATGGGCTGCCATTGTACTTTATGCTTGTGGTTTTATCCCTAAACGCAAAAATGGGATTTTTAACGTTTCCAACCAATCTTTTATGTTTGTTGCTAACCATTCTTCTATGTTAGATGTAATGTTAATGTTATATACTGTTAAAAACCCCTTTGTATTTGTGGGAAAAAAAGAGCTTTCTAAGATTCCCGTTTTTGGTTTCTTTTACAAAAATACGTGCATATTAGTAGATAGGGGTAGTGTTAAAAGCAGAAAAGATGTTTTTGTACAAGCAGAAAGAAAAATTAAATTAGGATATAGTATTTGCATTTTTCCAGAAGGAGGAGTGCCAGAAGATGAAACCATTATTTTAGACGAATTTAAAGATGGAGCTTTTAGATTAGCTATAAACCATCAATTGTCAATAATTTCGTTAGTATTTCCAGATAATAAAAAACGTTTTTCATACTCTTTTTTTAGTGGAAGTATAGGGGTTACTAGAAGTTTTATATTGAATGAAGTTAAAACAATTTCGATGATACTTGAAAATAAAGTGGAGTTAAAAACTAAAATAAGAAAACAAATTTTGGGTAAGCTCTTAGAGGTATAATTTGAGGGGAAATAATACTAGAAAAAGCTGACCAACCTTTGTGGTCAGCTTTTGTGAGCTGAAAATATAGTTGTTATTTTCGATGTATGAATAATAAGTTTAGCATGGTTTACAACTAAAACAATTTAGCTGATTTATACGTTGAAAATTATTAATACAATACAAATATATATTAAAAAATGTAAAAAAATTAACATTTTATTGAATTATATAGTGTTATATACTATTTGTGTTTTTGTTATTTAATAAAAACACAAGGATGACATTATATTTTGTGAAGAGTGTTTAGGCTAATTAAGCTCTAAACAAAAATTTAAAATAGATGAGAATTACGAAAAAATTATTTTAAGAAATTTATTAATAATAACTTATATAATTTTTGGTTATTTTTTTTCGCATATTTAATTTATGGTTCGACATAGAGAAATAGAAATAAAAGAATATTAAGAATCTTTACTACGCAAAGAACAAAACAAGAAAAATGTACTTAGAATACAATCGTTACTTCATATAAAATTAAATACCTTTTCCACTCAAGAAGACTTGGCATCTCATTTAGGTTATGGAGTACGTAGTATGTAAAAATGGCTAAAATTATATAAGGATTTCGGATTAGAAAAAATGCTATTACCAGAAAAACAAAAACAAACACGTAAACGCCTTATCAGTAAACAAGTTCATGAAGGTTTATTATACCATTTCGGATATAATATGATTTCATTATCTTTGAGCTATATGGGACAAGTATTAAATACACCAATATTAGAATCACTAGAAGAACTAAAGGTTTACAAAACTAAGGTTGATAATTACAAATTGTCGAAGCGATTA
>CALLUJ010000084.1 GCA_938011245.1 uncultured Aquimarina sp. | reverse complement strand
CGTTGATAAAATTAAAGTCGATTAAATCGTTAATCTTTCTGAGCAAATTCTCTTTAGGAACGATTTAATCGTATAAAAAACTATACTCACTTAGCTGTAAAACTTGTTGCTGAACTATCATAGTTCAAAATACAAAAAAGAGCAGGATTTTCTAAATTCTGCTCTTTTTAATTAAAAATTGACTTTTTCAGTAGCCTCCATTTTGGGCAGCCTTTTTTTATCTTTTTATATTTATACTACTAAGCTTTATTAGTCATCGTAACTATTCGCTGTGGAAGTGGTGCTTCGTAACCTGCATTTCCTAAAGCTTCTACAATACTTTGGCGAGTATCCCAATATACATCCCAATAATCGTCGCAGCTAGAATATGGTAAGGCTAACAATTCTACTCCATTAGCTCCTAAATTGTTTACAGCTACTCTTGGTGCAGGATCACTCATTACCTTTGTGTCAGATTTCAATACCCCCATTACAATTTCTTTAGCTTTTGCAATGTCCGTTCCATATTGTATGGCAAATGGCATATCTACCCTAAGGTTGCCTTTAGCTGTTAAATTTGTAATTGTCCCCGCTGTAATTGCTCCGTTAGGAATAATTTCTGTTTTATTTTGAAATGTTTCTAAAATAGTTACAAAAACCGATATTTCTTTTACAAAACCAAGCTTTCCATTCGTTTCGATTAGGTCTCCAACTTTAAATGGTTTAAAAATTAATAGCATTACTCCCGCAGCCATATGCCCCAAAGAGCCATTAAATGCCCCTCCTATTGCTAAGCCTGCTGCTGCTAATAATGCTGCAAAAGTTGCTGTAGGAATCCCTACAATACCTGCTATGGATATAAAAAGTAATACTTTTAATAAAAAGCTTACAAGGGTTACTAAAAATGGACGTAATGTATCGTCTATTTTGCTCTTATCAAAAGCTTTTGTTATGGCTTTCATTATTACTTTAATGATCCAAAGACCAATAATTAAAGCAACAATACCTCCCACAATTTTAAGCCCGTATTGCCCTACCCCTTCTTGGATAGAATTAAACACACCACTTAACGAGTTTATTACTGTATTCCCTGCTTCTGACCCTGCCGCAATTGACGCGTCAGCTACTTTTCCTAATGATTGCATTAATTTATTTGTTTTTAATTATTCCAATTAAAAATATAAATTAACTGACTGTATATCAAATAAAAAACATCAAAAAAAGCAACATCTTAGATTAAGTGCAAAATACACAGTTAAAACCCCTATTAACACGATTTATTTCCTTATTAATTCAATTGGATAGTTACTGTTAAACTTTTTTAGGGATTAACATGCGTTTTATTTCATTGAGTTTCATTAATGCTTCTACTGGAGTAAGCGTATTAATATCGGTGTCTATAATTTCGTTTTTAATTTCTTCTAAAAGTGGATCGTCTAAGTTAAAAAAACTTAATTGCATTTCTTCTTCTTGTGTTTGTTTTAGGGCTTCCGATATTTCTTCGCTTTTCTGAGATTTCTCTAATTGTTTCAACATTTTTTGTGCTCGCTTTACTACATGTTGCGGCATTCCTGCCATTTTAGCCACATGGATTCCAAAGCTATGTTGACTACCTCCTGGAGTTAATTTTCGTAAAAAAAGTACGTTATTTTTTATTTCCTTTACGGCTACATTGTAATTTTTTATACGAGGAAAAGTCTCACACATATCGTTTAATTCGTGATAGTGTGTTGCAAATAGTGTTTTAGGTTTAGTGGGATGTTCGTGAAGGTATTCGCTAATAGCCCACGCAATAGAAATTCCATCGTAGGTAGAAGTTCCTCTACCTATTTCATCTAAAAGAATCAAACTTCTATCCGACAAATTATTCAGAATACTAGCTGTTTCATTCATTTCTACCATAAAAGTAGACTCGCCCATAGAAATATTATCACTTGCTCCTACTCTCGTAAAAATTTTATCAACGATACCCATTTCCGCATTTTCAGCAGGAACAAAGCATCCTATTTGAGCTAATAAAACAATTAGAGCTGTTTGTCTTAATATCGCCGATTTACCACTCATGTTAGGCCCCGTAATCATTATAATTTGTTGGGTACCGTTATCCAAATACACGTCGTTAGCTATAAAAGATTCTCCTAATTGTAATTGCCTTTCTATTACAGGATGTCTTCCTTGGGTAATCTTTAGGGTGTTTTGATCTGTAAAAACAGGTTTGGAGTAATTATATTCTGCTGCTAAAGTAGCAAAACCACATAGACAATCTAATTGCCCTATAAGAGAAGCATTGTGCTGTATAATTTGAATATATTCGTGCATCCAAGCCACTAGTTCTGAAAATAATTGCTGTTCTAATACTAGAATCTTTTCTTCTGCTCCTAAAATCTTCGATTCATATTCCTTGAGCTCTTCGGTAATATAACGCTCAGCGTTTACTAGCGTTTGCTTGCGTATCCAGTGTTCTGGCACCTTGTCTTTATGCGAATTTCGTACTTCAATATAATACCCAAATACATTGTTAGAAGCTATCTTCATAGACGAAATTCCTGTAGCCTCACTTTCACGAGCTAGCATTCCGTCCAAATAATCCTTTCCTGAAAAAGCAAGTTGACGTAGCTCATCTAATTCAGTATGAAAACCGTTTGCAATAGTGCTTCCTTTTAAAATATTTACTGGAGCATCTTCGCTTAATGTTTCTTCTATTTTACATCGCAATAATTCGCAATCATGCAAAGCATCTCCTATTTTTTGAACAGCGTTTTGACTACTTTCTTCGGCTATTTTTTTTATGGGTGCAACAGCATTTAACGAAAGTTTTAATTGATTAACCTCTCGTGGGCAAATTTTACCCGTAGCCATTTTAGACACTAAACGTTCTAAATCTCCAATTTGAGAAATTTGCTTTTGAAATACTTCTAATACTGGTGGATTTTGTATTAAAAAATCTACTACCTCGTGGCGCATTTCTATTCGTTGTCTATTTTTTAAAGGTAAAGACAACCATCTTTTTAGCATACGTCCGCCCATAGCAGAACGTGTGTTATCAATAACCTCTAATAACGTAACAGCTCCATTAGCATTGGTATTATATAACTCCAAATTACGAATTGTAAACCGATCCATCCATATATAATCATCTTCTGCAATACGCTGAATTTTATTAATATGTTTTAGTTTATGATGCTGTGTTTCTTTAATGTAATGCAAAATAGTCCCCGAAGCTATAATTCCTAAAGACAGATGGTCTACTCCAAAACCTTTTAAATTTTTAGTGTCGAAATGTTGATGCAAGGTTTCTAAAGCATAATCTTCTTTCCACACCCAATCTTCTAAATAATAGGTTAAATATTCTGTTCCAAAATCTTCGGTAAAATTATTTTTTTTAGGTTTTGCTACTAAAATTTCGCTAGGATTAAAATTCTGTAATAGTTTATCTACTGTGGATTTATCTCCTTGTGTTGTTAAAAATTCTCCTGTAGAGATATCTAAAAAAGATACTCCATAGGCTTTTTTAGCATAATGCACCGATGCTAAAAAATTATTTTGTTTACTATTAAGTACCTCATCGTTTAAAGAAACCCCAGGCGTAATTAACTCGGTAACTCCTCTTTTTACAATGGTTTTGGTTTGCTTAGGGTCTTCTAACTGATCGCAAATGGCTACTCGTTTCCCTGCTTTAACTAACTTTGGCAAATAGGTATTTAACGAATGGTGTGGAAATCCTGCCAAAGCTGTTTCCGATTCGGAACCTGCTCCTCTTTTTGTTAAAATAATATTTAAAATATTAGCTGTAACCACGGCATCATCTCCAAAAGTCTCATAAAAATCTCCTACTCTAAAAAGCAACAATGCATCGGGATATTTCTGCTTAATGGCATTGTACTGCTTCATCAAAGGAGTAACTTTCTTTTCTTTTGATTTTGCTTTGGTTGTTTTTTTTACGGACACAAGACTTTATTATTAGGTAATGCATAAAAATAATGATTCCTTTTTGGTAAGTATATTTTAATAATAAAGAGTTATTTGTTTTTTATTCACAACCTATTAGAAACGCTATTATATTTATAGAGCTGTTTACTTAGGTACTTAGTTTAATTTGCTCAAAGTCAATATTTATATGGTCAGTCATCCTATTAATTAGGTTATCAAATATAGTTTGCTTGTGTATAGAACGATTTATACGATAACTATACTCATCTAAA
>CALLUJ010000083.1 GCA_938011245.1 uncultured Aquimarina sp. | reverse complement strand
TTTGAAAATATTGAACTCTTAAAAAATTGGTTACATCAAATGGTTTGTGAGATGGATACTAATTTGATTAAATCTATTGTAAGCAATCATCATTATATCGATTTATTCAATAAAATCATATTACAATAGAAATGGTATGATATTATTAACACAAATAAGTTAAATATTTAATAACAGTACACATACTAACCTCCGTTTTTTTTTGTTTTTGTATTACTAAGAAATTACTTGTCAATTTATAACCAATTAACAAGTAAGCTTACAGTTAAGCTAATACTTAAAAAACAGAATAAACGCTAATGCTTACAAGTATCAAAATAAAGTATATACCGTTAATATTGCTTATTTTTTCTTGCCAATCAAAGGCTCTTAAATTAGATATTAAGGCTAAAAACCTATCTTTAACAAACGGAATAATGCTTTATAAAGATAAGCCTTATACAGGTGTACTTTATTCTAAAAACGATACTATTACCTTATACAGAGTATCCTATTTAAAAGGAATAAAACATGGAAAAGAAGAACGTTTTTATTTCGACGGTTTACCAGCTTCTCAAAGGTTTTATACAAATGGTAAAAAAGTTGGTGTACATAAAGGCTGGTGGAGCAACCAACAGCCAAAATTTATAACGCACTTCGACAATGCTGGAAATCTTACAAGCACGCAACGCGAATGGTTAAGTAATGGAATGCTAATAAAAGAACTCCATTTCGCCAATGGTAATGAAAAAGGTTGGCAAAAATCATGGGATATTAACGGTAAAATTAAATCCAACTATGTCGTAATAAATGGCGAACGTTTTGGATTAATTGGGTATAATAAATGTAAATCAGGAGATTATGTCGATTAAAAAAACAATATTAATTAGCCTTGCTTTAGGCTGTGGATTTATTTCTTGCAAACAAAAAAACAAAACAGTCTTTTCTAATCAAAAAATACTAACTACAGATAATGAAAATTCTACATCTTTAGAAGATGTAAAAAATCTTCCTTATTTTAATACCTCCGACTTCACTCCTACGTGGACTTCTAATAACGATAAAGTAAAGAAATTTCATAAAATTTCAGCATTTAAATTTATCAATCAATTAGGTGAAGAAATTACAAATAACACCTTTAAAGGCTCTATATATATTGCAAACTTTTTTTTCACATCATGCCCTAGTATTTGTATAAAACTTACTAGCAATATGCACCAATTACAAGAAATGTATAGCAACGATAATGAAATTAAATTGCTTTCTCATAGTGTTTATCCTAGCTTTGATACTGTTGATGTTTTAAATGAATATGCAAAACGACACAATATTGATTCTAAAAAATGGCATTTAGTAACGGGTGAGAAAGAAAAAATATATAAAATGGCAAGAGAAGCTTATTTTGCCGACGATGTTTTTAAAACCACAAACGACGAAAGTCGTTTCATTCATACCGAAAATTTAATTTTAGTTGACAAAAAAGGCCACATAAGAGGTGTTTATAAGGGTACTTCTCCAAAAGAAATACTTCGTATCCAACGACACATTGAAATCTTAAAAAAGGAAAATTAAAATAAACATTAACGCTTTTTAACAATGTATCGATAATCTCTTTTATAGTTTTGTGAAAATATAATTTCATGAATAAGAAACCAGACTACGTTGTTTTTGATGAAGAATTACAAGCTTACAATGCTAAATCACTTCCTTATGCTTCGGACATTGGTGCCCCAAAAATTGAATTAAACGACATTTCGCATTGGAAAAATAATACGATAACGAAAGTAAATCATCAATTAGATGCTCGCTTTAACGAGTTAAAAAAAGAGTATCATAAGCTGATGGAACAATACGAGTTTAATAAATTAATTTATGAAGCTAAATTTAATTATGAACCTATTATTGGTAAAGTATATCATTTGTACAAGAAAGCAAACAATACCACCTTTTTGTCTTTATTAGCCCCCAACGAATGTGGATTTAACTACTTAAAAAGCTTTCGCCTAAATGCCGATCAAATTTGGGAAATCGTAGATTAATTTAATTGTATTCGCTCTTTCCTATTTGCCAATTCCCAAGCCGTTAAAAATATATGCTCGCAACGTTTTTTTAGTAGAGGAAAATCTATTTTATCTACTGTATCTGTAATATTATGATAATCTTTGTGAATTCCGTTAAAATAGAAAATTACTGGAATATTATTTTTTGCAAAATTATAATGATCGCTTCGATAATAAAATCGATTAGGGTCGTTATCATCATTAAAAGTATAATCAAAACTTAAATGACTATATTGTTTATTTATTGCTTCGTTAATAAAGTGTAATTCCTTACTTAGTTTATCACTCCCTATTATATATAAATATTTAGTTTGGTCTAAATGCGCATCATCTACCCTACCAATCATATCTATATTTAAATTGGCTATTGTGTTTTTTAAGTTAAAAATTGGATTCTCTGTATAATATTTAGACCCGTATAATCCTATTTCTTCTCCAACTACATGTAAAAAGAGAATACTACGCCTAGGTTCTTTTCCTTCTTCAAATGCTTTTTGAAAGGCTTTTGCTATTTGCAAAATTCCTATAGTTCCCGAACCATCGTCGTCTGCACCATTAAAAACTTCTCCTTTTGTATTTATTCCAATATGGTCATAATGTGCCGAAATAATCAATACTTCTTCAGGTTTTTCTGTTCCTGGTATAAATCCCATTACATTTACAGCATCTGTCTTAGACCGTCCATTAAAAAACTTTTCAGGAATGTTTTGGAAATAATTTAATCCTTTTGGGGTTCCTATTCCCATTTTTTGATAAGCCTCTTTTAAATAATTTGCAGCCTTGCGTTGCCCTTCTTCTCCTGTAGATCTACCTTCCATATCATCTGAAGCAAAATAGGTAAGCTCTTTTTTAAGTGCATCTACACTAATTTGACTAATAAAATTGGTAGCCCCTTTACTTTCTAACACCCATTTTTGTTCGCTATTCACTTCTACTCGAGGTAGAATTTTCTTATTCAAATTGCACGAATTAATACTTAAAATAACAGAAATTAAAGACCAGCATTTAAATGTCATAAGGTATCGAATATTAATCCAAAAATAGTATTTTAAAACTTATTGATATAAAAGGTTTTAAAAACTTTTTTAAGTTTTTAAAAATTAAATTGTTTTTTTCTTTTGGGTAACAAAAAAAGGGTGTTATATTTGCACCCGCTTACATGACATATATTTTTGTGATTAAGCAAAACGCAAAAGACACTGGAGAAATGGCAGAGTGGTCGAATGCGGCAGTCTTGAAAACTGTTGAGGGTCACACCTCCGGGGGTTCGAATCCCTCTTTCTCCGCAAAGCCTTGTAATCTTTAGATTTCAAGGCTTTTTTTTTATTAATAAACTTACTACTTTTAAATAAGTAGTTTTATAATATACTAATCTACAATTGTAGTAGCTAAAATCCTTCATCTATGAGACTTCACAGAAATTTAGTTTTTGCCGTAATCGATTCATTAAACGAAATAATTAATGACGAAAAATATGCAGATAAAGTAGTTTCTAAAACTTTAAAGCGTGACAAACGTTGGGGGTCTAGAGATAGAGGTTTTATTGCCGAAACTACTTACGAAATTATACGTTGGAAACGTTTATATTCTGAAATTGCAGATATTAAAAACCACTATTCTCGTGAAAATTTATACAAAGTTTTTTGCGTTTGGGCAGTTTTAAGAGGTATTGAATTACCCGATTGGAAACAATTTACAGGTACTCCTGCTAGACGAATTAAAGGAAGATTTGACGAACTTTCTAAAATTAGAAAATTTAAAGAATCTATCCCTGATTGGATAGATAATATAGGTGCAGAAGAATTAGGGGAATCGGTATGGTCTAAAGAAATTAGTGCATTAAATACGCAAGCTCCTGTAGTTTTACGAGTAAACACGTTAAAAGCTAATATTAAAGATGTTAAAATTGCCTTAGGCGAGGAAGAAATACATGTTGAAATAGTATCTAAATACCCCGAAGCCTTACAACTTACCGAACGTGCTAATGTATTTAGTACTGAAATATTTAAGAAAGGTTTTTTTGAAGTTCAGGATGCTTCTTCACAGTTAGTTGCTCATTTTCTAGATATAAAACCAGGTATGAAAATTGTAGATACTTGTGCTGGTGCTGGAGGAAAAACATTGCATATTGCTGCCCTTACCGAAAACAAAGGCCAAGTAATTGCCTTGGATATCTATCAAAATAAACTTTTAGAACTTAAACGAAGAGCCCGAAGAGCAGGAGCACATAATATAGAAACTAGAATTATAGAAAATTCTAAAAGTATTAAAAAACTACACGGCAAAGCCGACAGAGTATTAATTGATGTTCCTTGTAGTGGTCTTGGTGTACTCCGAAGAAATCCCGATGCTAAATGGAAGTTACAACCTGAATTTTTAAATACTATAAGAGCCACTCAACAAGAAATTATTCGTAGTTATTCTAAAATAGTAAAACCTAACGGAAAGTTATTATATGCTACTTGTTCCATACTTCCTTCTGAAAATCAAGAACAAATAGAACAATTCTTAAAATCCGATGAAGGTGTTGATTTTGAATTAATTAAAGATAAAAAAGTACTTTCTCATACTTCTGGATATGATGGCTTTTACATGGCATTACTTCAAAAAAAGCAATAGACTTTACCTCTAAGTATTTGTTAATAAAGCACTTATATCATTTCGGATATAATATGATTTCATTATCTTTGAGCTATATGGGAAAAGTATTAAATGCACCAATATTAGAATAACTAGAAGAACTAAAGATTTACAAAACCAAGGTTGATAATTACAAATCATCGAAGCGATTAGATTGCTTACTATTATACCATTTCTATTGTAATATGATTTTATTGAATAAATCGATATAATGATGATTGCTTACAATAGATTTAATCAAATTAGTATCCATCTCACAAACCATTTGATGTAACCAATTTTTTAAGAGTTCAATATTTTCAAAT
>CALLUJ010000082.1 GCA_938011245.1 uncultured Aquimarina sp. | reverse complement strand
TAGAGGACTTCTGCCCAATTATTGTCCTTACTTTCGGCATCTATTGCTAAATACAAGTTTGTTTTTTTGTTTTCCGCTTTGTTAATAGTATCTAAGTACGCTTTTTTCTGGGTAGCATCTTTAGGTTCTAGCGTTACTTTTGCAATAGCCCAGTTTTGAAAATCGTTTAAATTTTCGATAGTGGTGCTATTACATTCAAAATCGCCTACCGTAGCGGTTATTAATAGCACCTCTTTTTCGTTTTGTTGTACCGTAATGGCTTTGTATTGCTCCTCAATGCCATTGGCATTGGCTTGCTTTAGATTCATTTTAATTTCTCTGCCTTGGAGGTTTTCTGTTTCTATAACTATATAAACGTCATCTCCTAAACTTGCGCTATCTATCTTTTTGAAACTTATTTTTTTATTTTAATAATGTAACTTTTGAGTAATTAATTTCCTTATCTAAAAATAGAATCTATAATAGATTCTTTTATTTCATTTTCATTACTAAATGTAGATTTAATATCTAATATATTGCCTCTAAAGAAATCCCAATAATTTGTTTTTTCTCGATACCATTTCTTTTTCATTTTTCCGTTAGGAAGCCTTATTTCGTAATCGCCCGACAAAGGTAAAAATGTAATATTGTTGGTAACAGTTTTATCGTTAAAATTAGTTACATTAAAAATCCTTATTGTATTTACTTTTTTATAAGAAAATAAAGCATAATAAATATCGTGATATCTATAATGATTAAATACCCACTGTGAGGAATCACCTAAAATATTATCATAAAAACTAATAGAATCATTTGATAAGAAAAACAAATCAATGTTACCTTCACTAAATTTAATTTTTTGCAAAGAATTATCTAAAAAAAACATTTTTTTAAGGTAATACAGTGGCGTACTATCGTTTTCTATATTATTTGAAAAAACCATAAAAGGCTCTGCTATTCCCGATTCTTCAAGAATAATTATTTTAGTATCATCATAATTAGAATTCTTGAATATTTTTTTTTCAGTACTTAAAACTAAATCCCTTAATAAAACAATTGTATCGTTTGACTTAGAAATTTCAGTTAAATTATTAGAGTAAGACCTATTTTTATTGAAGTTGCATGAAACAACTAATAATAGTAAAGAAAGTGTAATTAAATTGAAAATGATTGTTCTCATTTTAAAATTTTTTATTAATATTCTCCAATAGTCCTTTTGTTAGTTGACTCCCTATTAAATCTACGTTTGAGAATAAAGCTTTTGCTTCTTTAGGGGTAGTAACGAAGCCTAATTCTATCAAAGTCTTTCTTGTTGCCTTATTAGAAGTTCTTAAACCTCTGATATCTTTTTTAGGAGAATTATGCAACTTAACAACATTATAATATTTCATTATATCGACAGATAATTCTTTACTTTCAGTAATATTATCAGTGCTTGAATAAATAGAATGAGATCCCGATGCAAATTTTTTAGCACCATCGGCATGTATTGAAATAAAATAATCGGCTTTTTCCTTATTTGCAAGATCTATTCTTACAGCTAAAGCATATCCAGTAACAGGAGTAATATTTTTATTTGTTCTCGTAATTATAGAATCATATCCTTTTTCTTTTAATTTTTTTGAATATTAACAACTACTTCATAGGTTAACTGAAATCCAGTCCTATCATTATCATATTTGTGATTAGAACTTGAATTATCACCAAGAATCCAATTTTATGGATCATCAAGAACATACTGAGGAAGTGACATTACACTAGCAATACTTGTAATTGGTTTCTTTTTTCCATCATGTTTCCCTTCTGTTCTCCATAAAAAGGAAACCCCATTATTTATTTTTTCACAATTTCACCGTTTTTTAATATTTCATGTGTTATTAATTTCGAAAATGATTCTTTGATTTGCCCATCTTCATATTCTTTATTTTTGTAATACATAGAATAAAGAATATTATTTTCATCTAAATAAAAAAGCTTAATAAAGCTTTTTGTTTCAGTTTCATAAAAAAAGCTTAACGTAAATTCTTTTAGAATTTTTAAATTATCATCAAAAGCAACTAAATATCTAATCGGTTTAACAAAAGTCTCAAATTCTCTATCATAATTGTAGTTAACAAAAAAGATACACCAAAATACGCCTTCACTATTTTGTATAACATTTTCTAATCCTGAAGATTTAATACCAACCTTATGCAAATAATCTTTATCTTCAAATAAAGGATAGCCATCTCTTTCTGTACTTGAATGAGTTGTTGGACTATAAAAATTATGAAATAAATTTTCTAAGATCTCTCCATTAGAATTATAAATTAATTCATTATTATTTATATATAAACTAGTTTGAGAAATGTCTCCTGTAATCTGTTTATTCCCAATTGAAAATGTAGTTAAGTTAAATTTTGATAATGCATTTATCCTTAAAGAAAGACTGTCTTTATTTATTATTCTATTTACAGAACTATTATTTAAAACTAATGTTCTTTCATCCTTTTTAGCATTCAAACAACTTGTTAATATGACGGTGGAAAATATTAATATTTTATACATTTTATTTATAATTTGGTATTAATCCTCCAGAATGTAAGTGTGAATTGTGATGAGATTTTGCTGTAGTGTGTGTGAATTTTTTCTTAGAAATAGGTGTTTTGTTGTATTAGTTAGAAAAGTAAATACTCACGAATTCTAAATCTGCGCGATCAAATTATAATTGTTTAAAGTCAGCTTTGTTTTGGTTGTAACTTTAAGTATTTACTTATCTAATTGTATTTTACCGTCTTCAGATATGATAAAATTTTTAAGAGCTGAAAAATTGTGTTTTTTTTCTTCCATTTCTTGGTAGTACCTTATAAATATGTTGTGATTTTTATCAATTAAATATAATTTTGTTTGAGCTACTATACCATCTGTGTAGTCAAAATAGATATTCATTTCATCAATTATCTTATTCTGTTTTGAGTCATATATGACTAGGTCTTTTCTAGGTGTTATAATCTCATTTCCATCATAATCATAAGTTACTGATTGTCCATTAAAAATAAGTATTTCAAAATTATTTTTTTTTGGTAAAATCTGATCCAAATTGAATGGTTCGTAACCGTCTTTAGATTTTAAAACACCTATTTCCTCTGTGTCTAAAGTGTCTGATTTTGTCGGCTTATAAGTCAAAGAAAATATTTTTTCAGAATCCAATGTTGATTTTCCAAATGAATTATTATAACTCTTAAAAACATCAGATAACTTTAAATATTCATTATCATTCACCTTTTTTGAAAAAATCTCATTATCTCCAACAGGTAGATTAGTTCTTAAAAAAGGCTGATCTGGATAACTCATTGTTGAATTATTAACAGTCTTTTCTATGTTGTTTGAGTTTTTATTTTTACAACCTAGTACGATAAATATTAATATCAAAAAATTTAATAATTTCATAAATCTATTATTTGTAATTTGGGTTTAATTTTCCTGAATGAAGGTGATTATTATGTAGCTTTCCACCATCAGATGTATGAGTATATTCTTTTTTTGAACTACCCCTTAGTTGTGTGTCAAAACCAAAATTGTGCATTGCATTTATAAATTTTTGTTCATCAGTATCATTTAGATAACTAGTGTCTATACTTTGTCCATTTATATGACTAACACTAGGGTAACAAGTTCCATCTTCTTCACAAGCACCTCCTGATTTTAAATTCAATCCTCAAAAAAAGTTTCTAATTGCTTTATGATTTTAGATTCTTCTATTTTGTATTTAGTCCACTTTTTACTGTGAATCCCTTCTTCATCCTCAAAAAAATTATAAACATAAATACTTTCATTATTGAAATAAAAATAGTTTCCTTTTTCTACTAGTGCCTCTACAAAATTTTCATAACTGAATATTACAATTGAATCTATTTTCGTTTTATTCTTTTCTATATAAAGATTTATAATATTATAATCATCCGATTCAGATCTATTTCTGCTTTTCCCCAAAAGATATGTAATATCATTTTTTTTAAATAAAGCGGTATCCTTTACCAATGTCCTGTAAGGGCTGTAATCGTACTTGATTTTAAAAAAATCACAATTATTTTTGATTTTTTTTCTATCATCTTTAGTGTCGGAAATTGCACCGTTATTCCTTACGCAAGATTTATTAATTAACTTTAAAAAAGATAGTTTAGATATTAAACTATCTCCAATTATATATTTTTTTTCATTAATTATTTGTTTAGAAGTGGGGTTTTTATTCAAATCATTTTTGATAGTTGCATTCAATGAATTTTTTTTATTCTTACAGTTAATAAACACTAGAGTTAATAAAGTTACTTTTAGAGCTATTTGTTTAATCATTTTTTTATTATTTTAATTTTTGAGGAATCAAAATCACCAGAATGTAAGTGACTATTAT
>CALLUJ010000081.1 GCA_938011245.1 uncultured Aquimarina sp. | reverse complement strand
TCAATGAGCTTGCTTAGTAGCGGGAACTGGACTCGAACCAGTGACCTTCGGGTTATGAGCCCGACGAGCTACCTACTGCTCTATCCCGCGTTATAATCCTAAAAAATTCAACTTAGCTTTTAACTTTCGGCTCATAATACCGACTAGAATGTTTTGGAACTGCAAATATACTACCTTTTTTTAGATTATTTAATGAAATAACACAAATCTTATTGCCTTATTCTTTGTTTAGCTATAATAGATAAATTTTTAGAATTTAAAAACTACAATAAATCTTTAGATTCTGCAATTTCCGCCATACGTGCCTTTACTTTTTTTAAAGCATGAATCAAAATCTCTCGTTCTTCCATAGTCAAACTTTCCTGAACTTCAGGTATTAATTCGTACATAATAGGGAGTACTTTTTGAATAATTTCTTTCCCATAGGCTGTTAAAAAAATTCTATTTACCCGCTTATCCATACCATCTAATCTACGAAAAATATAATTTTTCTTAACCATAGAGTTTACAACACGCATCATCGAAACTTTGTCTCTGTGGGTAATAAATGCCATGTCGTTTATTCGTTGTCCATCGTTTACATTTAAACGTTTTAGGACGCTCCATTCTTCTTTAGTAAGGTCTAAATTGTTTTTTTTGAAAGCGCTTTGCGTAATAAAACCAAAGTCGTAATGAATTTTACCAACCCATGACAAAGCATGAGAGTTTACATCTATTTGTTCAAAATCTTCCATTTCTATAATTTTTTATACCAGTTCCTCTATCTGTCCTTGTAGACTTTCCCATAGCTGCATTTGCCCAGCTAAATCAGCCTTTTTTTGTTCATATTTATCAAAAAAATTAGGTAACGCTATCGTTTTATCGTAGTTACTGGCTAACTGATTGTCTAGTTTTTTTATTTCGCTCTCTAATTTACTAATTTTAGACTCAGCATTACTAATCTTATTTTGTAATGATTTTATTTTTTTTTCAGATTCGTAACTTGTTTCGGGAATTTTCTTTTGTTTAGGTTTTATTTTTTTATTTGTTTTTTCAATTTCTCTTATATCTTCAATTTTCCTTTCTTCAAGGTAATAATCTATATCGCCTAAATATTCTTTAATAACATTGTTCTTAAACTCGTAGACTTTGTTGGTTAAGCCTTGTAAAAAATCTCTATCATGAGATACTAATAACAGCGTCCCTTCAAAATTTTCCAAGGCTCCTTTCAAAACATTTTTAGATTTAATATCTAAATGGTTTGTGGGCTCGTCCATTACCAATACGTTTAACGGCTGGAGTAACAGTTTACACAATGCTAGTCTATTTCTTTCTCCTCCAGAAAGGACTTTTACTTTTTTATCAACATCGTCTCCTCTAAATAGAAAGGAACCTAACATATCTCTAACTTTGCTTCGTGTTTTTTCATTAGCCGCATTTATCATTGTTTCATGTATGGATATTTCGCCATCAAGGTATTCGGCTTGATTTTGCGCAAAATACCCTACTTGCACATTATGTCCTAATTTGAGATTTCCAGTAAAGTCTAGATCGTTAACTATTATTTTTGCCAGTGTGGATTTACCTTGACCATTTTGCCCTACAAATGCTGTTTTACTACCTCTTTCTATTAATAAATTAATATCCCTTAAGATTACTTTATCTCCATATGCTTTTCCTATGTTTTCGGCTTCAATAACTACTTTTCCTGGTTGTACACTTACAGGAAATTTAATATTCATTACGGCATTATCATCTTCGTCTACTTCAATACGGTCTATTTTATCTAATTTTTTCATTAGAGATTGAGCCATAGATGCCTTTGTGGCTTTGGCGCGAAATTTTTCAATTAATTTTTCGGTTTGCTCAATCTGTTTTGCTTGATTTTTTTGGGTTGCTAATTGCTGATCTCTAAGTTCTTTCCTAAGTATTAAATATTTAGAATAAGGCTTATCGTAATCGTAAATCTTTCCTAACGAAATTTCTATAGTCCTATTGGTTACATTGTCTAAAAACATTTTATCGTGCGACACTATAACTACGGCACCTGCATATGTTTTCAAAAAGTTTTCTAACCATATTATAGATTCAATATCTAAATGGTTTGTGGGCTCATCTAATAGCAATAAATCGTTGTTCTGCAATAATAACTTAGCCAACTCTATACGCATGCGCCAACCTCCTGAAAAGGTATCGGTTAAGTTATCAAAATCTTCAGGTTTAAATCCAAGCCCTAAAAGCACTTTTTCGGTATTACCTTGGTAATTATATCCGCCTAATATTTCATAATGTTGCGTAAAATCACTTACATCTTCAATAAGCTTAGCATACCCCTCACTTTCGTAATCGGTTCTTTCTGTTAATTGGCGATTAATGTCTTCAATTTTACGCTCTAATTCCTTAATTTCTTCAAAGGCCTCATAGGCTTCTTCTAAAACTGTCCGTCCTTCAACAAAATCAATATCTTGCCTTAAAAAACCAATACGAGCATTTTTATCTAAAGCTATTTGACCTGTATCGGCTTCTTGATCACCCGATAAAATTTTAAGCATCGTAGATTTTCCTGCTCCATTTTTACCTACAAGTCCTATCCTATCTCCTGGAGTAATTTTAAATGTTATTTCTTCAAAAAGGAATTCTCCAGCAAAAGAAATGGATAGATTATGGATGTTTAACATGGAATCAAAATTTTATACAAAGATGCTCAATTTTGTTAGACTATAAAACGATATGTTTCTTAAAGTATTCTGTTTATAAATGCCTTTTTTATAACAACCCATTCCTAATTGATGTATCATCTATTAAAAAAGCACCTATTAACTATTCAAATACTATTGCTAGTTCTATTTCTTAATTTTAACAAACACCAATATTATTGTATGTCAAAACTTTATAATAGCTCCTGCAATAAAATTTGGATTTAAATAAATTATAAAATTAATTTTGTTTCTTATTCTTTACTTAAATTTGATTTATGAATTTTTTAAAAGGAACAGCTTTATATAGTGTACTTACTGGAAATTGCCCTGTATGCCATAAAGAAAGTATGTATATTGCAGGTAATCCTTATCGTCTTTCTTTACTTTTTGAAATGAATGAGCGTTGCTCCCATTGCAATACAAAATACAAAATGGAGCCTTCTTTTTTTTATGGTGCCATGTATGTTAGCTACGGCGTTGGTGTTGCTTTAGGCACATTTGTTTTTTTGATATCTCATTTAATATTTGGCTTAGGCTTGTTAGTTAGTTTTTTTCTAATAGCCTTTTCGGTAATTGGATTATTACCTGTGATTATGCGACTATCTCGAAATATATGGATTAATCTTTTCTTAAGCTTTAAAAAATTATAGCTTAAGCATTCTTTACAAATCTCTTAATATCTATTTCCTTAGGTAAAGCAATTTTATGTTCCATAAAATCCAAAAGGTGTTTTGATATGGTTGGTGCCATTAATACTCCACGTGTCCCTAACCCATTTAATACAAAAACAGAATTATAAGCATTATGTTTGCCTACTAAAGGCTTTCTATCAATTACTGTAGGCCGCACTCCTGTAATATGATCTATTACTTCGTATGGTGCCTGGGTTAGCGCTTCAAAGCGTTTTAAAAGTTCGTTTTTAGTATCTATATAATAATTCTCTTCTTTAAAATGAATTCCATAGGTAGCTCCAAATTTATAAATATCATTTCCCAGTGGAATTAAAAAGTAATATGATTTTAAAGCACATTGCATTTTTAAATTAGGGCTTTTAATAATTATGTAAGTGCCTTTATTTCCTATTAAAGGTAAATTTTTAAATAACGGGTTATTTTTAAGTTGATGACCTTCACAAAAAACAATTCTACGTGCTTTTATATTTTTATAAACTATACAATTTTCTTTTACAGATAATTGTTTATAATTAAACTCTTCCTCTATAAAGGCATCTTTAGAATATAATTTCTTTTTATATGTATCAAATATAGAATCAATTAATAACCTTCCTGTATGCTTAACTTCTCCAAATTTATACGCTCCTTTAATTGCTAAAGAAGGAGTCTCTTGTAGTTTTGGAGACAAAAATTGTTCAAGATTTGGTTTATCTATACTTCTAAACCAATTATTTTGTTCTTCTGCCGAATTAAACTTTCTTAAAACAGGTATTTTCTTTCTAATTTCTTTACCTAAATAAGTTCCTAAAGAAGTATAAAAAGTATCTGCATAGGCAATTTGTTCTTGTGAATTCCAAGCTAAAGTAAATTTATTAAGAACCACAGGGTTGTAAATTCCTGCTGCAACTAACGAGGCTTTAACTTTTTTCCCATCTATAATTATTATTTTTTTTCCTAAATCTTCTAAATGATAACTTAACGTTATCCCTGCTAATCCAAAACCAACAATCAAATAGTCTGCTTCCATAATTAATTTTTGCCTTATTTTAGAAATAAGAAAACGCCTTTGAATATATTCAAAGGCGTTTTAATAGTATATTAAAAAATTACTGTTTTAGTAATTCCACATATCCTGCTCAAAATCACGAATACTTTCTTTAATTCGTTGACTTTCTAATAATTGCAACAATGCATTATCATTAATGTAATCTTCTACTTTACGGTCTCCTTGCTCGTTATCTTCACGATATATTATACTACTAAATCTTCTTGAGTTTAAAATATGATCGTACGAAATAGGCCTATACGTGTTTTGTCTATTAAAAGCTTTCGCTTTATGAAGCATTTCTCTTACATGAGGATAATAAACCCAAAATAAAGGTACTAAATCTGGTTCTTCATCATCAATAAAGTTAACATCGGGTGCTACTGGAGCAATTCCTAATAAACGATATTTTAATTCTCCTTGGCGTTTATCGAAATACCAAACTCCCTTTATTTTGAATTCTGCAATATCTTGAGAAGTCAAATCACGAGTTTCAATATACTCCGAAGAAACAGCTTCACCTGCATTTAGTTGCTCAATACCATACTCCGTAGTGTCTACTTTTCTAATTGTAGCACTAAGATCCTGTAAAGTTCTTTTTTCTGTGAAATATGAATCCGAATAAACATTTTTCAACTCTCCAGAGCGTATTCCTCTCATTAATACATCAAATAACGACCTTCTATCAGATCCAATATTTACCGTATCAATAGGGTAATACAAAGGAAAGTTTACACGCTCATCCAAATCAATGGTTTCCCATGTAGTTTTAGCCCAAAGCACGTCACGATCATCAATAAAACCATATTCTAAAGGTTTATCATTATCATTTTCTATTTGTTCGGCTGTTTTTTTACCGATTTCATCTGGGTCACTTGCATTTAATAAGTTTGCTTGACCAAAAACACAAACCGATCCTAAAAAACAGAAACTGTATGCTAAAAACTTTTTCAAATTCATAATTACAAATTTTTAGTTTGTTAATTCGACAATTACTGGAGATACCTTTTTAACACGGTAAGAACTTCCAGATGCTAATTTAGCATTGATATCGAATATTTGAACGGTTTCACCACGTTTAGCTCTTTTCAAAGCGCTCTTCGCTCTTCCATCCAATCTACTTCCTGATACTCTTACTGTTGGTTGACCAGGTATTTTTATTTTAAATCCAGATACTTTTAATTTCAAATTGAAATCAAAATCGGGTAGTATTGCTCCAATAGTAGAGTTAGACAACGAAGACTTAGTCATTTTTATTGATCCATCTTCACCACGAACTGTACCTACTGGTCTTGGAATATCTTTAATTCGGAATTTCTTATTATCGCTTACTACTTTTCCGTTTGGTAACTTTCCAGATACTTTAATAGTTACTTCTCTACTTTTTACATTAGTAACATTCATACTATATTTTCCAGCACCTTTCCCTCTAGACAAACCAGGAGCACTTGCGTTAACCGCTGCAACACCAGGAATAGATATTGTCATAGGGTTTACTACTCCACGATATACCACATTCATTTTATCTGCCGAAATTACCGCTGAATTTGGTAAAGGAATTACAGAATAAGAACTCTCTATTGGAATTTTTATTATAGAATCTCCTTCTTTAAATTGAAATTCTCCTTTAATCTGTTGTTCTCCAACATTTCCTGCACCAAAGCTCAAAATAGTTTGTCCTTCTTGCATTGATTCTGAAGGAAGTTCTTTTCCATTTACAATTACTTTGTGCGCCTTCAAAGTCTTATCCTTTTTCCCTAAAACTATTTTTCCCGTAAAAGTTTCTCCAGAAAAATAAGCGGTCTTATCTGCAACTACAATGGCTTCAAAGTTTGTTAAGGAAACTTCAGACTCTAATTGACCTGCTAACATAGTAGAAAGCACTTCACTCTCCGTTTTTTTAATGTCAGCTTGTATTTGTGTCAATTTCGTTAAAGAAGCTACTAAAGGAAAACCTTGGTAGTGGTATTCTAACCACTCTTTTTTAATCCCATCTTTGGTAGTTACTTTTTCGGTAGAGAAATCTTTCTCGATTCCTTTAGTAATTTCTGGATATCCGTCTCCTAGTATTTGTTCTACACCAGTTTTAAATCCAGCAATTTTATCTACAAACTCTTTACCTTCAGAACTAAGACCTTGTGGAGAGAAGAAATGATTATCTAAGTAATCTCCCTTATCCATTACTTCGTAATTTTTAGGGTCTTCTAATTTAGCAGTCATATCCGCCTTTAATTTGGCTATATAATCATCTAAATCAGTTGCTAATTTAGCCACACCTTGTGCTTTTTTCTTTAAAGGCTTGTATTTCTCTGGTTGTTCTTCTACTTTTTTATCTAACCCTTCTAAGAATGCTTCATTGCGTTCATCAGTACTGGTATTAGATTCCGTCAATTTTTCGTTCATCAAACCAAACGCCGATAGTACTTCTTTTGACATATTTAGTGCTAACATCGCAATAAATATCAAGTACATCAGGTTAATCATTTTCTGCCTTGCGGTTTGTTTACCTCCTGCCATTTCTAACTAGTTTTTTGTTTATTAATTTTAATTACGAAAAAAACTAATTAGTTTCTATTCATAGCAGTTAACATCCCTCCATATACTCCATTTAAAGAAGATAAATTAGATGCTAGGCTTTCCATTTGCTCTTTTAATTTGGTTGCGTTATCTGCAATTGCTTTATTAGCTGCAGATTGCTTTTCCGAAGACTCTAATTGTACTTTATATAAAGAGTTTAAAGATTCCATTTGTTGAGCTGCTAGAGTCATTTCTTCGCTATATTTCTTTTGAGATGCGATACTATCCACCGTTGGGCTAATTCCTTTAGCTGCACCTTCAAAATTCTTAATGCTATTCCCTAAACTAGACATTAATGAAGCATCTATACGTGCTTCTTTTAACATTTCGTCTAATTTTTGAGATAACATTCCTCTTTCATCTTTTGGCTGTTCTCCTTTTTTAATTTTTTGCCCTCCAGCTAATTCTGGATATACTAAAGACCAATCCAATTCGTCGTCTACAGGTTCAAATGCTGAGATAGCAAAAATAAGTGCTTCTGTAACTAGACCAATAGTTAACATTACATTACCTGTTAGCGGTCCAATTTCAATATGTGTAATTTTAAATAATGCTCCTAAAATTACCACTGCTGCTCCTAGTCCATAGGACATTGCCATAAATCTCTTGAATCCTTTAGATTGTTGTGCCATAATAAATAAGTTTTGTTAAGTTTTAAAATAATAATTAGTTAATAAATAAAAATATATAAAATTTGGGACTTCATTCAATTTCTAATTGCTAAGCTCTCCAGTAACATCTGTTCCAAGATAATCTTGAACCGTACGAAATCCAATATAACTACGAGCAGAGTCTGCATATTCATAGTCTCTCGTACTTACTTGTAAAAAATAAGCTACATCTTTCCACGAACCTCCACGTATTACTTTACGTTTATTTTCGTCGTCGTTTGTATTTGGGTTCATAGAAGAAGTGTGCTCGTAAGCAGCTGGATCGTAAGAAGAGTTAATCCATTCCGATACATTTCCTGCCATGTTGTACAATCCATAATCATTAGGATCGAAAGATTTTGCTTCTACAGTATAAAGTGCTTGATCTGCTGCATAATCTCCGCGGTTAGGCTTAAAGTTTGCTAAAAAACAACCTCTATCATTTTTTGCATAAGGACCTCCCCAAGGAAAAGTTCCTGATTCTAAACCACCACGAGCTGCATATTCCCATTCTGCTTCTGTAGGCAGGCGATATCTAGATACACGATCTAAATTTTTCTTCAATTTACGCGCATCGTTTTCATATTTTGTTCTCCAGTTACAAAATGCTTTAGCCTGTATTAAAGTTACTCCAACCACTGGATATTCATCGTAGGCAGTGTGATAAAAGTATTGATCGTGCATTGGTTCGTTATACGAATAATTAAAGTCACGAATCCAAACAGTAGTATCTGGATATACGGCAACTGCTTCTTGACGTAAAAACTCCTTAGCATTTCTACTTTTAGAGCGAGCCATAGCTTCTATATCGTAACTTTTATAATCGTATTTTAATTTTTCGGTTTTAAACATACGTACTCCTATATGGGAATCTTCCGCACGTATATATAAAGAATCCATTACTTCAGATATATATTCATCATAATCCTCTGTACTCAATTCATCTGGATCATTATCCCAGTTTAGAGGTCTTCCTTCATAACCTGTTTCTCCTAAACCTTCGTAATTCTCTTTAATATACTTTTGATATGGTGTTAAATCTTCTTCATTAGATGTTTTAAAGGAAAACCGACCTATACCATCTTCATTATCAGAGGTTTGACCTACCTCATCGGCCGTTCTAGCTAACTCGAATAATGTAATAGAATCTCTAACCCATTTAGTAAATTGACGGTATTCCGAATTCGTGATTTCTGTTTCATCCATATAAAATGAGCGAACTGTCACTGTTTTGGTTGGAGCGTTTTGTAATCCGGCTTTATCATCATCTGACTTACCCATAATAAAAGCACCTCCAGGTACTAGTGCCATTCCATAAGGCTTTTCAGGATGCCAAGCTTTTCCTTTTTCACCCGTTAACTGCCCATTTTTGGAAGGAGTACAATTAATTAGGGCAGCAAGGGAGGCTGCAATCATCAATACTTTCTTCATAACTTTCTTTAGGTTAAGATCTAATTAGATTCAAGATAGTAAACCTATCTATTAATTTTTTAAAAAACAATTTTTTTACGATAAAATTATCAATATGTTCGATAAAGTTACATTTCGTACTTCATTTTCGCATTAAACCACCTTTCTGGAATATTTTGATTGCATGCATTCTCATAATCCATATAGGTGCAAGGTAATAACGTGTTAGAAGTTAAAATATTATCCAAATTTACAGAAGGTAAGATTTCCATCCACCAACGCCCTGTAATATTGCTTTTGTAAAAGGACAATATTTGCTCGTCTATAGGTACCTGATAATGGGTTACATCCATGGAAGCCAGTGTTCCATGCTCTCCCCAACGACAACTATAGCCTTCTATAAAATACCAAATTAATTGAGCTATTAATTGAGTACTCGACTTGGTACATTTACTATTTACATATTCATATATCCCAAAACTAGAAACTTTATCACTAATTCCAGCATATCTCGCCAATGCACACAACTCTTTTCCCGAAAAACCATTAGGATTCTCTCCAAAATAAGTTGCTTCCAAAGAATTAAGATCTAAACTAACAATATCAGCATCTCTTAACACTGGCTCTGCAAGCGTAATGTTATTAGAAACTTCTCCAAGCCTATACAAATCAAAAAACATTCGATCTATAAGGTCTAATTCTTCTGGCGCTACATAATAACTTTGGTAACCAATATTCGTATAATTAAATAAATTATACGGCTCTTCTACTACAATTTTACCAACATAAGAGCTATTAGAAATAGGTAAATCCACATTTCCTAAATCAAAACAAGAATCTATATTAACAAGATTAATCATTCCGTTTTCAGAGTCGTAGGCTTTATAATTTGCATAAGTTATGTCTTGACTCCCTCCTAAAATTACAGGAATACATTTAGCTTTATGTATATTTTGAATAATCGATTTTACAGCAAAATAAGTATCATCGACAGAAGCTCCCGATTCAATTTGACCTATATCAATAAGATTTAGTTTCCAATCTCCTTTAGCTAATTTATAAAACTGTTTCCGAATAGCATTATAATCCGCTTTAGAATTACCGTCCTCAGAGTTTCGATATTCGTTTACTGAAAAAACGACTATACTATCTTGCACATATTCTGGAAAAGAATCTTTAATATGAAACTTTGTATTATACCCAATACAATGGCTAGGCAAAGTATTAATATAAGACATCAAAGATTCTGTATTGGGGTGTAAAAAATCTAAGTACACTATTTTTTTGTGGTTTTTTTACGCGTAGTTGTTTTCTTTTTTGCCGGTACTTTTTTCTTAGGGGCATTTTTCTCAATAATACCTTGCACTTCTTTTAAAGTAAGCTTAGTCGCATCTACTGTTTTAGGAAGTTCTATTTTTACTTTTCCTTTAATAATGTTACTTCGCCCCCAGCGTGCTTTTTCAACTCGGATTCCTTCTCCTTCCCAATGATGAATTACTTTATCTATTTCCTTTTGCTTCTTTTCTTCTATCAAAGTAACAATATCATTATCTGAAAGGTTATCGAAATCGTACTTTTTATTTACATTAATAAACATTCCATTCCACTTAAGGTAAGGACCAAATCTTCCAACTCCTTTTTGTACAGGTAAGCCATCGTGCTCATATATTGGAGCATCTGCTTTTTCTTTAGCATCAATAAGCTCTTGTGCTCGATTCATATCCACACTCATAGGATCCTCCCCTTTATCTAAAGAAACATACTTTACGCCATACTTAATATAAGGCCCAAAACGCCCATTAGAGACCACTACAGACTCTTCTTTATAGCTACCTAAGTCTTTAGGAAGCTTAAACAATTCCATAGCTTCTTCAAAAGTAAGGCTACTTAATGTTTGCCCAGGGCTAAGACTAGCAAAGCGTGGTTTTTCTTCATCCTCAACAGATCCTATCTGAACCATAGGACCAAATTTTCCTAAACGCACACTAACTGGCTTTCCTGTTTCTGGATCTTTACCAAGCACACGCTCTCCTACTTCTCTTTCTGCATTTTTAGCTACATCTTCAACAATAGGATGAAAGTCCTGATAAAAAGATTTCATCATATGTGTCCATTCTTCATTACCTGCTGCAATTTCATCAAAGTTTTCTTCCACTTTTGCTGTGAAATTATAATCCAGTATAGATGAAAAATGAGATACCAAAAAGTCATTAACTACCATACCTACATCGGTAGGCACTAATTTTCCTTTATTACTACCAATTTTTTCTTCTAGTTGTACTTCTTTAATTTTTGAATTTTTAAGAAGAATTTGAGCATAATCTCTTAATTCCCCTTCATTATCTCCCTTTTCTATATATTTTCTATTTTGAATTGTAGAAATTGTAGGAGCATAAGTAGAAGGTCGTCCAATTCCAAGTTCTTCTAATTTTTTTACTAACGATGCTTCCGTATATCTACTAGGCGGTCTAGTAAATCGTTCGGTAGCTTTTATATAGCCATTATTTAGGTTATCTCCTATTTTCATAGCAGGAAGTATCCCATCTTGCTCTTCATCTTCATCGTCATTCCCTTCCAAATACACTTTTAAAAAACCTTCAAATTTGATCATTTCTCCGTTTGCCGTAAATATTTCATTATGCTTATCGGCCTCTATTCGAACATTTGTACGCTCCAATTGTGCATCACTCATTTGCGAAGCAATAGCTCGCTTCCAAATTAATTCGTATAAGCGTTGCTGATCTCTTTCTGCATCAACAGTATGACTCGAAAAATTGGTAGGTCTTATTGCCTCGTGGGCCTCTTGTGCTCCTTTGGATTTTCCTTTATACTGTCGTGTTTTACTATATTCTTTCCCATAAGCCGCTATGATTTCTTCGGTAGCACCTTCTTGCGCTTGCGTGGATAAATTTACACTATCCGTCCTCATATAAGTAATATGTCCAGCTTCGTATAAACGCTGTGCCATATTCATAGTTTTAGAAACCGAAAAATACAATTTTCGTGCAGCTTCTTGTTGTAAGGTAGAAGTCGTAAATGGGGCTGCTGGAGATTTTTTTGCTGGTTTTGTTGTTAAATTTCCAACTTTAAAATTAGCCGCTACGTTCTTTTCTATAAACTGTAACGCTTCTTTTTTACTATTAAAATTTTTAGGCAATTTAGCTTTAAAACGCTTACCTTTAGTACTAAATTCAGCATCTACCCTATAAGAAGCCGTGGCTTTAAAACCTACAACTTCACGTTCTCTTTCCACAATTAATCGTACGGAAACGGATTGTACACGCCCAGCAGAAAGCCCACCTTTTACCTTTCTCCACAATACAGGAGACAACTCATACCCCACTAATCTATCTAATACACGCCTAGCTTGTTGAGCGTTAACAAGATTATAATCAATTTCTCTTGGATTATCAATTGCCTTTAAAATAGCAGGTTTTGTTATCTCGTGAAATACAATACGCTTTGTGTTTTCCTTTAGCAAATCTAAAGATTCTGCTAAATGCCAAGCTATAGCTTCTCCCTCACGATCCTCATCACTTGCTAACCATACCGTTTCTGCTTTCTTTGCTAAGTTTTTTAATTTCTTAACAACATCTTTTTTATCGCTAGAGACCACATATTTAGGCAAAAAGTCTCCTTCTACATTTACCCCAAGTTCTTTAGATGGCAAATCTGCAATATGCCCAAAACTAGAGTGTACTTCATAGTCTTTTCCTAGAAATTTTTCTATTGTTTTTGCTTTTGCAGGAGACTCCACAATTACTAAGTTCTTAGCCATGTATTCTATTTTTTACAACCACAAAAATATATAGATTTTAATAATATATACGCAGAAGCATCAATTAATATATGTTTTAAAACAAATATTCTAACGTTAACATAGTGTAATCGTGCGACCTAGAACGTTTATTTTCTGATGTTTCAAAGTTATGTTCAAATTTTATTATTACATTTCCAATACTAAAACTCCCTCCTAACCTCAATTTTAACAACTGATTTTCAATAGGAAGTGTAAAAGGAGCCTCGTTATTAAAAAAACTCCCTTCTATTAAATGGTTATAAATTACATATCTATAGGACAAGCCTAAAAAACCATAATATTCCTTATTATTTTTGGGCGCAATGTTATTAAACAATGAAGAATACAAAAGAGCATTTCTTTTTCCAAATGAAAAAAAAGCTTGCTGTTCCACATAAACATCTTTAAGTCCTAAGACTCCACTGCTTATTAAATTCAAGAAACCGTTTTTGTTTTGTAATCCAAATTCTCTGTTATAAGAACTCTTTAAATTAACCAAAAAAGCTGATGGAATTTGAGCAGTCCACTGAGGCTGAAAATCAAAATTAAACAACTCATGGATGGACTCTTGTGTCCAATCGGCAAGAGAAGCTTCTCCTGTTACACCTATTTCGAAACTAATAGTTAACGCATTTTTAGTATTGGAATTAGCAATTTCAGTATTTAGAAAAAGCCAACCCGCAAAAGGGTAATCGTAACTACTAACATCACTTTCGTTAAAATTATCTGGGGTAAAACCTTGTTGACCAATCATAATATTCAACTGAAGGTTATTTAAATCGTTTTTTTTAAAGATAAAATCTTGAAAAAACCTTCTCCTATAATGAATCACATTTCCAAAAGAATAATACCTATCAGACAAACTAAAAACATCATTATCATACTGAAAACCCACAAGTTGTTTAGGTTCTTTTTGAGCCCAACTGGTAATAGTTAACACTAAAAAAACGTATTTTAAGAATCTATACACTAATAAATTTACTAAAAGATTAATAACCGAACTCAAAGAAAAGAAATCTAAAACGTTACTCTATGGACTTTTTAGGATTTTATTGCTAATTTTTACACAACTCAAAAAATAACAGAAACAAAATTGAATTATACATTAGAGCTTTATTACGCATACAATTACACAACTAAGCTCTAACACATAATTTGAGTTTAACATTTAAAAACAAGTATGACACTTTGGCACTTGTTTATTTTAATTACCTTTACATTCTTAATGTTGTAGTTGTTTTATGGAGAAAATAATAGACGAAAAAAAGCAAGGAGAAGCCTTACTTTTAAATAAAAGCGATAAAAATAAACGCAAACTTTTTATAGAAAGTTATGGTTGTCAAATGAACTTTAGCGATAGTGAAGTTGTAGCATCGATAATGGCTTCCGAAGGATTTAACACCACAAATAAACTAGAAGAAGCCGATTTGGTATTAGTAAACACTTGTTCTATTAGAGACAAAGCAGAACAAACAGTACGCAAACGTTTAGAAAAATACAATGCCGTAAAACAAAGCCATAACAAAAACATGAAAGTAGGCGTACTTGGTTGCATGGCAGAACGTTTAAAAGATAAATTTCTTGAAGAAGAAAAAATAGTAGATTTAGTTGTAGGTCCTGATGCTTACAAAGATTTACCGAATTTAATAAAAGAAGTAGACGCTGGTAGAGATGCTGTAAATGTAATTTTATCTAGAGACGAAACCTATGCCGATGTTTCTCCTGTTCGATTACAAAGTAATGGTGTTTCTGCTTTTGTAACCATTACACGTGGTTGCGATAATATGTGTACATTTTGCGTAGTCCCTTTTACAAGGGGGAGAGAGCGCAGTCGAGACCCACAAAGTATTATTGAAGAAATAGACGATTTAGTAACTAAAAACTTCAAAGAAATTACACTTCTTGGACAAAACGTAGATAGCTATTTATGGTATGGTGGAGGACTTAAAAAAGATTTTGAAAAAGCCAGTGATATGCAAAAGGCAACTGCCACAGATTTTGCTAAGCTTTTAGACATGGTAGCTATTAAATATCCTAAACTAAGATTACGTTTTACCACTTCCAACCCACAAGATATGACCATGGCTGTTATAGATGTAATGTCTAAACACAGTAATATTTGCAAATATATTCACTTACCTATACAAAGCGGAAGCGATCGTATATTAAAGGAAATGAATCGTCAACATACTCGTGAGCAATACATGGAATTAATAACCAACATTAAAAAACGTATGCCAGAGTGTGCTATATCGCAAGATATTATTGTTGGATTTCCAACAGAAACGGAACAAGATCACAAAGATACCTTATCTATGATGGAATTTGTTCAATACGAATATGGTTTTATGTTCGCTTACTCCGAACGACCAGGAACTATGGCCGCTCGAAAAATGGAAGACGATGTACCCCAAGAAATCAAAAAAAGAAGATTATCTGAAATTATCGATTTACAACAAAAACACAGTGGAGAACGTCTAGAAAAATTCATAGGTCAAACCGTAGAAATTTTAATAGAAAAAGAATCTAAACGCTCTAAAGAGCAATGGAGTGGTCGTACCACACAAAATGCTGTAGCTGTTTTTCCTAAAGAAAATTATAAAGTGGGAGATTTTGTAAATGTAAAAATAGATAGTTGCACAAGTGCAACCTTGATTGGTCATGCAGTAGACTATTCAGAAAATAACTAGAATCAAGACCCAATCGAAGTTAAATAATGGACTCAGTACAAGCAACTAAACAACGTTTTGGAATTATAGGAAACAACCCTAAACTAAACCGTGCTATAGAAAAGGCTATCCAAGTAGCCCCAACAGATATTTCCGTATTAATTGTTGGAGAAAGTGGTGTTGGAAAAGAAAGTATGCCTAAAATTGTACACTCACTATCGCATCGTAAACATGGAAAATTAATAGCTGTTAATTGTGGAGCAATACCCGAAGGAACTATAGATAGCGAGCTTTTTGGTCATGAAAAAGGAGCTTTTACAGGAGCTACAGCCACAAGAAGTGGCTATTTTGAAGAAGCAAATTCTGGAACTATTTTTTTAGACGAAGTAGGAGAATTACCCTTAACTACACAAGTACGATTACTTAGAGTTTTAGAGAATAAAGAATTTATAAAAGTAGGATCTTCTAAGGTACAAAAAACAGATGTACGCATTGTAGCTGCTACTAATGTTAACATGTTTGAAGCCATTAAAAAAGGTAAATTTCGCGAAGATTTATACTATCGCTTAAGCACAGTAGAAATTGGGCTACCACCACTTAGAGAACGTAAGGAAGACATACATTTGCTATTTCGAAAATTTGCTTCCGACTTTGCAATGAAATATAAAATGCCTACTATTAGATTAGAAGATGAAGCTATTTTTTTATTAGAAAAATACCATTGGAACGGAAACATTAGACAATTACGCAATGTGGCAGAGCAAATTTCTGTATTGGAGCAAAATAGAGGTATTACGGGTGAAACATTAAAAAATTATTTACCAAATTCCAATACTAACTTACCTGCTGTAATTTCAGACAGTAATTCGGATAGCGACTTTAAAAACGAGCGTGAAATCTTATATAAAGTACTTTTTGATATGAAAAGTGATTTAAGCGATCTCAAAAAATTAACCTTAGAGTTAATGAAAAACGAAAATGCCCAAGAGGTGCAAAAAGATAACGAAGTGCTAATTAATAAAATCTATGGAGATTCCGAAGTTCGTACGTTAATTAAAGATCCTGAAGAAACAAACCAGAGTTACACAAATTCTCCTTCAGAATACCTACAACTAGAAGTCCCTTTATCAGAAAGAAAAGAAGAGGACAAATATCATTTCGCCGAAGAAGTACAAGAAGAAGAAACCTTATCTCTACAAGACAAGGAACTAGAACTTATTAAAAAGTCTCTAGATCGCCACAGTGGCAAGCGCAAATTAGCCGCAGAAGAATTAGGGATTAGTGAACGCACACTATATCGCAAAATAAAGCAATACGATTTATAATGAAAAACCTAAAACAAATACTTCTTTTAATTAGCATTGGATTGTGCCTACTAGGATGTGGAATCTATTCTTTTAGTGGTATTTCATTAAATCCAGAAGTAAAAACTTTTGAAGTAAGACCCTTTCAAAACGAAGCTGCCATTGTAATCCCTTCATTGGATAGGCAATTAACCACAAGATTGCAGGATTTTATTTTAAATCAAACCAATTTAGATTTAACAAATAAAAATGGAGATATTGTATATGAGGGAGAAATAACCAATTATTACATTGCTCCAAATACAGCCACAGCAAATCAAACAGCAGCCGAAAACAGGTTAACCGTATCCGTACGAATGCGTTATGTAGATACTAAAAACGAAAAGAATGATTTAGAAAAAACCTTTTCGTTTTTCTTTGATTTCCCTGGAGCAGCACAATTATCTAACGATTTAGAAGAAGAAGCCCACGAAGTTATTTTAGAACGTATTACTCAAGATATAGTAACAGAAACCTTAGCACGTTGGTAATAATATGGAAACAAAAAAGTTAATTCATTTACTTAAAGACCCTAGCTTACTTCAAAGCTCAGATGTTTCTATATTACAATCACAAATAAATGCTTATCCTTATTTTCAAACCCTTAAAGCACTTCAACTAAAAGTATTAAAAGATAACGGTAGCTTTGTATATAACCAAAAGCTAAAAGAAACTGCTGCTTATACTACAGATAGAGAAGTACTATTCAACTTTATTAGTTCTAAACAGTTTAATACTAAAGCCTCTTCAATAAAAGAAATAGTAAAACCTCAAGATACAACAGAACCAGCTACTAAAAACAATAGTTTAGACTCAACTCCTAAATTAGTAATCGAATCAAACAATGGTTCATTTAAATCTATAAACAATCAAAGCCCAAAAGGTATTGAAGATATAGATTTAAAACCACAAAGTCCTTTAGAATTTTCTAAAAATGAAACTCACTCTTTTGTGGAGTGGTTAAAACTCTCTACCATAAGCCCAATTATTAGAGAAGAAAAAAAGACTACAAAAAGAAAATTTATAGAAAGCCCCTTAATTGATAGTTTTTTAAAAAACAACCCTAAAATATCCCCTATTAAAAAATCGACACAAGTTGCCAATTTAGCAACAAATAACACAGTAAGTTCTGAAGATTTAATGACTGAAACTTTAGCTAAAGTATATTTAGCACAAGGAAATTATAAAAAAGCAATTCAGGCATATAAAATTTTAAGTTTGAAAAATCCCGAAAAAAGTGGTTTATTTGCAGACCAAATTAGGGCAATCAAGAAATTACAAGACAATAACAAATAAGATATGAGTACTTTTTCAATATTTTTAGCATTAATCGTAGTAGTAGCATTACTACTTGTATTAGTAATAATGGTACAAAACCCTAAAGGAGGGGGACTATCTTCCTCGTTTGGAAGTGGTACACAACAAATGGGAGGAGTTCAAAAAACAACCGATTTTTTAGACAAAAGCACTTGGGCTTTAGCAACCTTATTATTAGCATTAATTTTATTATCTAATGTTTCTATAATGGATGGTAGAGGTTTACAAGAATCTAAAGTTGGAGAAGGAGAACAAACAGAAGAAGTAATTCCCGAATTATCAGAAGAAGAAAATTCAGGAGAATAACTATTTATTTATAACCATAAAAAAATGCCGACTTGCAACTGACAAGTCGGCATTTTTAGCTTTAAATTGTCAGCTTTTTCTAAATGGCATAATTTCTGAAAAACAATAATATATTATAATTATAAACTAAATTTAATACAATCAACATGGGAGTATCAATTAAACCATTAGCCGATCGCGTGCTTATAGAGCCTGTGGCAGCCGAAACTAAGACTGCTTCTGGACTTTATATTCCAGACACTGCAAAAGAAAAACCTCAAAAAGGAAAAGTAGTTGCTGTTGGAAACGGTAAAAAAGATCATGAAATGACTGTTAAAATTGGAGACACAGTACTTTACGGAAAGTATTCAGGAACAGAACTTAAAGTAGAAGGTGGAGATTACTTGATAATGAGAGAAGATGATATTTTAGCAATTGTATAATCAATTGTTTTTAGCCTAGCTCTTTTTAGCTATTGGCAAAATTAAAATTTAAATAATTGCTTTTAGCAAAGTCTAAATACTTATAGCTAAAAGCCAAAAGCATAATAAAATGGCAAAAGATATAAAATTTGATATTGAAGCACGTGACGGCATTAAACGTGGTGTAGATGCATTAGCTAACGCAGTAAAAGTAACCTTAGGACCAAAAGGACGCAACGTAGTAATTAGCAAGTCTTTCGGAGCTCCAACGGTAACTAAAGACGGGGTTTCTGTAGCTAAAGAGATTGAATTAGAAGATGCTCTTGAAAACATGGGAGCACAAATGGTTAAAGAAGTAGCTTCTAAAACTAACGATTTAGCTGGTGACGGAACAACAACAGCTACTGTTTTAGCCCAAGCTATTGTAAAAGAAGGCTTAAAAAACGTTGCGGCTGGAGCAAACCCAATGGATTTAAAAAGAGGTATCGATAAAGCTGTAGAAGCTATTGTTACCGATTTAAAAAAACAGACTAAAGAAGTTGGAAACTCTTCTGAAAAAATAGAACAAGTTGCTGCAATTTCTGCTAATAACGATAGTGTAATTGGAGAATTAATTGCTAAGGCCTTTGGAAAAGTAGGAAAAGAAGGAGTAATTACCGTTGAAGAAGCCAAAGGTACAGAAACTTATGTAGATGTCGTAGAAGGAATGCAGTTTGACAGGGGATACCTTTCTCCTTATTTCACAACAAATAGTGAAAAAATGACAGCGGAGTTAGAAAGCCCGTACATCTTAATTGTAGATAAGAAAATTTCTGCAATGAAGGATTTATTACCCGTACTTGAACCAGTTGCCCAAACAGGAAAACCTTTACTGATTATTGCAGAAGACGTAGATGGAGAAGCTTTAGCTACATTAGTAGTTAATAAATTAAGAGGAGCGTTAAAAATAGCAGCCGTTAAAGCACCTGGTTTTGGGGACCGCAGAAAAGCAATGTTAGAAGATATTGCAATTTTAACAGGAGGAACTGTAATTTCCGAAGAAAGAGGCTTCTCTTTAGAAACTGCTACCATAGAACAATTAGGTACAGCCGAAAAAGTAGCTATCGACAAAGACAACACCACAATTGTTAATGGAAATGGTGAACAAGATTTAATTAAAAACAGAATTAATCAAATTAAATCTCAGATAGAAACTACGACTTCCGATTACGATAAAGAAAAACTTCAAGAACGCTTAGCCAAATTAGCTGGTGGTGTAGCAGTATTATATGTAGGCGCGGCAAGTGAAGTTGAAATGAAGGAGAAAAAAGATCGTGTAGACGATGCTTTACACGCTACTCGTGCTGCTGTAGAAGAAGGTATTGTTGCTGGAGGCGGTGTTGCTTTAGTAAGAACTAAAAAGGTTTTAGAAAAAGTTAAAACCGATAACAACGATGAGATTACAGGAGTACAAATTGTAAATAGAGCTATTGAAGCTCCATTAAGAACAATTGTAGAAAACGCTGGAGGAGAAGGTTCTGTTGTAATTGCTAAAGTGATTGAAGGAAAAAAAGACTTTGGTTACAATGCTAAAACAGACGAATATGTAGATATGCTTAAAGCAGGAATTATTGACCCTAAGAAGGTGACTCGTGTAGCATTGGAAAATGCTGCTTCTGTTTCTGGTATGATTTTAACTACAGAATGTGCTTTAATAGATATTAAAGAAGAAGCTCCTGCTGCTCCACCAATGGGCGGAGGAATGCCTGGAATGATGTAAAACATTATAACTAAATTTTATAATATAAAAGAGGCTGTTTAAATAATATTTAGACAGCCTCTTTTATATTATAAAATTTATAATATATTAAAATGAAAAGTACAAAGCAAAGTGTTTGTTTTTGAAGTGACCTAGTATAAGTATAAGTTATTCTTTATAGGTTTAAACCCTTATAAAACTTGTAATAAAAAAACAAATGCAAGAGTTACTCCATCAAAATTTTAATACAGTCTACAAAGAGATATTTGTTTTAGCCTTAGAGTCTTTAACTTTAGTGTCCGAATAAAGGTACTAATTCCACTATCTGCGTAGGTCTGTGGTTACTTCAACTTCTTTTATATCTTAACGAAAAGATGAGTGCTTTAGAATATCTAAATTTTAGTAATAATAAATTCTGATCTTCTATTTAATTGATGCTGTTGTTCTGAACAAGAAACTCCATCGGCGCAATTATTAATTAATTGTTCTTCTCCATAACCCATAGCACTTTCTATTCTAGAAGATTCAATCCCTTGAGAAATTAAATATTCGCGTGTACTTTTAGCTCTCCTATCTGATAAATCTTTATTATAGCTTGCTGGCATTCTAGAGTCGGTATGTGATTCTATTTTAATATGCATTTTAGGATATTGAGTCATTATCAACACAATTTTATTGAGTTCTATGGCTGCATCGTTTCGAATAAAATCCTTATCTAAATTGAAATATATAATTCCAATTTTTAGTTTTAGAATTCCTTTTTCTTCTACAATTAATTTATCTAAAGTTTCTACTGCTAATGGCAAATACGATTCTCCATTTATAGCTTCTGTTAATATAGGTTTTACAACTGATTTATGACCTTGCTTTTCTACTTTTACTTCGTAACGAGAGTTACAATCTAATATGCTATCAAACTTATATTGTCCTAGCTTATTTGTAGTTGTAGTGGCTACTTTATTTCCCAACTCATCATACAATTCTAATTGAGCATTCGTTATTCTTTCTTGAGTTATTAGGTTCGATACAATACCTTTTATTCTCTGATTACACGCTTTCTTCTTCGCAATTGGAATTACAGCATATATATCATCATCTCCTTTTCCTCCTTTTCTGTTAGAAGATAAGAAACCTGTTTTTTCAGCGTTTTTAAACACTAACGCAAAATCGTCTTTAGGGCTATTAATAGGTTTTCCCATATTAGTAGGAAGCTGAAAATTCCCATTTATTAGATTGCTTTTAAAAACATCTAAACCTCCAAAGCCTAGATGTCCATCCGATGCAAAATATAATGCATTATCTGTGATAAAGGGAAACATTTCCCGTCCAGAGGTATTAATTTTCTCTCCTAAATTCCTTGGCTTAGAATATTCATTGTCTGCATATACATCTACAACAAAAATATCTGTTCCTCCTATAGTTCCTGGCATATCGGAAGTAAAGTACAGTAATTTTTCGTCATTACTTAATGCAGGATGCCCTACAGAATACGCATTGCTATTAAAAGGTAATTCTTTAATATTTGTCCAATTCTTCTTCAACTTATAATTGCCTTCTTCTATTATTTCTGCGCTATATAATTTTAAATGATTTATTCCTTTTTCATCACTTTTCAACTTCTTTTTATAATTGTTTCTAGTAAAATACACCTTTTTTAAATCTTTAGTAAATACTGCATTGGATTCGTGATAAGGTGTATTAATATCTGAAGAAAAAAGAGTAGCATCTTCAATATCAGAAAAATTTTGGTTAGAATAACCTACAAACAAATTAAGGTAAGGTTGATTATTCCAATAATAATTAATTGGTGTTTTATCCTTAGAAAAAGCAGAAGCAAAAACAACTTCTTCTCCATAATAACTTACTCCAAAGTCTGAATATTTTGTATTTGTAGATACATTCTGAATTTCATAATTAGCATTTGTATTTAATATTCTTTCTAATTCATTTTTAGCACTTACATAATTTGCTTTTCTTAAATCTTCGTTTACTGTGTTTTTTGCAAATTTTTTCATCCATTTTTTTGCTTCTTTATTTTCGCCAATTCCTTGTAAAGCATGTGCGTATCTAAAATAATACTCAGAATAAATACTATCTTGATCTTGATCTTGATCTTGATATACGGTTAATAAGCGATTGTACCATTTACTGGCATTACGCATATCTGTATTGTAATAATAACTATCTCCTAAGTGTTCTAACAAACTTTTAGTTTCAACTCCTTTTTCGTAAAGTTTTTCATATTCTATGGAGGCTTCTTTATATTTTAAAGTTTCGAATAATCTGTCTGCATACTTCGTTTTTCTCTGTTGAGAAAAAAGACTTAGAAAACTAATTGTAGCAATTAATGTTAAAAAAGCTGTTCTATTTTTGAGTAATGTAAAAATCATAGTTAAAGTTGGTTTAAAAGAAGCGTGGAGATTTTAAGATTCTATCTTTAAATATTTCAAAACGCAAAGAGATTTCATGCGACCCTGAATTAAATTCCTGTAATTCGGTAGTTGTATAATCGTAAGCATAAGAAATAAGAATATTACGACTCACTTGAAAGCCTACTAATCCACTTATCGAATCGTCCCATCGCCACGAAACTCCCAATCTTAATTTTTCTAATAACAAAAAGTTAGCCGACAAATCTACTGATATTGGTGAGCCGTTAACATGTTTTACTAAGAAAGCAGGTTTAAATAAATTATTTCTACCTATGGGTAATACCCACCCTCCTATTACAAATAAGTGTAACCGTTCTTCTGCTATAGAATTTAAGTTATCGTCAAAATGATCTACTTTTAAGAAATTTGGAATAGATAGTCCAATATACTTTCGTTTACTGTGCAACAACAAACCTGCTCCTGCAGTAGGAAAGAATTCATTATTAACTCCTTGTTGAAATACCTGATCGGCATTTTCTCTTATTTGTCCTTTGCTAAAATCTAAATTAAAGACCCTAACTCCTCCTTTAATTCCAAAGGATAATTTATAATTATCGTCCAAAGGAATAGTGTACGAAAAATTTAAGTCTCCATAAAATTCATCAGAAGGTCCTATTTCATCATTTATAACCGAAAAACCTAAGCCTACTCTATTCGCTATAGGGGCATCAATGCTTAAAGTTTGTGTCCTTGGAGCTCCATCAATCCCTACCCATTGGGTTCTATGTAACCCTGTAATAGTTGTATGCCCACGGGTACCTGCGTAAGCCGAGTTTACTGCTATAGGATTTAACGTATATTGAGTAAACTGTGGATCTTGTTGTCCATAAGTGGCTGTTACTATACAACCGATTACTGCTAAAATGTATATTGAAAAATGATTCATTTTTTCTGTTTTATAATATTAAACGGCGTATTGTATTATCTATTAATGTATAACCATCCTACTCTAGGCTCACTTCCATCTCCTAGGTCTAAGACATAGTAATAGGTTCCTACTGGTAATTTATCTGTTGGATAAAGCGTTACTCTTCCATTTGAAGTCCCATCAAATGTATTATCGTAACTTTCTTTTTCATAAACAATATTACCCCACCTATTATATATAGTTAACTTATTATTAGGAAAACGGTCTATACAGTCTATATAAAAAGTATCATTTGTTCCATCTCCATTAGGAGAAAATTCATTAAAAATAGTTCCGCAAATAGATTCTACAGAGTCTACAGAAGCAGAATCGTTAGCTGCATTAATTTCAAACTGATCTAAATCTAGTAGCGTTGCTGTATTACCATAATCATCTACATCTAATACTTCTACCGTAATTTGTAACATTTCTGATTCATTAATCGATACTCTTGGTAAAGACCATATTCCTGTTGTGTTATCAAAATTACCTTGTGTAGCTTCAGAGCTTACAAATCGATAACCAGACCTTAATTGATCCTCTATTTCTAGATTAGTTCCATCTAAATCGCCTAAGTTATTTGCTACAATAGTAAACGTAATTTCTTGACCTATAGCTGGGTTTTGAATATTAACCGATTTCAAAATTTGAATATCTGTGCCAGGTGTAAGAATAGTAAAACTTGATTCGTCTCCTTCGCTCTGGTCTCCATCATCATTTCCTGGTACCGAGTTTGGATCAAATTCATTACTACTCACAACTTGTGCAATATTCTTATACTCATCGTCTTCTAATGTTGGTCTGCTTACTACAACATCATAGGTTAGCTCAACTTCTCCTACTGGAATTACTAAATTGTTCCATTCTAAAGCATTTCCATTTACAGTTCCAGAATTACTTAGGTTAGTTGGTAAACTAAATCCTATTGGAAGTACATCTTCTATAACCACTCCACTTGCTTGATCTGGACCTGCGTTATTTACTCTAAGAGTAAATGTTACAATATCGCCAACATTAGGCATATCGTTGCTAACAGATTTTGTTAATGTTAAGTCAGCTATTCCTACAGCAACTGGGAAGCTTGCTTCATCATTATCTGGTAAACCATCTCCTAGGTCGTCTATAGTAGCATCGCTATTTACATCACTATTTGGATCTATTTGATCGCTTGCCGTTATAAGCGCATTGTTTACAAACTCGTTAGGTGTGTTTGTTGGTTCTTTTACAATTACATCTATAAATATAGTTTGAGAACCGTTGGCAGGTACATCGTCTACTTCCCAAAGTCCTGTAATTGGATCGTAGTTCCCAGAAGTAGCACTAAATTGTACAAACTCGAAACCTATAGGAAGTAAATCTTGTGCTTCCACGTTAGTAGCCGTATCTGGGCCTGCATTGCTTACTGTTATTTGGAATCGTAATTCATCTCCCGGTTGCGCCGTTGTTTGCCCTCCTACTGTTGTTTTATTAATAGATAAATCTGCTACACTTTGTATTGGAGTGGTTAACGCTTCTGCATAATCATCTTCGGTAATATCTCCATTCCCTGGAGTAGAGTCAATATCAAGGACATTAGAAACAGAAATTTCTGAAGTATTCAAGTAATCTCCTGTAGGTTCTACTTCTACGTCAATCAATAAAGTTTCTATATCTCCTGAGTCTAAATTACCTACTGTCCAGATTCCTGAAACTTCATTATAACTTCCTGTAGAGGAACTAAACGTTAAGAAGTCATATCCCGAAGGCAGTAAATCCGTTACTTCAACTCCTGTTGCCGTTTGTGGCCCATCATTTCTTACCGTTATTCTAAAAGTAATTTCTTCTCCGACTAAAGGCGTTACATCATTATCTACCACAGCTTTTTCTAAAGATAAATCTGCTATAGCAACTACAGGAGTTACAATTGCATTATCTTCATCATCTTCACTCTGATCTCCGTCATCGTTATTTGGAGCAGAATCTACATCTACCACATCAGATGAAGTTACCTGAGCAATGTTTAAATAATTTCCTGTTGCGTTTACTAATACATCTATTAATAATGTTTCTGTTGTACCACTTGCAATATTACCAACAGTCCAAATTCCAGTAGCTTCATCATAACTTCCTTCCGTAGAACTAAATAAAACAAAGTCATATCCAGAAGGTAACAAATCAGTTACTTCAACCCCTGTTGCATTTTGAGGACCATCATTCGTAATTGTTATTTGGAAAGTAATTTCCGAACCTACTAATGGTGTTGTATCTCCATCTACTACGATTTTTGTTAATGACAAATCAGCCATAGAAACTATCGGAGTAACAATCGCATTATCTTCATCATCTTCACTTTGATCTCCATCGTCGTTATTTGGCGTAGAATCTATATCAAACACATCTGAAGATATTACTTCTGCTATGTTTAAATAATTCCCTGTTCCATTCACTAAAACATCAATTAATAATGTTTCAGATTCTCCAGATGGAATACTTCCAACCTGCCACAACCCTGTCGTTTCATTATATACACCTGCTGTAGAACTATATAATACAAAGTCATAGCCAGAAGGTAATAAATCTGCTACTTCAACTCCTGTCGCTGCTTGAGGACCATCATTAAATACTCTAATTTCAAAAGTGATTTCAGATCCTACTAAAGGAGTAATATCATTATCTACTACAATTTTTGTTAATGATAAATCTGCTACATCAATATAATCTATTGTAACTGTAGAAGGGTTAGATGTATTACCATCATTATCATCTACTGTATATTCTATTGGTGTTGGATCTAAAACAAATCCTGTTTCTGGAGTAAATTCCAATTCACCTGTTGCTGGGTTGTATAACCATACACCTTCGCCTGGCACTGTAAATCCTATAACATCTCCATCTGCATCTGTAACAATATTCGTTGCCCCTGTTGGTGGAATTAAGTTTACACTATTCGGATCTAAATTTCCATCAGGATCACTATCATTAGCCAATATATTAACATTAGCTGTACTTCCTGTAGGATTATTTAAACTCTCATCATCTTCTGAAACTGGAAGTTCAATTTCATAATCAATAGTAATTGTTGCTGGTGAAGCTGTTACTTCTCCTGTATCTACATCTGTAAGATTATAATCTACTGGAGTTGGATCATCTGTAAATCCTGCTTCTGGAGTAAAAATTATTTCTCCTGTGGCTTCATCATAAATCCAAACTCCTTCGCCTGGTACTGTGAACCCTATTGTATTTCCATTTGCTCCTATAACTGGATTCGTTGCTCCTGCTGGAACTATTAAATCAAAAATTATATCATCTGGGTCTGGAGTACTACCGTCTGCTAGTGTATCATTCCCTAATACATCTAAAGTAACTGGGCTTCCTGTATCATTTCCTGTACTTGAATTATCATTTGCTACAGGTGGTATTGGAGTATATTCAATAGTAACCGTTGCTACATTTGAAGTATTTCCATCATTATCATTTACCGTATAATCAATTGGTGTCGGGTTTCCTGTGAATCCCACTTCAGGATCAAAACTTAATTCTCCTGTTATTTCATTATAGGTCCAAACTCCTTCACCAGGAACTGTAAAACCAATAATATCCCCGTTTAAATCTGTTATTGGGTTTGTTGCTCCAGTTGGAATTACCAAATTAACACTTGTAGGATCTATAGTTCCATCTGCATCTGTATCTCCGTCTAAAATATTTACAGAAACTGTATCTCCTTGAGTATTCCCTGTACTTGTTTCATTGTCAGCAACTGGTGGTATTTCGTAAATTACTGTTATTGTTGCTGTATCTGACTCACCAGTATCTATATCTACTAACTCATAAATAATTGGTGTAGGACTAACCTCAAAACCTGGTTCAGGTGTAAAAGTTGTATTTCCTGTACTAGGATCATAAGTCCAAACTCCCTCACCCATAACTGTTAATGTTGTTTGTATGCCTGGAGTAGTTGGATCTAAATCTACAGTAACATCACTTACATTTGGAGTAGTACCATCTGGTAATAAATCATTTGTAAGAAGATTAATAATTGTTGGATCTCCAATATCCGTAGGTATTGGATTAATGTCATTCTCTGCTACCGGTGGAGTATCTAAGTATTCGATATTAATGTTGGCTGGATCGGTACTTTCATTCCCATCCTCGTCAAAAATTGTGTATTCTATATCTGTTGGATCTCCTGTGAATCCTGCGATTGGATCGAAACTAATCTCTCCCGTTGTTTCATCATAACTCCAAACTCCTTCACCTGGTACTTCAAATCCTATAACATCGCCATCGGTTGATGTTACTATGTTGGTTGCTCCTGATGGGGCTGTTAAACTTACTGTTGTTGGATCTAAGTTTCCATCACCGTCAGTATCATTTCCTACAATGTCTAAAGTAACTGTTGCTCCTTGAGTATTTCCTAAACTCTCATCATCTACTGCAACTGGACGATCTTGATACGTAATAGTAACTGTTGCTGGCGCAGCACTTACTACTCCAGTATCTAAATCGGTAATATTATAATCGATAGGTGTT
>CALLUJ010000080.1 GCA_938011245.1 uncultured Aquimarina sp. | reverse complement strand
TACATACAATAGCTCAAAAACTACGGTGGAATTTTGGTCAGGCTATTTTAATGCGGTTTAAACTCACAAGAATTGGCTGGCAAAAACTGAATTAACAACGTCTGAATTTACTCAAAACCAACGGCGGAACTGAATACTATTTAGAAATTACCAACGGCGGAATTTCACACAATTGCGAAACTGAACGCTGAACAGAATTACGCGCGAATTGAATTACAGAACAATTAATCGAAATCTGAAAAATTAAAGCGGAATAGAACCCAAGAAAACAATGTCTGAATTTTAAACTTGAACTTTAAAAGCCAGCCGATTTTTAGCCAACTTCTGCCCTAACCTGCAATGGCTATGGCTGAATCATAAGCTGAAAACCCAAACGGAACTTACGCTCGAATTGAATATTGAAAACACCAAATACTACTGTATGTAACAAGGCGTATAATTCATTACGGCGGAATTTACCACTGGTAAATTCCTGCCTTTTTGCTATCTTTCGGGCTAAATCGGAAAATGGGCGACCATTTTCCCGTAACGAAATCATACACAAGCACGTTGTGCCCAATTAAAACCAACTAACGAAAATAGAAAATATGGCAATTTGGCTTTTTAGAGCAGGAAAATCAGGAGAATACGAAAACAAATTCTTGAACGATGGAAAAATCTATCTGACTTGGGATGAATTGAATACTGATTTATCAAAACTATTTGACAGACAAGAGTTACTTGAATATTTACTGAATTTTTATTCTGACGCTAAAAGAAATACTGTTAGAAATTGGCTAGGACAGATTTATCCAATTGCTCATAGAATTAAAAAAGGCGATTGGATAATATTACCTAGTAAACTAAAATCCGCTATTCATATTGGTAAAGTAACAGGAGAATATGAATACCTCCCAAAAGCTAACAATCCATTTTTTCATTCCAGAAAAGTGGATTGGTTTGCAACAGACATTCCTCGTTCAAAATTTGACCAAGACTTACTCTATTCCTTTGGAGCATTTATGACTGTTTGCCAGATCCAAAGAAATAATGCTGAAGAACGAATCAAGTCAATGTCCAAAAATAATTGGATTTCTAAACAATCTGACTTGTTAAAAAATCAAGACGAGATTGCCGATAACGAAACAACGATAGACTCTTCACAAATTGACCTTGAGGAATTTGCAAACGACCAAATTGCAAAACTTATAATTCGTAAATTCAAAGGACATAGAATGGAATTCTTAATTGAATCCATTTTACAAGCTAAAGGCTACACGACATATCATTCTCCAGAAGGAGCCGATAAAGGAATAGATATTTTGGCAGCACCACTGCCAATGGGATTTGGACAACCAAGATTATGTGTTCAAGTTAAATCAACTGATTCTCCAATTGATAGACCAACATTAGACCAACTAATTGGTGCAATTCACAACTTTGGAGCAGACCAAGGACTTTTAGTTTCTTGGAGCGGATTTAAAAGTTCTGTAGAAAAAGAAAGACCAAATCAATTCTTCAAAGTTCGTCTTTGGGGTCAAAAAGAGATAATTGACGAATTTTTAAAGAACTATGACAAATTGGATGAGGAAATTAAAGCTGAAATTCCTTTAAAAAGAGTTTGGGCTTTATCAATATCGGAAAACGAATAAAAAATAACTGGGCACAACAATGGCTATAATTAATACGGGTTTTAGTGCTTAACCCTAAGTTTAGAGTTTTAAACCAAGTCCGCCAAATCTTTTGATTTGGCTTTATAAAGAAAAAAGATAAAACAAAATAAAAAGTTTTGGCTAAGTGCTTAATCGAAAGTTCACTACTTTTAATTCCCGTACTAATCATAGCCGATACCGTTGTGCATAATTGTCAAAATGATAATAATTAAGAAAATACTTTCTATACTATTTGTTGGAATTATAATCTTCCTATGGAACAAATATGCTGTATACAAAGTAATTGATAAAGTAGTAAAACTAAACTCAAGTAATAAATGGTTAGCTAGTAAACAAAAAATAATCACTAATGGATTTAAAAGCTTTTATTGGTTATTTTTTATAATGTTTGTAACCGTTACAATAATTTCTAATTAAAAAAGGAATCAAAAAATACTGTGAGTAAAAGAAAGAAAATTGCAAGCAATAGAAAAAAGAGAAAAGCTGAAAAAAGACAGAAAGTAAAAAAAACCAAGAAAACTGACAGGCTTTTTGTTTTTGGAATTGGAGTCTTAATGGTTTTATTCTTCTTGTTTCTTAAGTTTTCATATAAAGGAAATATTACTGAATCAGAGTTAGTTACTATTAAAGGCAAATTAGATTCTGATTTGATACAAAAATCAACAGGAGGAACTAAAAAAACATATTATTGGGTTTTTTCAATCAAAAATCAACCAATTGAATTCTCTATTGGAGGGTCGACTAAATGGAGTTTTGATTCAAGCTTATTTAAAAGATTAGAATCAAAAAAATCTGATGTTACAGTAAAAGTTGATAAAAAAACTTATGAAAAAACTGATAATAAAATTGGAATTAAATATTTAGCAACAAATAATAAAAAATATTTTGATTTAAATGATTACAATAAAAATAAAGAAACTGATATGAGGTTTTCATATTTTTTCTTGATACTAGGAATAAGTGCTTTAATTTATGGATTGAAAATGAAAATATAACTATGCACAACACTATATATAGCAAATAGGGCGATTAGTGTTTAATCGAAAGGTTGTTGTCTATTTGTAAAGTCGCCAAATCTTTTGATTTGGTATTAAAAAAGAAAAATTAAAACAAAATACAAAAGTTTTGGCTTGTGGCTAAACCGAAAGTAGTTGCTTATTTTCTGCCCAACTTGCCATATATTTAACGTTGTACGCAATATCCATGCTTCACTTAAAATTTTTAACTTGATTCATTTGCTCTTGAAAAAGACAACCTAGCGCCTTAAAGTAGAATAGGATTTATGCTAATAAATATCCTTAAGTTTTATGCGA
>CALLUJ010000079.1 GCA_938011245.1 uncultured Aquimarina sp. | reverse complement strand
AAAAGAGCAGAAACAGTGATAGGATTAATGAATTTAACCTATAATATGTTTAGAAAAATTCAGTTAACGACCTAAAAATCAATAAATAAAACTGTCTAAACTTAAAATGATAAATCAATAAATTATTGATAAACAGGTTTTACTTGAAAAATAAAAGTTGCTTTTGAAATTTAAAAAAGTTAAGAAAAGTTATTGGGCAGGGGAAAATAGTTTTTAGAAGTCCCTTTAAGTAAATTTTTAATCTAGACTATGTATAATTAATCCGGTTTACTTCACACAAAAAAGGCTATCTATTATTTTTTAGACAGCCTTTTTTGGATGTAGTTACAACGTGTTTTATTATAACTACCTTGTTTTTTATCTTTTTTAGCAACGTTGTTTTAACTTATCTATTCATTATCAACATACTAAAACTATTAATATAAACTAAACAATAAAAACAAGCACGCTTGTAAAATTACATTACTGTTTATTCTTAATCTTTTCCCAGTTCTTATCGGCATTTATCCTTAGAGCTTCTGCTCCTTCTTTATGCCATAAATCTAACGTATTAGTTCCCCAAGAATTATAAAATAAATATAGTTTACCGTCTCTAATTTCATAAGTTTCAGGATTTATTTTCACCTTATCTCCTTTTGTTCCTATAGCATAGGCACAATATCCTCCATATTGTGGGATAAAAGATTTTGGAGTTGCTTCAAATTTGGTTTTATTTTTTTCATTAACAAAATAAAATTGAGTACCATCATAATTTACAGAATACTCTTTCACTCCCTTTTTTGGAGTCTTATTAAAATACTCTGTTACATCATAACCATCAACCGCTACGCCTCCTTTTGTATAATAATCAACTTGTGCAGATACTGTTATACTTAATAACAAAAAAACTATTCCTACTATTTTTTTCATAATTTCAATTATTTACCCCTATTGGTCTAAAAAAAAGTACTTCCTTACATTTTGCTTTTGCTGCAATGCAGCTACGCTAATTATTTATTAAAAGCTTTTTTTAAGGTTTATTAAAACCTTATTTGTTCTTAAAGAATATTACTTTACTCTTAATTTACAACAAGTCTTGTTAGTTATCTAGTATAAATTTTTGTACCATTAAATAGTAGTTGTAATCCAAAAAAAACAAACTAATTTCCTCCTAGCATAAGTAATTCACTTATCACTACTTCTGTTACATACTTTTTTTCTCCTTTTTCAGTATCGTAATTTCTGGTTGTTAATTTTCCTTCAATAGCAATTTCTTTGCCTTTAGTTACATATTTTTCAATAATCTCTGCTGTTTTATTCCATGCCACTATATTATGCCAATCGGTTTGTTTAATTCGTTCACCTTGTGAATCCAAGTATGTACTATTAGTAGCTAAACTAAATTTAGCTACTTTTTTACCGTTATCTAAACAAATAACTTCTGGTTCATTCCCTAAGTTTCCAATTAATTGTACTTTATTTCTTAATTTACTCATAATAAAAATTTAAACTATTAATTAAGTGTCTATTATCGACATTACAAACCTAAAGCCTTAGTCAAATTATATTCGGTAGTTTATTATTTACATTCGATTGTAATTATTTGTTGTCTCTTAAAGCAATTAACTTGTAAGCAATTATTTATATAATGAGACAAAGCTTAAACTACTCATATGGTAGATATAAGTAATGTAAGCTCTTAAATGAATCTGTGTTCCTTAAAAAAGTGTGAAGCATGGAAACTGCAAGCTGATAGTCTTTTATTTTTCAATAATATAATAAAAGACTAGATTTTCTCTCAATCTCGGTAGAAACAATACTGCATAGAGAATGATATTTGAGAGAAAACAACAGCGCACAACATGATGTATACAAAATTAAGGAGATAATTGCTTTAATTACTGTTTGGCTATAAAGCAATTTCGCCAATGAACAATTTGATACTTATAAAAATTAAGTATAAAATTGTAAATTGGCTTGAGTTAAGTCTAAGGACTTTACTCCTAACTCCTTAACTTTGTATACATCTAATACGTTGTGTTTCATACCTAAAAAAGCCAACCGTGCAAAGCAAAAAGTGCTGTCGCACACATTGCTTTCTTTCCATTCTAAACGATATTTTTTCGTAACTTGCCATTTCTAAATTCTATTAAATAACGTGATTCTAAAAGAAAAAATATCTATTGAAAATTTTGAAGAAAAAAAGTTCAAAATAACACTTATAGAATCTGATAAAGATACAGAAGCTTCATTTACTCATTATTTACATAATCATAAAAACGGAGTTTCTCAATTTTATAAACCAGATGCAATAGAACACGTAAAGAATTTATTTGAATACAAATTCTCTGAAGAAAAAATATTACATTCAACTGCTGAAGAAGCTTTACAGTATCTAATTTTTCAACAAGACAGTGTTCCCTTTCCTGCTCCTAAAAACCCTGATTTTAAATTTATAGACTTATTTGCAGGAATTGGAGGCTTTAGACTTGCTCTTCAAAATTTAAAAGGTAAATGTATTTTCACAAGCGAATGGGATAAATACTCAAAACAAACTTATCAAGCTAATTTTGGTGAAGTACCATTTGGGGATATTACAAAAGACTCTACTAAGAATTATATTCCTGACGGTTTTGATGTTTTATGTGCAGGATTTCCTTGTCAAGCGTTTTCTATCGCAGGTAAAAGAGGTGGATTTGAAGATACAAGAGGAACTTTATTTTTCGATGTAGCCGAAATCATAAAAAAGAAAAAACCAAATGCTATATTTTTAGAAAATGTAAAAGGTTTAAGAAGTCACGATAAAGGAAAAACATTAGCTACAATTTTAAATGTATTACGTGAAGATTTAGATTATTTTGTCCCTGAACCACAAGTAATGAATGCTAAAGAATTTGGTGTTCCACAAAATAGAGAAAGAATCTTTATCGTAGGTTTTAGAAAAGATTTAAACATTACAGAATTTGAATATCCTAAACCTATAAAGAAAAAGCCAACTCTTGAAGATATTTTAGAAACTGAAACAGTTTCTGTAAAATACTACTTGTCTGAAACTTATGTAAACACTTTACGAAATCACAAAGCTCGACACGCAAGTAAAGGTAATGGATTTGGTTACGAAATAATTCCAAATAATGGAATTGCAAACGCAGTTGTTTGTGGCGGAATGGGAAGAGAGAGAAATTTACTTTATGATTTTAGACTAAAAGATTATACTCCTGTAACCAATATTAGAGGTAACGTAAATCGAGAAGGAATACGAAAAATGACACCAAGAGAATGGGCAAGATTGCAAGGTTTTCCTGATAATTATAAAATTGTAGTTTCAGATACTCAAGCTTATAAACAATTTGGTAATTCTGTTGCTGTTCCTGCAATTCAAGCAACAGCAAAAAAAATTATAGAAAAACTTAAAGGTTTATGATTACAGGAAATAAAGGAGAATGGAGTGAGATTTACACGCTGTTTAAATTACTTGGAGACAAACAATTATTTCTTGGAAACAAAGAGATTGAGAAATTAGAAGGTATTGTTTACCCCATTTTACGTGTTTTAAGAACAGAAAATAACGGTGATTTTGAATATTCTATTCAAGACGAAATCATACTTATTTCTGGAGGGGAAGAAGTTCTTAAAATTGAAATTTCCGAGTTTAAACAAAAAGCTAAATTCTTACTTGAAAAAATAAAAGAAAACAAAGAGAGAACCTTTTCCGTTCCCGAAATTGAAGAATTTATGCAATCAATTAATTGTATTTCTTTAAAAGCAAGTTCAACAGCTAAAACAGATATTACAATTGTTGTTCACGACCAAAGGACAAATCAACAACCAACTTTAGGCTTTAGTATAAAATCTCAATTAGGTAGTCCTTCTACTCTATTAAATGCAGGTAAGACAACTAACTTTATTTTCAAAATTTCTAACACAAAATTTACTTCATCACAAATAGAAGATATTAATTCAATCTCTTCAAGAAGTAAAATAATGGATAGAATCAATACTGTTTTAGATTTAAATGGTCAATTTGATTTTGTTAAAACCGAAAAACAAGTTTTCTCTAATAATTTAATTCTTATTGACAGTAAGTTACCTGAAATATTATCTCAAATCGTCTATGAATTTTATTCATCTAAAAAATCAAGCATTCTTGATTTAGTTGAAAATACGAATTCTAAAAATCCTTTAAACTTTGACGTTTCAAACGAACATAAATTTTACGAATACAAAATTAAACGATTTTTAACAGACATCGCTTTAGGAATGATGCCTTCTAAAGTTTGGACTGGACAATATGATGCTACTGGTGGATATTTAATTGTAAAGGAAAATGGAGATGTTTTATGTTACCATATTTACAACAGGAATGAATTTGAAAACTACTTATTTAATAATACAAAATTAGATACAGCAAGCTCCAATAGACATGATTTTGGTTCTATTTATGAAGAAGATGGAGAATTATATTTTAAACTGAACTTACAGATTAGGTTTGTGAAATAAGCCAACGCAAGATTCAAGCACATTTAAAGTTTGTTCGTACCTCTCAAATTTAAAAGAGCTTTCACGTCATCGCTATCAAGTTTGTGGAAAAAGTACGAAAACACAACAATGTATAAAAAACATAGGGCGTTTGTGCTTAAACGAAAGGTCTGTGCATATTAACAAAGTCCGCTAAACATAAAATTTGGCGTTTATAGTAGAAAAGATAAAAGCAAAATATTTATATTTAGCTAAGTAATAAACCGAAACGAAAGTGCATATCATCTGCCCTACGATTTCTTATACTAACCGTTACAAAACATTACTCAACAAACTCAAAAATAAAAAGTATGCCTAAAGTATGGTTTGATAATTATCCGCACATCTCAATGGATTTTGATTTACCAAAAGTTAATCAAAAAAAATATCAAGTTGAAAAAATTGAAATGAAAACACCTCTTAACAAAGGTTTTGATGGAGAAGAAAATAATAATTATAACGGATTACTACTAGGTAAGGAATATACTTTAAAAGTTGAGAAATTTAAAGATGATTTAATACCAGAGAATGAAGAAATTATAAAATGGTCATATTCCTATACTTCAAACAAGGGTGAAAGTGTTATTGGTGCTTTCAAATCAAAAGGTTCTGAAGTTACATTCAATACAAATGATATTGAAGCTTGTGGTTGTGAAATCACTTTTTACTGTTACATTACAGAGCAAAAAGAAGAGGCTGAATTGTCTGTTTTTCAACACAATCTTTTTCGTGGAACTTTTCTTTGGACAGAGACCAAAGGTACCGGTCACACATTTCTATCAGTTCATAAAAACAATGAAATTACACTATTTACATATGGTAGATACGATGATGCTGATTGGATACCAATAAGTGGTGAAGGGGTCTTGATTAAATTCACAAATGACTTGGCTCTTGAGTATATGCAAAAAGAATTATTCAGACTAAATGCTAATGTTTTTAAAGTTAATGATGTTCATGAGTCAATAGTGTTTAATATTTATGACAAAATATGGAAATCTAGTAATGAGCTTCCTGATTCAGGTAAAATTAAAACAGATACCTATGGAAAAGTAATTGATAAATATGATTTAACTGGTAATAATTGTACTACAGAAAGTATTGAAATTTTAGAAAAAGCAGGAACAGAACTCTTTAAAAAATTCCTCTTCAAATACAAAGGAAAAAAGATAGGTCAGTACGATGAAGATTTTGTTATACCTAGTTCTCTTGAGAATTATTTAAACGATAATCAGGGAAAAATTATTTTGAAAGATACTAAACGGTTTAAAGAAGTGTTTAATGTGACAACTTTTAATGAATTAAATAAAGCTGGATCTTCAAGTGAATCATCAGGTTCTTCTGGAGATAGTTCTGGTTCTTCTGCCAATTCTTCAAGTACAGAAGACACAAGTAGTGGTTCAAGCCCTGCATCAAGTGGAGGTTTAATAGGCTCTTCATCTAATGATTAAAGTAATTTAAAATGAAAAAAATAATTAAATTCAGTATTTTGTTTTTTCTAATTACTTTTTTAGTGTTTAAGGTAATACATGTGTTAGGTGTATTTACTTCAATTAAATATGATATAGAAGAAACTAATATTAATAATTATAATTTAAAATTTATTTATAACCTTGCTGATATTATCGTTTTTGATATAATTTCATTAGGGATTCTATCTGTTGTAATAATTACGCTTCTTTTCACTAAGATTAAAAACGTTTTGTAACACTATATATAGCAAATAGGGCGGTTTAAGTCAGTTCGAAAAGTTTGTGTTTGTTTGTTGGGTCGCCAAATCTTTTGATTTGGCTTTATAACGAAAAAGATAAATCAAAATACAAAAGTTTGGCTTAGTACAAAACCGAAATTAATCGCTTGTCCGCTGCCCTAAACGCTATATATTTAACCGTTGGCATTAATTTAAGAGGACATTGCCAAACCTCAAAGAACATTAATAAATCAAACGAAATGAAAAAAATTTACTTATTAGCAATTCTGCTAATATCATTCGCCTCTTTTGGACAAGAAGCAAAATCGGAAAAGAAAGAAGTTAAAACCTGTGAGGTAGAAGAAGGATTTAAAGAACCTGAACGAGATAAGAAAACAAAAAAATGGGCTAAAAGAATGAACAGATTTAATGAGGGTGCTTTTCCATCTCTTGAGGATATTAAAAAACACGTTGCGATTGACAATGACTGTGAAGAATCTGAAGTTACTCTAACTCGTTTGTCAGAACAGGCTGGAAACGGAATTTATGTTTACTGCGTAAGAGGAAAACAATTGAAGTATAAAAGAATGGGGACTGTAATTATGATTGAGGGCGAAAATCCATTTAAAAACAATTAGACTATGAGAAAAATTATTGGACTGATATTCGTAATTACATTTTTATTTTCTTCGTGTTCATCTTCTGACGATGACAATTCTGGAAACAATAATTCTGAAATAAATCCACCTGAATGGATTCAAGGGACTTGGTTAGGATTTTTTGACAATATAAACTCTGGACTTGGATTTAAATTTACATCGGACGACTTTTGTACTGTTGTTAGTAGTCAAACTTCTTGTTGGAAAGGAATTGTTGACCAATCCCAAGGTTTAGTTGTTGTTTCAGAAACTGTCGACAATGAAAATTATATTATTAGCATTGAAAGTAATAATTCAATAACCAACACGTATCATTTTAGAAAATATTCAGATACAGAAATAGAAGTAGTACAATCAACAGGTCTGAATCCGAGATATGTAAAACAATAAAAACTAATGCCAACACCGTATAAAAATAATTGCGGTTTAGTCATTAATCAAAGGTCGTTGCGTGTTTGTAACGTCTGATTTTCTTGCAGAAAATCCTCGCATACAAACCCGCAACCATTCTTATACATAAACGTTGTAAAACATTTTGATAAACGAACGAAATACAAACAAAAAATGAACGAAATAGTATTTAAAGCAAACGGAAGAAATGGTTCGATTGAGCTTTATGAAAACAGATTAATAATTAAAAAAAAATTAAGCGGACTAAAAAGAATGTTGACTTCTGGAGATAAAGAGATTTTTTTGGACAATATAAAAAATATGAATTTTAAATCTGCCAATTCAATGACTTGGGGATTTATCCAATTTGAGACACCTCAAAACACTAAAAAGTTATCAAAAGGAAGTTTAATGTCTTCACCAAATGACGATTATAGTGTGAATTTTTCTAAAAAACAACAAACTGAATTTGACCAACTCAAATCTGAAATAAACGGACTTCGGAATGGCTCAAAATCACAAACAATTATTCAAAATCCTAAATCAGATGCGGACGAATTAGAAAAACTGGCTGGACTTAAAGAAAAAGGAATTTTAACACAAGAAGAATTTGACCAAAAGAAAAAACAGATACTTGGTTTATAAAAGTCAGAAAATGAAAAGCATTTTAAACATTTTAATTTTCGCAATTTTAATTAGTGGTTGCAGTAATAAGAAAGAGAAATCTAAAGTAGTCTTAGAAAAGAAAGCAGAAAAAACTGAATTAACAAAACAACTTTTTACCGAAACAGAAATTGCTAAATATACAATGTCGACAATTATGAATCAACCACCAGAAATAATTAATGTCAAAGATAATAATGGAATTTATTATGTTTCTTACATTAGAAAAGGTGATGGAAAAAAGTTTGATTACAAAATCAAATTTAATGGAAAGTACATTATTTGGGGAAATAGTGACGGACGTTGGAGAGATACACAATATGACGAGAAAATTAAATACTCTGAAAAAGATAATAAATTGACAATAACACAAACCTTTGAGGATGGTTCAAATATTGAGAAGCAATTTTCAAAATCAGAATAAAAAAACGTTTTACAACAATGGCTATAGTTAATACGGTTTTTGGTGCTTAACCCAAAGTATAGAGCTTTTAAATAAGTCCGCCAAATCTTTTTGATTTGGATTTATAAAGAAAAAAGATAAAACAAAATAAAAAGTTTTGGCTAAGTGCTTAATCGGAAATTCAGTAATTTTAATCCCGTACTAACTATAGCCGGAACGTTGTAAAACATACCCGAAAACCCTAAAAATTAAAAATCAGCCTTTAATATTTTGAAAATAGTAACTTTTAAGTTACATTTGCTTAAATGGAAAAAGTTAGGCAAGTAATACAATACAAAAATTATTTCGAGGATTTTCTGCTTGCTCAACCGAAAAAGGTTCAAGACAAAATATTTAAGGTCATTGAAATAATTGAAACCTATCAGCACGTGCCGAAAACATATTTGGCGCCAATGAAAACGCATAAAGGACTTTTTGAAGCGCGAATAAAATTAGGCTCAAATATTTGGCGAGTTTTTTGCTTCTTCGACAAAGGTAAATTAGTTATACTCTTAAACGGATTTACAAAAAAGACGCAGAAAACACCGAAAAAAGAAATTGACAAAGCTGTCCGATTAATGAAAGAGTATTATGAAGAAAAAAACAAAGGAAATGGAAACTAAAAGCTGGAAAGATATTAAGGATAACGTTTACGGAAAAAAAGGAACGGAACGCAGAGATGAACTCGACAGAGATTTTGAATCGTTTAAAATCGGTTTACTTTTACGAAATGCTCGTGAGGAAAAAAATCTGACACAAGAGCAACTTGGAGTACTAATTGACAAAAAGCGGACTTATATTTCTCGTGTAGAAAATAATGGTAGTAATCTAACTTTAAAAACCTTATTTGATATTGTTGAAAAAGGACTTGGCGGAAAGGTGAACATCTCAATTGAAATCTAATATAAAGTACGTTTTACAACAGTATATATAGCAAATTGGGCGATTAATGTTTAATCCAAAGGCTTTTCTCTATTTGCAAAATCGCCAAATCTTTTGATTTGGTATTAAAAGAGAAAAATTAAAACAAAATGCAAAAGTTTGGCTTGTGGCTAGTTCGAAAATAATCGCTTGTTTTATGCCCAACTTGCCATATATTTAACGTTAGCCACAATCCCTCATAGACTCCAAAAAAGTCTTCAGTACGTATGCGAACGTAAAAATGAGCAGAAAAATGAATAAATGTAAAACATTGATAAACAGTAAATTATTTTTACGTTAGTCAGAATATAAAAACCGAAAAACGAATGTCATTTAACCCAAAACAAGAATATTTAATCGTAGAAGATAAAATTCGTTTGAAAGACTTTCACGATTATACAGATTACTATATAACAAGACCACCTTACCAAAGAAAAGCAGTTTGGAGCGTTAAAAAACAACAAGCTCTTATCGATAGTATTTTTAGACGTTATTACGTTCCTAAATTAGTAATTAGAGAAGTTCGACTTTCAGACGAAAAAACGGTTAACGAAATAATTGATGGACAACAAAGAATAACGTCAATTCAAAATTTCTTTAATAACGTTTTCAAACTTCCAAAATCACTTTCAGAAATTCACCCAGAACTTCCAGGAAAATATTTTAAAGATTTGTCACCTGAATTTAGAATGTTCATTGACAAAAACCTTCATATAAGTGGCGACGTAATCAAAAGTATTGAAGACCCGAAAAACCCAAAGCACCAAAAAATAGCTACAGAAATTTTTTGGAGACTTCAACAAGGAGAAAGTCTAAATTTTATGGAAATTGCTCACGCTCAATTAGCTTCAACAGCAAGAAATTTTATCGTAAAATATAGTGATGATATAACTTTTGACTTTGAAAATTACAAACCAATTGACTCAAATAAGAACAAACATAAATTTTTCAAAATAATTGATCGAAAGAATGACCGAATGCAACATTTGGCACTTTTTACAAGGTTCTTGATTCTAGAAGAGGAAAACGATTATATTGACGTTCGGGACAAAGTAATTTTCGATTTTATAGACAAGTATATAAGAGAAGATGGAATCGGAAATGAAGATTTTGAGAATACAGAAACGGCTAAAAGTTGCATACGAACTCTGAATTTACTTTTTGACATTTTCGGTAACGACACAATGATTGACGAAAAAAACGGAATTAAGGAATTAAGTCGTGAATACGTAATTATTTCAGTTTATCAATTAGTTCGACATTTAAGAAGTCATTACGTAATTGACGACAAAGAAAAACAATGGATTAAAGATTTTTTCTTTTCTTTCTACCAACGTTGGAGTAAACAAAATGGAGACGATTTAGATATTATGCACTTTAGTAACAACCGACAACAAAGTGCTTATAATTTAAAAGAGCGAGATATGATATTTCGTCAACTATTTTTTGAGTATTTAGCGAAAAATGAACTTTCGTTAACGACAAAAGATGACAGACGAATGTTCAACGAAGCAGACAGAATCAAAATTTATCGTAGAGATAAAGGTCTTTGTCAAAAATGCTTGAGTGAAAATAAGGGAGAAAAAGAATCAACTGTAAGTTGGAGCGAATATCAAGCTGACCATATTTTCCCTCACGCAAAAGGTGGAATGACAGATATTGAAAACGGACAAGTTTTATGCAGATATCATAATGCACAGAAAGGAGCAAGAATTGAAGTCTGAAAAAATACTGTGGCTAACAATGGCTATAGTTAATACGGGTTTCGGTGCTTAATCCAAAGTTTAGAACTTTTAACCAAGTCCGCCAAATCTTTTGATTTGGCTTTAGAATAAAAAAAGATAAAACAAAATAAAAAGTTTTGGCTAAGTGCAAGTCCGAAAATTCAGTTCTCTGAAATCCCGTACTAACCATAGCCGATACCGTTAACTTTAATAGCTCCCTAATATTGCGAAAAAAAATCTTTATGTGGATAATTCACTCGAATTGCCTTGCGGATTATAAAACTGACCTTTAAAAGCGGAACTTTGTAAAGGCTTTAGCCTGATTCGCAATCTAGACCTAATCGTTGCGCCTAGAATTTAGTTTGTTTACGCGGAGAGAAACTTACGGCAAATCGAACCGAATCAATTACCGTCCAACAGCGAAAGTATTGCGGCTGGCTGTTTATCGCAATGGTTCTGTCAAAATATTACGGCTAATTGTTTTTACTCGAATCTGTCGCTACTAAAAGTTAACAATATGTATAAAAAATGCTTACTTTATTGCTTAACATGATGGGCTGTGCTTCCTTGGCTTCTGCTGATTTTCCTAGCGGAAAATCATACGCGCCAAGTCGCACTTTTCATACATGAAACGTTACATACAATAGCTCAAAAACTACGGTGGAATTTTGGTCAGGCTATTTTAATGCGGTTTAAACTCACACTGAATTAACAACGGCTGAACTGAATACTATTTCGAAATTACCAACGGCGGGATTTCACACAATTGCGAAACTGAACGCTAAACAGAATTACGCGTGAATTGAATTACAGAACAACTAATCGAAATCTGAAAAATTAAAGCGGAATAGAACCCAAGAAAGCAATGTCGGAATTTTAAAAGCCAGCCGATTTTTAGCCAACTTCTACCCTAACCTGCAATGGCTATGGCTGAATCATAAGCTGAAAACCCAAACAGAACTTACGCTCGAATTGAATATTGAAAACACCAAATACTACTGTATGTAACAAGGCGTATAATTCATTACGGCGGAATTTACCGCTGGTAAATTCCTGCCTTTTTGCTATCTTTCGGGCTAAATCGGAAAAATGGGCGACCATTTTCCCGTAACGAAATCATACACCAAGACGTTACATACAATAGCTCAAAAACTACGGTGGAATTTTGGTCAGGCTATTTTAATGCGGTTTAAACTCACAAGAATTGGCTGGCAAAAACTGAATTAACAACGTCTGAATTTACTCAAAACCAACGGCGGAACTGAATACTATT
>CALLUJ010000078.1 GCA_938011245.1 uncultured Aquimarina sp. | reverse complement strand
TTTTATATCCTTATGCTTAAAATATTTAGCAACTCTGTCACTATTTAGAGTTAGCATCTTCATAGGGTTATAAACATTTTCTTCAAGCTGTTTTTCGTTTTTAGGAGCTGGTTTTTCAGATAAAGCATATTTTAAATCACAGTTTAGGTATTCATCGGGGTTTTTCTCAGGAGAATAAGACGGTAAAAAGAATAACTCAATATATTCCTGTTTTTCTTTATTAACCCAGCGGTAATATAATTATATTACCGCTGGGTTAATAGTAAGTGATTGAGCTTTGTAAACGGTGCTTTGTAGCCGAGTACCTTCATTAAAGGCGTTAAAACTTAAATGCTCTATGAAATTAATCCCATAAATCTGTAATTTATTAACCTTAGCTTCAAATTCTACAGGTTTAACCTCTTTTCCTCTAACAATAGATCTAGTGTAGTCTTTGGCAATACTCACAATTCTATTTTTGGATGATATTCCTGTTTCAAAATACGATTGTTGTTGTTCTAATACTGTTTTTAGAGTGGCTAATCTACGATAATAACCTAATGTAAAACTAAGCTTATGGCTTTTACTTGTTTTGTGACGCATTTTACTAAAGCCTATGTAGCGCTTTTTCCATTTTAGGGATGTGTAATTTAAACTTTGGACAAGGTTTAAATTACACATCCAATCGTGAAAACTTTCGGACGGCAGTGATTTTACAATTTATTTTCTTTTTTAAAATCGGTAATAATTTTTTTAGCATTTTCAAATTCAGAATTAATTACATATAATTCAATTTCGTTTTGTGGAGCTCCAAAACCAGCTAACCTAGCAGATTCAAAATTGTTTTTAATTAATGTTTGTATATTTTTTTGATTTAATAAAGAAGCTATTCGGTTAATAATAATGGAACTATTGGTTAACACTTTTACATATTCATTCATATTCTTTTACAATTTAATCTTAATATTTAAACTATTTCCTTTTTTTAAATAAACGTTTAAAAATAGTTCCTCTTTCTTTTCGTTTTTCTTGACGATATTGTCTTTTTTGTTTTTTAGTACCAAAAATTTTCTCTATTAAGTTTTTTTTGGGATTTCGAGAAGATAAACAATTAATTGGTGTTCCTAAATTTGTAAATTTTGCTTTAGTATATTTATCAAATTTACTATCCATAGACAAGGATTTATACCATTGTGCGAAAATAGGTAATGCTGAATTAGCACCTTGCCCTAAGCGAGTACTTTTAAAGCCTAAATGATAATTATCGGTTCCTACCCAACAAATGTTTATTAATTTGGGGGTTATTCCTACATACCAACCATCTTTATTATTTTGAGTAGTTCCTGTTTTAGAAGCTATTTGGTTGTTTAAATGATATTTCCATCGTAAACGTCTTGCGGTACCACTATCGGTTACTTTTTGCATCATTTGAATTAACTGCTTTTGAGTAGTTTTTGAAAAAGCTGATTTATTCGCAATCTTAGAATTAAATGAGGCTAATATATTTCCTTGATAATCTTCTATTTTTGTAATTGAATAAGGGGTAACATATTTACCTCCATTTATAATACTAGTATAAGCTTTAGCTAACTCCAATACACTTAACTCTGCGGTTCCTAAAGCTAAGGAAGGTACCTTTGGTAAATTGGAAGTAATTCCCATATTATATGCCATGTCTATTGTTTTATCTATACCTACTGCCTGAATTAATTTTACACTTATTACATTAAGTGATTTTGCTAAACCAGCCCAAAGACTGTATTCTTTTTTATTGTTTTCTTTTTCGGAAGCATTGGTTGGAGACCAATTATCTAAATCTTCGTAAATGACTGTTTCGTTTGAAATATAGTCGCAACTTGTATATCCATTTTCTAAGGCTGTAGCATAGACTATAGGTTTAAATGTAGAACCTACTTGTCTTTTACTTTGACTTACATGATCGTATTTAAAATGCTCAAAATTAATCCCTCCAATCCATGTTTTTATTTGTCCTGACTGTGGTGAAATTGAAACAAATCCAGTATTTAAAAATTTAGAATAATATGATAAACTATCTCTTGTGGTTCCTTTTATTATTTGTTTTCCTTTCCAAGTAAATACTTCAAAATTGTGTGATTTATTAAATTTTGTTAAAATTTGTTGCTTAGATAGTCCTTGTTTTTTTAAAACTTTATAAATTTTAGATTTCTCTACTAAAGTTTTAGGCATTGGTTTAAGCCAAGGAGCAGACCTCCCGTAACTATGTTCAAATTCTTTTTGTAAACTTGCCAAATGTTTTTTCATAGACCATTCGGCTTTCTCCTGCATCTCGGCATTTAATGTAGTATAAATTTTTAAACCGCTATGGAATAAATCTAATTGAGTTTTATTTTTTTTATTATAAACGTCTAACCATTTTTTAATTTGTTGTTTAATATGTTCTCTAAAATAAGGAGCTAAACCTTTATTATGGCTAAAGTTTTGATAGTCTATTTCTAATGGGAGATTTTGAGTTTTTTTCAATACTTTTTCAGAAATATAATTGTACTTATACATCTGTTGTAATACCGTATTTCTGCGTTTTTTACTCGCTAAAGGAAATAAACGTGGATTATAATAATAATTAGTTTTGAGCATTCCTACCAAAACAGTAGCCTCTTCTAATTTTAATTGATAAGCAGACTTATTAAAAAATTTTAGTGAAGCACTTTCAATTCCAAAAGTATTATCACTAAAAGGAACGGTATTTAAATAATGTTCTAGCAATTCATTTTTTGAATATACCTCTTCTAATCTATTGGCTATAATAATCTCTCTAGTTTTATGAATTATAATACCAAACTTTCCTATATTACGCCGAGGGAACATATTCTTTGCCAATTGTTGAGATAAAGTGCTTCCTCCTCCAGAAGATTTATTCTGAAGTAAAACAGATTTAAAAAGTACTCGAAGCATGCTTAATTTATCTATGCCTTTATGTTCATAAAAACGTACATCTTCTGTAGCAATTAAAGCGTTAATTAAATGTTTTGGAAACCTATTGAAGGGTATAGGTTGTCTATCTGTAGTATAAAATTTACCTAAAAGTTTATTATCTTCACTCCAAACTTCAGTAGCTTTATTTTGTCGTATTTCGGTAAGTTGCTTTTTTGTGGGAAGATTTCCCCAAAAGCCTAAATAAATACTGGCTATTAAAATTCCCAAAACAAGGCTTCCTATTAAAAAAAATGCTTTTATAAGTTTATAAATTTGCTTTTTAAAAGAATTTTTAGACTTTTTTTTTAATTTCTTTTTTGTTTGTTTTTTTGTCATAAATGTTAAAACCCTCTGTAAGGAACTATAAGGTAACGCTTGTAATTATTTTTATTTTTTGTCCAAACTAATAAAGACTGTTGTGCCAGCATAAACTGTGTTATCAATGGAATTACAGTCTCTATATTTCCCCATTGTTTTTGGGTTTCGGGAAAGCGTAACCAATCTTGTTTTGTAGGACAAAAATAGAGATTATCTACTTGATGTTCTTTTTTAAAACACTCGAAAGTAAGATAATTTCCTACAATACATTTGGAATTAAACTGAGTTAAGTTCTGTTTAAAATTTAAAGGAACAAATAAGTTAGCTTTAAATAGGACTTTTTGTGTAATGCTAATTCTTGGAGGAAGATAATCTTTTAATTTTTTTTGAGTTACTTTATGCTGTAAAAGAGGTAATTGTTTGTTTATTAACTTATTTACTTTTTTTTGTAAGGAATCGTTTTTATTAGGACCTATCCAAGCATTAATATCATTGGGGTTAAATTCGGGATTAAGTACGTAAAATTTAGTAATTAATTCTACATGTAGATATTCTTTAAACATTGTATCAAATAATAGAACATCTAATTCGCCTATAGTTTGTTTTTGATTAATTATCTGAAGGTTTTTGAATACTATATGGTAACGTTTTTGATTAGATATCCAAAGCGAAAATAAATCCTCTGCTATTTTCCCTAAACGTTTATTAGATTTAATGTTAATAAAAGTGGTAATTTCTTCTAATAGTTTGGTTTGTTCAAATTGATGTAATCCTAGTAAAGATCCTTCCCATAATAGTGGCATTTGGCAATAGCCTTTAAATAAATCTTTAATATTTGCCATTGTAAGGAAAATAGATCTATCCAACTTTACCTAATAACCAATAAATAATAATAAAAATAAGTACTGTAGAAAAACAACCACCTCCTAATTTCTTAGATCCGTATGCTGCAATTAAAACTTTTATAATCTTGTTCATTTAAAAAAAATATTGATTCTAGTAATTGAATGTAATATATTATGCAGAAAAGATAAATATTTATTTAGTGTTTAGCTAAAATTATAGATAAGATTAAAGACAAGCACATTTAAAATACCGAATTTTTCGTAGTATATAAATTTAGTTATCTAAATATCATTTTTTTTACAAGGTTAATGTCAATTTAAAAATGGTATCGAATTTTTTTGAAAAATTTAGAGTTCTCTTTTTGGATTGATTTTCCTAATAGGATTTAACTAAATTATATACTTTTATTTACTATATAATTCTCTTTGGAAGTGGTAATACTTAAGGTTTATATAAGTAGACCCCAATAGTTCTTAAACTATTGGGGTCTACTGTAAATGGTAGTTTTGGGGCTAAAACTATTATTTTAAGCTAATACGGCTTGAACTTTATCGGCAGCTTCTTGGAATTGAACAGCACTTTGTACATTTAAACCACTATCGTCAATTAATTTTTTAGCAATATCGGCATTGGTTCCTTGTAAACGAACAATAATAGGAACTTTAATAGCATCCCCCATATTTTTATAAGCATCTACTACACCTTGTGCTACACGATCACAACGAACAATGCCACCAAAAATATTAATTAAAATAGCCGCTACATTATCGTCTTTTAATATAATGCGGAAAGCTTCTTCTACACGTTTAGCATCTGCGGTACCACCAACATCTAAAAAGTTAGCGGGTTCACCACCTGCTTGCTTAATTAGATCCATAGTGGCCATAGCTAAACCAGCACCATTTACCATACACCCTACATTACCGTCTAAATCCACATAATTTAAACCAACTTCTTTGGCCTCAACTTCTACAGGATTTTCTTCGGTAAGATCTCGCATTGCAGCATAATCTTTATGGCGGTATAAGGCATTTTCGTCTAAAGTAACCTTGGCATCAGCAGCCATAATTTGATCGTCTGCAGTTTTAAACACAGGATTAATTTCAAATAAAGAAGAGTCCGAACCAACATATGCTTTATAAAGAGATACTACAAATTTAGTCATATCTTTGAAGGCTGCACCAGATAAACCTAGATTAAAGGCAATTTTTCGAGCTTGGAAAGGTAATATTCCTGTTGCAGGGTCAATTTCTTCTGTAAAAATTAATTCAGGAGTTTCTTCAGCAACTTTTTCAATATCCATTCCACCTTCAGTAGAATACATAATCATGTTTCTACCAGTAGCTCTATTTAATAATACAGACATGTAAAATTCAGCAGGCTTAGAAGGACCGTCATAATATACGTTTTGCGCAATTAATACTTTACGAACTAGCTTACCTTCGGCTGAAGTTTGAGGAGTAACTAGCATCATTCCTAAAATTTGATCTGCAAAGGTTTTTACTTCGTCTATTGACTTAGCAATTTTAACTCCTCCACCTTTTCCACGTCCTCCCGCATGGATTTGTGCTTTAACAGCAAACACATTACTTCCTGTTTTGGCATTAATTTCCTTAGCTGCTGCAATTGCTTCTTCTGGGGTTTCAGCTAATATTTCTAAAGGTACTTTAACACCAAAACTACTTAAGATAGTTTTAGCTTGATATTCGTGTAGATTCATAATCTTTTTTATTAATACTAATAAGGTTTTCAAATGTAGAAAACCCTAGCAGCTTCTGCAAGTATTATTGATATAAAATAGGTATTAGTACTTAGATATGTTTTTAGTATTTTAAGGTTAAACTTCTTCATAATACTTGTGTTATAAGAAAAAGAAAGAGTAAGGATATTAAGGTTTTATCAAAAATAAGATTAGAATAAGTACCTTACATAATTGAACAAATAGCAATGATAGTTATTAGTACAGAAATTTATAATTTTTTTAGATAATATTTTATTGGGTATAAAAAGAAAGAAGATTTTTTAGAGTTATATTTATTATTTTAGATAATATTATATTTTTTCATTTATCCCTTGTTTTAGTATATGTTTTCTTATTTTGCATGCAAGTTTTTTTAACTTAGAAAACGTTATAGGAAATTAGTTTTCTTAAAGTACGACTATATTAATAATAAGAATAACTATTATGAACTTTCATAAAAAAAATGCTTTTATTTATGCTATTATTGTAGCCTTAGGATCATTTGTATTTGGTTTAGATGCAGTATTAATTTCTGGAGGGTTTAAATTTATTACTCAAGAATTTAATTTAACACCTTCCCAAGTGGGGCTTATTGGATCTGCTCCAGGTATAGGTGTATTAATAGCGTTGCCGTTAACAGCATTTTCAAGTAATAAATTAGGAAGAAAATTAACACTTCAAATTATCGCTATTTTTTATATTATATCTGCTATTGGTTCTGCTTTTGCGCCATCGTTTCTTTTATTGTTTTGGTTTAGATTTTTAGGAGGGTTAGCGTTTAGTTCCGTTACATTAGCATCTATGTATATTGGAGAAATAGCACCCGTAGAACAACGAGGGAAATTAGTTTCTACGTTACAAATTAATATGGGAATTGGTTTTACCGTAGCATATTTAATTAACTATTGGATTTTGCAACAGATGGGGTCAGAAGCACAGTGGGTGCAAGATCTTAATTTAGAAAAAACAGGGTGGAGATGGATGCTAGGAATAGAAATAATTCCTGCTTTAATGTGGTTTGCGTTATTATTCATAATACCTAAGAGTCCTGCATGGTTAATTTACAAAGGAAGAAATGAAGAAGCAAGGAAATCGTTAGCTAAGGTTTATCCAGAAAGTGAACTTGATTCACAAATTAAACAAATGGTACAGAGTGTAGAGAGTTCTAATAAAAATAGAACTACAGGGAGTCAAATTAAAGAAATTTTCAATAAAAAAATGAAAATTGTATTAATAATAGCTTTTACATTAGCGATAGGACAACAATCTACGGGGATTAATGCAGTAATGATATATGCTCCAACAATGTTTGAACAATTAGGATTAGGTACAGATGCAGCTTTTGCTAGTACTATATGGATTGGTATTATAGGTTTAGTCTCTACACTATTATCTTTGTTTTTAATTGATAGATTTGGTCGTAAGCCATTGGTTATTGGTGGTTTATTTTGGATTATTCTTAGTTTAGGTATTTGTGCATATGGGTTAGGACAAGCAACGTACACTGTAACAGAAGATGCAATTGAAAAAATGGAGACAATTCCAGGTGCTTCTAAGTTATATAGTTTAGTTGGTAAAAAGTTTGATAGTGATATAGAGTTTAAACGGTCGTTAACGGAAGTTATAGGAGTAGAGTCTGTTAGAGATAATTCAGGGGCTATACTTAAAGAAACAGCAAGTCTTAATGCTATGCTAGTATTATTGGGAGTATTAAGTTTTATAGCAGCTTTTAATTTTTCTATAGGACCTATTATGTGGGTATTACTTTCAGAAATTTTTCCAATATCGAATAGAGGAGTAGCTATTCCTTTATTTGCATTAATATCTAGCTCAGTAAGTGCCTTAATTCAATACTTATTCCCTTGGCAGTTGGAAAATATGGGAGCATCTACCATTTTCATTTTCTATGCAGGAATAGTCTTTATAGGTATGATTATTTTATATAAGTATTTAGTTGAGACTAAAGGATTGTCATTAGAAGAGATTCAAGAGAAGTTAAGTAACTAAAAGAAGGAGATATAAAGTTTCTAAATATATTAGTTATATAGTACTACATATAACAGAATTAATTTTTTTGATAAAAAGTAAAAAGTTCTGAATATGTAAACAATATTAATGTTGGATATAATTTAATTGAAATGGTTAAAATACATCGGTTGGATTAAGCTGGTCATTTAATTATTATTATGATAGCAAATTGTTACAAAACATTAAAACTCACTAAAATCTAAAAAATGGCTAACGATAAAATCACTATACAGGAGAAAGAAAACCCTCCTAGAATAAAAGAAGAATATAGTACATTATCAATAACTATTACGTGTGACGACCCTGATGTAATAATAGCACCAGCAGCTCAAAAACCTGCCACATTAAAATTTGCAAAACCATTAGTTGAAAAAATTGAAGGTCCATTTGATGAAAATAACGGACTTGTTGATAAAATGGAAGTTGATAAAACTTATATTTTTAAAGCTACAAAATTCAAAGAGTCTACTTTTACACCAATAAAACATATTTGGTTTGCAGAACAAATAGATGATGGAGAAATAGTAGATTTAGAATGTAAAAAAGGAGAAAATCCATATCTAGACGAAGATAAAAATATATGTTATAGGTACATCTATAAAAAATATGCGAGAACAAAAATTTATGCCTATGTATGGAAACCCGAAAAAGAAGCTAGTGTTGAAATACCTTTAATAGTCCCTAGAGTTATTATTACAAATGAAGTTACAGGATATACAATACAGGCATTAAAAGGGGTTGAAGCTACATTTTATGATCCAGCTGTAATTGTACCAACTTATAAAGCAAAAGTTGTTTTAAAAAAAGAAGATGAAGAAGAGTTAAAATTCTCTTTTGATGTTACTCGTGATGCTTGGTATAGTCGTGGTAAAAACGAAAACAACGCACACGTTTTACTTAATAGGGCATTTGTTCCTGCTAAACGAGACCAAAACCTATATGATGCAATGTGGATACCTAATTACCCTTCAAGATTATCAGGGTTAGATGCTTTTATATTTAGAAGATTTGGAGAAAGAAAAATACCAGCAAAACCTTTAGCTACTCAAACTCGACTTGATGGAACTCCTATAACTTCTCCTAGAAAAAACCCAAACTTTGCAACAGATGTAATGATTCACATTGGCGGAACATACGAAATAAAAGGTTTTAACCATTTAGGTGGTTCTTATGGATGCTTTGCTTTTATACAAAAAGAAGATATTTATTCTACTCTTGCAAAAGCCAAACAAGCTTCGATAGATGATGATTATGATGATAACACAACAAATTCGGATTGGCTAAAAGTTTCAGACAAAATTGTAAAACTATGGAAGAAAAATAAAAAAATGCATATTTTATTAGACAACAGAGATGAGAGCAAAAACTATTTCCCAACTGAAGTTTTAAAAGAATAATGAAAAAAACAATTATTATTTTTAGTTTGATAGGTTTATTAATTGCTGTTTCTTACCCTATAATGGAAGAATTTATTTCTTATGAGGAAACTGCTGGATATTGTGAAGATTGCTTCAGACCTTTTTGGAATTATATTTCAACTGATGGTTGGTTTGTTATTTTTATTTATAGTGTTTTGGGTTTAATAATAGGTGGTATGATTGGCTTTTCAGCGTATAAATTAAAATGTTTTGTAACACGGTGTATAAGTAATAGCGGTTAAAGTGATAAAAACGAAAGTATGAACATAAAACAAAGGGCCGTGCAAAACCGAAAGGTTTGTGAGTAAAAACCCGCTACTACTCATACACAAGTCCGATAAGAGTAATAAAGTGAATTAAGATATATTTAAATATTATAGAATAAAAAATGAGTACAACAGCAACACATATAAAAGCAATTACAAACACCTCTGAAAGTCCATTTGTAAAGCTTAAAAGTATAAATTTTGGAGATTGTAAATGGAATTCAGGTTTTTGGGCAGATAAAGTAAAAGCTGCTGCAGAAAGAATGTTACCCTATATGGGAGATCTTTTATGTGGTGATATTGGACATGGACTTAACAACTTCAAAATTGCTGCAGGAGAAAAAGAAGGAGGGCATAAAGGTTTTTATTGGCATGATGGCGATTTCTATAAATTCATGGAAGCCAAAATGTATATTTATGGACTAACTAAGGATCAATCAATTCTTAAAGAGTTAGATGAATATATTGAATGGATAGCTAAAGCACAAGAAGATGATGGTTATATACATACACATATCCAAATTACAGAAGGAGCCGATAGATTTTCGAATAGAAAATATCATGAAATGTACAATTTTGGACATTTGTTTATTGCAGCAAGTGTACATTTTCGTATTACAGGACAGAGCAATTTTTTAGATATTGCAGTTAAACAGGCAGATTTATTATATACGTATTTTATGCCAGATACTAAGCATTATGCGCGTTTTGGTTTTAATCAAACTCAAATAATGGGGCTAGTGGAACTCTATAGAACAGTTAAAAATGAAAAGTATCTTAAACTTGCCGAGAAATTTATAAACCGTAGAGGAACTTATAAGATTGAACATGATTCTACAACAGAAGGATACCCAATTGGAGACATGGTGCAAGAACGTACTCCTTTTAGAGAATCTACAGAAGCTGTTGGGCATGCCGTATTAGCGTTATATTATTACGCAGGCGCAGCAGATGTGTATGCAGAAACAGGAGAAAAAGCACTACTAAAAGCGTTAGATAAACTTTGGGAAAATGTAACAGGAAAGAAAATGTATGTTACAGGAGCTGTTGGGCAAGCACACTATGGTGCTTCTACTAGTTTGGATATGATTGAAGAAGGTTTTATTGATGCTTATATGATGCCTAACATGACCGCTTATAACGAAACTTGTGCAAATCTATGTAATGCCATGTTTAGTAATAGAATGTTGGGAATTAAAGAAGAATCCCGCTATGCAGATATTATAGAATTAGTGCTTTATAACAGCGGACTGTCAGGAATTAGTATTGAGGGGAAAGATTATTTCTATTCTAACCCACTTAGAATGGTAAATAATTCAAGAGACTATGGAGCGCATGATAATGCTACAGAAAGTCCAGTAAGAGAGCCTTATTTAGAGTGTTTCTGTTGTCCGCCAAATTTAGTGCGAACAGTATGTAAAAGCTCGGGATGGGCATATAATTTATCAGAAAATGGAGTAGCAGTAGTGTTATTTGGAGGAAATAACCTTAATACAACAATGTTAGATGGCTCTCCTTTAAAATTATCACAAGACACTGAATACCCTTGGAAAGGTGTTGTAAAAATTACTGTTGATGAATGCAAAAGTACTGCATTCGATATTAAAGTTAGAATTCCTAAATGGGCTACAGGCAGTACTTTAAGAGTTAATGGAGAGGAAGTTGCAACAGTAACTTCGGGGCAATTTGCAGTAATTAATCGTTCTTGGAAGGCAGGCGATACCATTGTATTAGATATGCCAATGGAAATTAAACGTTTGGAAGGGCATAATAGAATTGAAGAAGTAAGAAATCAATTAGCTATTAAGCGAGGTCCTATAGTTTATTGTATTGAGTCGCCAGACTTACCTAATGATACTTCAATTTTAGATGTTTATATTAAGGGGAATGAGTTGTTAGTAGCAGAGCATAAAGAAGATTTCTTAGGAGGAGTTACTGTTATTAATACAGAATTACAAATTAGAAGTGATAAAAATGACGAAATGTACCAGGCAATTACTAAACCAATATTGAAATCGCATAAAACACAATTAGTTCCTTATTTTGCTTGGAGTAATAGAGGACAAGCAGAAATGACTGTATTTATGCCTGTTATATGGTAATGTAATTTATAGGTAAAATTTTCGATTTAATAGATTTAAATGGTTATAATTATTTACAGAGATTTTATAATATTATAAATACACGAATAAAATAACCATAAAATTTGTATTTGTTTTAAATAATGCTAAATCCTTAGTGAAATAAAGTTTCTCTAGACGCATTCAGAAAATAAGACACCTTTTATAAAGATACTTATAGAAAATCTAAGATTTGATAAATTCAGATCTTGGATTTTCATTTTTTGGTCACTACTTTTCTAAAGTGCACTTAAGTGTAATAAAGCTTTAGTTAGTGATCTTCGTTTTTTAATTGTTTTACGACGCATTTTGCTAAAGCCTATGTAGCGCTTTTTCCTTTTTAGATATTTGGAACGAAGCATTTTTGCACCCACAATTTTACGGGTCTTCTTTAGCTGCCTGTAAAGCCAATATATAGCTTCCCATAGTAATTTTTAAAGGATAGTATAACGCAGCTCACTTTCATAACAAGTGGCATCTACTGTAATTTGATTCTTGCTATCGATATAAGGCTTCCTATGAGCAAATAAATCTTTTTCTAATGTATTAATATCTAGATTAGCTGCTAGTTTACAACGTATTTGACTTACTATTTTAAAGTTGGTAAGGCGTGTAAAACCTAAATGGATATCACGGAAGAACTGATAATCTATAGTACCATTAAGTTGCTCTATCTGTTTTTTTGTCTAAACAACAACTTTAATATTTTAAAAACATTAAACCTATGCTACCATCTTTAGGGCTAAACATCATTTTAGAACCCAATTACTTTTCTTTAATATTCAATCTTTCGACTAGAGAATCCCAAGGAATAGATAAATAGATTTTACCCAAATCATTCTGTAAAAAACGAATATAAAAGGAGTTTAAATTTTCTTGAGTTGATAAAAACGAAAATTCGTGCTGAAACTCACTTATTCTTTATAATTTCATAAATAATGTAAAAGGTAAACCTCGTTTTTAACTCTCAATAGTTGTTTTTGGGTTTCTTATTTATATTAATTTACGACAAAAAACCTCGTATTTACAAGGGTTTTGGATATTCTGAATGAGCCTTTTTAGATGTATTTAAAAAATAAGAGAGTAGTAGTAATTGATGTTTCTTTGTAAATTGAAGTAAATAAGATTAGTGTTGAAAACTTATACCATTTCTATTGTAATATGATTTTATTGAATAAATCGATATAATGATGATTGCTTACAATAGATTTAATCAAATTAGTATCCATCTCACAAACCATTTGATGTAACCAATTTTTTAAGAGTTCAATATTTTCAAAT
>CALLUJ010000077.1 GCA_938011245.1 uncultured Aquimarina sp. | reverse complement strand
TTAATGAAAAGTATATTCAAAATTATTTCAACGAGTTTTGTTATAAATTCAATAGAAGATATTTTGGAAACCTTTTGCATGAAAGGTTGGTTGTTGCTGCTATAACTAATACCTGGGATTAATTACGGATAGTCATATTACATAATTCTGTTATCTGCAAAACTATAATAATTGCCATTAGGTACAAGTATCAAATGGTCTAAAACTTTAATATCAAATAGCTTTGATGCTTCTTTAATCTTATTTGTTAGTCTTTGATCTGCATCACTAGGGGCTAGTTTCCCACTTGGATGATTATGGGTTAAAATTATAGCTACGGATAGCGATTTTAAAACGACGGCAAACAAAATTCGAAGGTCTATTAATGTGGCTGTAATTCCTCCTTGCGAAAGTTGATATACGCCTTTGACCTTATTACTGTTGTTTAACAAAAGAACCTTAAAGCTTTCTTGAATCCCGATAGTATCTTTATCCCAATTTTCAAAAAGTAATTGGGCAGCAGATTTTGAACTATTAATTTTTTGCCATTTAGAAGATTTCAAACCTTGTTTATAGCTAATCTTTATTTCATTGATTTGTGATTTCATTGTTGTTTTTTAAGTGATTAGATGATTGAGAATATCAAAGCAATACCTCCAAGAATACAAGCCCATTTAACGATTGTAAATACTATTGATAAAGTGAAACTAAATACCCATCGTACTACAGAAACAGCTATTAAAAGTGAGATTACAATTACGACTTCTTTAGTAATGATATTTGATAGCAAATACGCTGTTCCTAGAAGTAGGAGTAGCTTGATAATGGTATGTCCTATATTCTTCAAGTATATTTTAGTGTACGTTCCCATTTTATGTGGTTTTAAGTTGTTGTAGTTCTATATTTTTAAGCCACGTATTAGCAAAGGCTACATTTTTAGCTACTGCTTCATGCCTAATGCCTTTTATCTTACCATCCTCAATAAATAGGTCTATTTGGTCTATTCTCATAAAATCATTACGATAGCTGTATGGCATTACAATGGAATCTTTTTCATTTTGAGCCAATAAAAAACACATTTCGGGGTCTGCCATTAAATCTCCGTTTTGTTCTTTATAATGTGCGAGTGAATACATCTCAAAACCTTCTATTTCGTCAATTTTTTCAGCTGATAAAGGCATATAAAGTCCTTTCTTATTATCTAGTTCTATATGTCCGTTGTTCTCTTTTATGAGTGCTACTATTTTTAAGAATATTTCGGTTGCTTTTCTGTTTATAGTTTTCATCTTTATATATTTTTAGTGATTCACAAATGATTTTAAATAGCGTTTAGAATGAGGGTTTTACATTCAGAAGCTACTTTAGATACATACTCTTCCAAATATTCGATAGCATCTACTTTTTGTGCTGTGGATAACGCTTCAGCAAGTGTTTCTGCTTGTTTACGTTGTCCGTTTACAAGAGATTTTAAAATGTATTCGTAGTACTGCTTTATTGTTTTGAAGTTGTGTTTTTTTAATGTTTCTAATGATACCATAATGCTCGTTTTTTAAGAATTTCAATCCTTATTAAATTTTAAGGGGTGTTTGCTTCTCTTCTTACGTGCATAGCACAATAAATGAAGTGGGTTTTGTCAAGACTTTTAGTGAGAAATTAGGTGTGTTTGCGACGTAGTTAAATACTTGTATTTTCAAGGAAGTAGATGCCTTATTTATTGCTAAAACTTGTATAGTCTTGACAAGTTCCATAAGGATATTTAGCAATTCTTTTGAAAGGTTTTGTGTTAGCGTGTACGGTGAGTTAAGCGATAAAAGCAAAACCTTTCAAATTAGAAATGCTTATATACTGCCCGTTTTTCGTTGTCCCGAAAAATGACAAAGGCTTCATTTATTATAAACCCCTTAAAATGTGTAAGTCCAATCTTGAATTTTTAAGAATTAGTGACAAATGCTCAAGAAGAATTTGTTGCTAATTCAGTGAAGAAAATTTAGGATTGGGTGGTCTAATTATATCACAAAGAAAATGCTTTATTTAAAAAATCACAGCAAATGTTTTCGATATAAAAAAGAAACTAAATCAGCATTAAGCAAGCCAATAAAAGACAAATAGAGACGATTTTATTCATTAATAAATTAGACGTCATGATAACTATAAGTTTATACAAAACCGTAAAGATGCTATTGCTATATATAAGAATAGGCATACAATACGTCACTCTATTAATCATGCAAAAAATCAACAAAGAAGATATAGAACAAGCTACAGAGAGGGTCAAGAAACGATTACCTATAGAAAAAATACGTCAAATTCCTAAGTATAAAAACATATCTCCCAAAGCATATAATCAGCTTATTAAAAACGCTGAAACCTTTTCTTTACTCATATTAGAAGCTATCAATGTACAAGATCAAAATATTATTTAACATTGATTTTTACACAAAACTTACCAATACATATATCTTTGTTATTGATATTCAACACTTAAAACCATGGATAACTTAACTCTTTTCAAACAATTCGCTCCCAAAGCTCCCAAAAAATTTCAAGAAGGTAATAATGCTGTTATTTATACTCGGGTTTCTTCCAGCGATCAAGAGGATAATACTAGTTTAGCCTCTCAAAAAAAGCATTGTGATTTATATGCGCAAAGACGAAATCTAAATGTTGTTGGTTATTTCGGAGGTACGTATGAATCTGCAAAAACAGATGACCGAAAAGAGTTTAATCAATTACTAAAGTTTGTAAAACGCTCTAAAAACATTAACTATATCATTGTGTATTCTTACGAACGTTTTTCTCGTTCAGGAATTAATGGAGCATCCATCGCAGAAGAACTACTTAAAAAATATGGTGTGATTACATTAGCCATTACACAAGAACTTGATCCAACTACTCCGTCGGGTTCTTTTCAGCAAAAAATATTTTTCCTCTTCGGACAAATGGATAATGAATTAAGAAGAGATAAGACCGTTACGGGAATGAAAGAGTTACTCTTAAAAGGATATTGGGTTTGGGCTGTTCCTAGAGGATATGAGGACTTAAATAAAGGAAAAGCTACTCAGCGTAAGTTGGTGGTTAATGAAGAAGGGAAACTGCTAAAAAAGGCTTTTGAGTGGAAAGCGTATAGTCAATTACCAAACGTAGAAATTGTAAGGCGTTTAAAAAAGATGGGGATTGATTTATCAGAAAAGCGTTTAAACGATTTATTTTCAAATCCTTTCTATTGTGGGTTAATCACAAGCAAAATGATTCCAGACCAAGTAATTGAAGGGAATCATGAAGCTATGATTTCAAAAGAGCTTTTTTTACAAGTACATAATATTAGAAAAGAAAAACGCATACACGGATTTGTTCACAATAAAGACAATGATAATCTGCCTTTAAAAATTTTCGCAAAATGTGAAAAATGTAGAAAAGGAATGACAGGTTATTTAGTAAAAAAGAAAAACTTGTATTACTATAAATGTCGAACAAAAGGATGCAAAGTAAATCGTAGTGCCAAAGCAATGCACCAATTGTTTAACAAAGCACTGGCTTCTTTTAAAATTGAAAAAGAAGAATTAGAAGTTATCAAAGTGCAACTAGAAGAACAAATGGGAGTATTCTTTAAATCGAAAACAGAGAATGAGAAAGTTTTAAAGTCAAATCTAAATGCTTTAAAGACGAAACTAGAAAATATAGAAGAGCGATTCGTTGTTGGTGAAATAGATAGACCACTTTATGATAAATACAGTTCTAAATACAAAAATGAATATTTCGAAATTGAGCAAGAAGTTGAAAAAACAAGCGGATACAGTTCGAACCTCAAAAAAGTAATCAATTTTGTTGCTAAAACATCCACCAATGTACTGCCGTTATGGGAATCTTCCACTTTAGAGAATAAAAAAGTTTTTCAGCAAATGCTATTTCCCGACGGAATCTTCTATAATCACGAATTAGACCAAGTTCGAACCGCTAGAGTAAATTCATTTTTCTCGCTAATCCCAGAAATGACGGGTAATATAGGAAATAAAAAAAGCGGAAATTTTATCAAGTTTGATAAAATTTCCGCTTTAGTGA
>CALLUJ010000076.1 GCA_938011245.1 uncultured Aquimarina sp. | reverse complement strand
TAATAGAAATCAAGAGCAGAAAAGCCCTCGATTTAATGAAAAAACGCCTACAATTGAAAAGATAAGTTCTAAAAATATCAAAAAATGACGTTGAAATAAATTAACCTAATATCTGATTAACTTTTGCAACGGTCTTAATTTATCTATTCCTTTTTAACTTCTTTTTTCACTTTTAAACACTTTTTTTCCGTTTTAAGAACAAATAGTTTAGTAAAAGGCACAGTAGCTATAATTTTGACATCAGTAAGCAATTACAATATTAAATAAGAGCTATGAAAAAGGTATTAAAGTTATTGTTAAGAGCACTTATAGGATTGTTTTTTATTGGAGCATTTGCCCAATACGCTAGTGTAACTTCTTACGATAGTAATTATAAGAAGAGAGTGCCAAAAGTAAATTTTACAGATTGGGCTACTTTATTAAGGAAAAATACAAGTGTATTAGGTACAATAGACTATAGCGGATTTAAAAAAGATAAGGACATTTTTGAACGTTTCATAAAAGAAATGTCGACTACTAAGATTACTAATAAATGGACGCAAAGCGAACGTAAGGCGTATTGGATTAACACGTACAATGCTTTTTCCGTTAAGTTAATTACAGATAATTTTCCATTAAAAAATATTAATGAAATTAGTAAGCCTTTTAAACAAAAATTTTTTGAAATAAATGGTACAATGATGTCCCTTAAAGACATTGAAGATATTTTAAAAGAGTTTGAAGACCCTCGCGTTTTGTTAGTACTTAATAGGAATTCTATTTCTGGAGTTAGATTAATAAAAAGAGCTTATAATGCTAATGAATTGGATGAATTACTCGATAAACGGATTCGCTTATTTATAAATAATAAAGAAAAGAATCAGATTACAGAGTCGAGGATTCGTTTATCGCCAATTTTTAAAATATATGAGAAAGAAATTAAAAAGTATAATGGATCATTAAAGAAGTTTTTGAATAGTTATAGCGATATCGTTATTGAAAAACAGAAAATATCGTATAATGAATTCAAAAAAAGAATAAACTCCTACCAAGCTTATGGAGAATAAAGTAAGTTTAATTTGTTTGTGATTGTAGATTTGTTTAGTGGAAAAGCTTCTTCCTGTTTTTTAGGCATGGGAGGAGCTTTTTGTTTTTCTATAAATTTATCAAATTGTATAGCACACCCAAAATAGATAACAATATTTTAATTAAAGACTAATTGTACTGTAGTATTAACAATTGTAATTTTTTATTCTTCGTAAGTCATCGAAATTTTACTTATTCTTAAAAACTTGCCAGTTACACCATCTATCCAGTAGACTTTTTTTTCTTTTGGATGGTAATTTTCGTTATTTTTAAGACTTACTCCCCATTCGGGTTTTTCATTAGGAAACTTATTTAAATTGACCCGAAAAGGTAAATTAAATTCAGTAATCCTATATTTTTTAATATCTCTTTGGGCTATTTTTTTCACAATTTCGATAGCTTCTGCCCAACAGATTTTATAGCCTTTTTCGTGGTTTATAATTTTGGTGATATTACCTTGTTCGTCGTAATGGGTTTCTTCTTTTATTTCTTTTGTTCCATTAAGGTATATAAAACTTATTCTTTTTGCTGTACCGTTTTTTATAAATTATGGAGCAGGATTAGGAATAACTTTTTGTATTGCATTAATCTCTTTAATAATACCCTCGGACAATACAATGTCCTTACTGGCTATATTTTCTTCTAATTGATTTAAGTTAGTAGCTCCAATAATGTTAGAGGTCATAAAATTTTGTTGGTTAATAAACGCCAAAGCAAGGTGTGTTAAACTAATATTATTTTTTTTTGCGATTTCGTTATATGCTCGTGTTGCCTCAAAAGATTTATCGTTGTGATAGCGAGAGAACTGAGGAAACATAGTTACCCTTCCGTTTAATGGGGAATCGTCTAAATATTTACCCGTTAACTGTCCAAAGCCTAATGGGGAATAAGCTAAATAACCAACGTTTTCTCTAAGTAAAGCTTCGGTTAATCCAATTTCGTCCTTACGATTTAATAAGCTATAAGGGTTTTGAACGGTACTAATTTTAGGATTTCCTTTACGAGCTTCTTCTACAAAGCGCATAACACCATAAGGGGTTTCGTTAGAAACACCAATACTTCTAATTTTTCCTTGTTTTATAAATTCTTCAAGAAGCTGTAACACTTCTCCAAAATTATCTTGCCATACTTCTTCGGGATTATGTGTGTACTCTAATAAACCAAAAAAATTTGTATTGCGTTCTGGCCAGTGTAATTGGTATAAATCAATATAGTCGGTTTGTAAACGTTTTAAGGACTTATGAATGGCGTCGGTTAAAGCCTTCTTGCTAAAATTAACAGTATCTCTAACACCACTTACAAAGTCTCTAGGCCCTACAATTTTGCTAGCTATAATTACTTGATTTCTATTTTTGTTTTTTTTTAGCCAAGTACCAATAAACTTTTCGGTGTCTCCATGTTTTTCTAAATCAAATGGAACAGGATATAACTCTGCAGTATCCATAAAATTAATGCCTTTGGAAATAGCGTAGTCCATTTGTTGGTGTGCCTCGGCTTCAGTATTCTGGATTCCCCAAGTCATGGTTCCTAAGCATAGTTTACTTACCTCTATATCTGTTCCTGGTAGATTTGTATATTTCATATTTCGATTTTAAAAAGGGAAAATTACTAATAGCAATTTCAAAAACCGTTAAAAGTGGTTTAAAATTTTGACAGATTTTTAAACATAGGATACTATAAATATAAACATTCCTTAAAAACAGTTAGCCGTTAAATTGCTTTTCAAAGCATAGAAATAAATATATTTGCACAAATTTTATTATTAATGGCAAAAATACTTACAGGGGTACAAAGCACGGGAATCCCTCATTTAGGAAATATTTTAGGGGCAATATTACCAGCAATTGAGATGGCAAACCAGCCAAAGAATACCTCGTATTTATTTATTGCCGACATGCATTCGTTAACCCAAATTAAAAATGCAAAAACATTAAAAGAAAACACATTAGCTACTGCTACAACTTGGCTAGCTTGCGGTTTAGATATTAATAAATCAGTTTTTTATAGACAGAGTGATATCCCCCAGGTAACAGAATTGAGTTGGTACTTAAGTTGTTATTTTCCTTACCAACGATTAACTTTAGCGCATTCGTTTAAAGATAAAGCAGATCGCCTTTCGGATGTGAATTCAGGTTTGTTTACGTATCCAATGCTTATGGCAGCGGACATATTGTTGTACGATGCAGAATTTGTTCCTGTTGGAAAAGATCAATTACAGCACTTAGAAATGACCCGAGATGTTGCTTCTAGAATTCATGCACAAGTAAAAGAAGAAATTTTTGTATTGCCAGAAGCAAAAACTGCAGAGCATACAATGTATATACCAGGTACAGATGGTGGAAAAATGAGTAAATCCAAAGGAAATAGTATTAATATTTTTTTAGCTGAAAAGAAGTTGCGAAAGCAAATTATGGGTATTGCTACAGATAGTACGCCGTTAGAGGCTCCTAAAAACCCAGATACCTGTAATGTATTTGCATTGTATAAACTATTAGGTAATGAAGTTCAGGTTTTGGAATTGAAAGAAAAGTATGTAGCAGGAAATTTTGGATATGGACATGCTAAACAAGCGTTATTTGAGTTAATTTTAGAGCGCTTTAGTAAGGAGAGAAAACAGTTTAATTACTATATGGAAAATCCTGAAAAAGTAGAAGAAGCCTTAAAAGTGGGAGCCGCAAAGGCAAGAGAAGTAGCTAACGCAACACTTAAAAGGGTAAGAAAAGTAATGGGGTATTAAGCTTTTAAAAACAATTGTAAGCCCAATGTTAATTCTGAAATAGATTCTAAATAGCTCATGTGTCCTCCGGAAAGTTTAAGGAGTTGGCTGTAGGTTTTATTAGCTTCTTGAATACTTTGTGTTAAGGGAATTACAGGGTCTTCTTTACCTGCAATAATTAACTTTTTCCCTTTAAATTGGTTTAATACATCGGTTTTAGATTTACGGTTGCGCATACCGTGTATCGCTGCAACAATTCCTTTACTACTAGTTTTTTTAGCGTATAAAACTAAAGCCTCAATAGCTTTAGAGTGGGAGCTTTTAAAAGAGTCAGAAAATAGATTGACAATCCCCATTCTAATAAAATTTTGTTTTTGATTAGTAACTAATTTAATGGCACGGTCTCTATGTTGTTTTTTTTCAGAAGTATCGGGATAGCTAGTAGAGTTTAATAATACAAAGTGGGTAATTTGTGTGTTAAAGTGCTCCAATAAAGCTAGACCAATATACCCCCCCATAGAATGCCCTATAACAGCAAAAGATTCAATGTTTAGTTCTTTAATAACTGTAGTAACAGCTTCTGCCTGTAATTGCATCGTATAAATATCGTTAACGTTACCCGTATTACCATGGCCAAGTAAATCAATGCAAATATTAGTAAATTTTGAATTGAAAGTAGAAACAAGCGGAAACCAAATATTTTTAGATTCTAAAAAGCCATGTAACCAAATAATTGCAGGGCCGTTTCCAGTTACGGAATAAGAAATGGTTGAGGTTTTAAAAGGTATTTTCAAAAGGAAAAGATATGTGAGAATTTAGGAATTCATAAGAGTTTCAATTTCATTAGCTTCGATAGGTATAGAATCCATTAAGTTTTTAGGAGTTCCCTTAGATTGTATTACTACATTGTCTTCCAATCGGAACCCCATGTTTTCTTCTGGTATGTAAATACCAGGTTCTACTGTAAGTACCATGTTTGCTTGCATAGCAGTGGATTGTGAGCCATAATCATGAGTGTCTAGTCCTAAAAAATGAGAAGTCCCATGCATAAAATATTTTCTATAGGCTTTATTTTCTTTAGTTTCATTCTGTATGTCATGTTTATCTAATAGTTTTAAATCCAATAAAGCTTTGGTCATAAACTCTCCTATTTCTTGGTTGTAATCTTTCCATTCTAACCCTGGAGTAAGAAGGTTAGTTGCATAGTTTTTTACAGCTAGCACCCAATTATAAACTTCTTTTTGCCTCTTAGTAAATTTCCCAGAAACAGGAACCACACGTGTAAGATCGCTAGAATATTTAGCATATGCAGCAGCAACATCCATAAGAATAAGTTCTCCTTTTTGGCATTGTTTATTGTTTTCAATGTAATGCAATACATTAGCATTATTCCCACTGGCAATAATAGGAGTATAAGCAAAACCATCGGCTTTGTTTCTCAAAAACTCATGGGCCAATTCCGCTTCAATTTCGTATTCCCACACATTTGGTTGTATAAAATTTAATACTCTTCGAAATCCTTTTTCGGTAATACTACAAGCAGTAGAAATAGCTTCAATTTCTTCGGGTTCTTTTATAGCCCTTAATTTATGAAGAATTGGGGCACTTTTAGCAATTTGATGCGCAGGATATTTTTCTTTACAAAATTGTATAAATCGATCTTCACGAGTTTGTACTTCTGTAGCGGCTCTACTGTGTTCGTTAGTGTTAAAGTATATTGTAGAAGCTTCCGCCATTAAATTGAAAAATATACGTTCAAAATCTTGTAACCAATATACAGTGCTAATTCCACTGCGTTCTGCTACTTGTTGTTTAGAAAGTTTATGCCCTTCCCAAATAGCAATTAATGCACTAGTTTCTTTTACAAAAACAATTTCTCTGTGCTTAGGGTCTAAAGCTTCGGGAAAAAGAATTAAAATGCTTTCTTCTTGGTCTAGACCACTTAAATAATAAATGTCTCTATGTTGTTGAAATGGTAAGGAGCTATCGGCACTAACAGGATATATATCATTACTATTAAATACAGCAATGCTTTTAGGTGATAAATACTGTATAAATTTATTTCTATTTTTTTGAAATAAATTAGAGATTATGGGTGTATATTTCAACGTATTTAAAATTTTAATTTGTACTAAAAATACATATATAAAATAGAATTAGTCGTTAAAAACAACTGTTTAAAAACGCATTTTATCGAAAAAATCATACCTTTAGACAGAATTAAGTTTTATTTAATTAAATTTATATACCTGATAACCAGTTTAGATGACTTTAGATATAAGTATTCCTGCTTTACTTTTTCCTGCTATTTCGCTTACAATGTTGGCTTATAATGCTAGGTATTTAGCTATAGCAACTTTAATACGTCAATTACATAAAGAGTATTTAAATAGCTTTTCAAAAACGGTAGAAGAACAAATTGGATTGCTCAAAAAGCGATTATTTTTAATACGAAATATGCAAGCAGCAGCAATTTTGAGTTTTTTAGGAGCAGTAATTACAATGAGCTTTCTGTACGCAGGGAATGATGATTGGGCAAATTATCTTTTTGGAGTTAGTTTAATGGCATTAGTAATTTCATTAATTCTCTCATTATTAGAAGTACAACTTTCTACAAAAGCATTAAGTGTACAATTGAGTTGTCTAGGGGATCAAGAAAATTAATTAATGAAGTACGATTATGTTAGCAAATAAATTGTTTGAAAACACACTTAAAAAATTTGATATAGGATATTGGGAATTAGGAAGCCTTTTACCAAATGATTATTGGTCAAATGATTTTATTAGAAATTTAAGTTATGAATCTAATGAAATAGAAGAATCGTACACTTTTTTTATAGAAAATATTATACACCCAGATAATGTTGCCTTTTTTGCAAATAATTATAATAATTACAAGATTAGCGATCTGAATTTTAGACAAAAGGTAATGCTAAAAAACAGAATGGGTTCTTACATTGAATTTGTTTGCTTTACAGCAGAAGAGTCTCCTGTAAATATAAAATCGGATACTAAAATATTGTTCTTTCAAAGAATAAACGAATATAAGAAACAAATAGATCCGTTTCAGTATCAAGAAACGGCTGTAATGTCATCTACAGGAAGTTGGTTTGTCGATTTTAAAAATAAAAAAAGCTATTGGGATCCTGAAGCGAAAAGAATTTTAGGATATCCAGAGGACTATCAGCCATCTTTAAAAAATTCTCATTTATATTATTCAGAAGATTGCTTACAGCAAGCTGCAGATTTGTTTTTGAGCTGCACAACTATAGGAAAGCCTTTTAATACCGAAATTAAAATGCTTACTTGTAAAGGTAAACCAATATGGGTACGCTCTATAGGAAAGCCAATAGAAGATAACGAACAAAGAATTATTGGGATAAAAGGTGTTTTTCAAAATATTGACGAGGCTAAAAAGAAGGAACTTACACTCCAAAAGTCGATAAATATTATTGCTTCCCAAAATAACCGTCTATTTAATTTTGCTCATATTGTATCGCATAATTTGCGTTCACACTCTAGTAATCTTAACCTTTTGGTACAGCTTATTGAAAGTGTAGATTCTAATGTTGAAAAAGTAGAATTACTATCAGAAGTAAAAACAATAGGCGAAAACTTAAATACAACTATAGAGCACCTAAATGAAATTGTTACTATACATACCAATAAGAAGCAAAAACGTAAGAATATATTGCTTAAAGATGTATTAAATTTAGTTGTTAACTCTATCCGTAATATATTGAATAGCGGTAATGCTACAATAACATCCAATTTTGATGAATTAGGAGAGATTCGTTTTATACCAGCTTATTTAGAAAGTATTTTTTTAAATTTAATTACTAATGCAATAAAGTATAAGCATCCAGAAAGAGATGCAGAAATTCATTTTAAGAGTGGAATTAAAGGTAAAAAGAAGTATGTGTCTATTTCCGATAACGGATTAGGAATAGATATGGAACGCTATGGGGATAAAATTTTTGGAATGTATAAAACGTTTCATCACAATACGGATGCTGTAGGAATTGGGTTATTTATAACAAAAAACCAAATTGAATCTCAAAATGGGACTATTAATGTAAAAAGTACTGTTAATAAGGGTACAACTTTTACTATTTGGTTTAATTAAGGATAACGATAAACCAAAAAATACCCTCACTAATTTAGCGAGGGTTTAATTAAAGTAGAGTAGTGGTGAAACTACGTATATTATTATATATTACTTCTTAAGTAAGTCTCTAATTTCAGACAATAATTCTTCTTGAGTTGGTCCAGCAGGAGGCTTTGGAGCAGCTTCTTCTTTCTTTTTAGAATTTTCGTAAGCCTTTAATACTACAAAAATAAATAAACCAACAATAATAAAGTTAATAATAGCTTGAATTAAGTTTCCGTAAGTCATTACAGCAGCACCAGCTTCTTTAGCCACAGCTAAGCTCTCATACGATTTTCCATCAAGTGCTATAAATTTTTGTGTAAAATCGGTACCTCCAGTAATTAGGCCAACTACAGGCATAATAATATCGGCTACAGCCGAGCTTACGATTTTACTGAATGCACCACCTATTACTACAGCAGTAGCAAGGGATACGATATCTCCTTTTAGAAGGAATTTTTTAAAGTCTGCAAAAAATGCCATAATTATGTTATTTAAATTAAATTAGTTTCAATTAAATGTAAAAAAAATTAATAACTAAATGTTAATTTTTTTTAACAAAAACAAAAAAATACCGAATAAATGACTTATTTGTCCGATATAATACGCTTTATTCTGGGGCCAATTCCAGTAATTAATTCGTAAGAAATAGTTCCTACAGCTTCAGCTAAACTATTTGCAGGATATTCTTCATTAAAAATAATTACAGTATCACCTTCTTTACAGTTAATTTTTGAGATATCTACTATTATTATATCCATACACACAATACCTAAAATAAAAGCTTTTTGATGATTTATAATAACATACCCTTTTCCGTTACCATAAATACGATCAATACCATCGGCATGGCCTATGGTTATGGTTGCACTTTTAGTTTTGGCAGTAGCAATATAATTTCTATTATACCCTAAGGATTCTCCAGGCTGTAAGGTTTGAATTTGAGATATTTTAGCAGTTAAAGATGCAATGGGTTTTAGGTTTACATCATACTTGCTATCGTTCCCAAAGCCATATAGTCCAATTCCAGATCTAACCATACTAAAATGTGCTTCTGGGAAATTTAAAATACCAGAAGTATTGCATTGATGGATTAGCGGGGTATAAGATAGTTGCTTTAAAAATACTTTTTGAAAATGAATAAAACGTTGAATTTGTTGTTGAGTAAATTCTGTTTCACTCAAATCCTCGCTAGACGCAAGGTGAGATAAGATTGATGCAAGTTTTATTCTATTACAATTAAGTAAAGAATGAATAGCATCAATAGTATCTATCGAAACCCCTAATCGATTAAGGCCAGAGTTATACTTAATATGTACAGGGTAGTTATAGATATTCAACTTAGCACATTCGGCATCGAATAATTTAATTGTTCTAAGACTATATAAATTGGGTTCTAAATTATGCTCGATAATTAAAGAGTAATTTTCGGGTTGGGCGTGAAGCACTAATATGGGTGTAGTAATACCATTTTTACGTAGTTCAACACCTTCTTCTGCATAGGCAACACCCAAATAATCTACACCTAAAAATTCTAAATGTTTAGCAATTTGCAAGGCATCACTTCCATAAGCAATAGCTTTTACTACAGCTAAAAAGTGTACGTTTTTGGATATTTTAGAGCGTAAGTATTGATAGTTGTGTGTTAAATGAGAAAGATTTATTTTTAGCACTGCACTCATTAAGATTTCTTTTTTTGATTTAGTTTGTTGTAGGCTGTTCTGCTTAAAGGTTCGTATTCTTCTTTTTCCCCTAACATTACAAGAGTATCAGAGTTGCTTTTTCTTCGGCTATAATGTGCGAGAGTTCCTGTTTTAGTACAAATAGCATGAACTTTAGTTACATACTCTGCGGTAGCCATTAATGCAGGCATAGGTCCAAAAGGATTTCCTTTGAAATCCATATCTAAACCAGCAATAATTACTCTAATACCTTTGTTGGCCAAATCGTTACAAACTCCAACAATCTCATTATCAAAAAACTGAGCTTCATCTATACCTACTACATCACAAGTATCTGCTAAAATTCGAATATTTGCAGCCGCAGGTACTACAGTAGATACGATTTCGGTTGCGTTGTGAGAGACTATGTTTTGATTGTCATAACGCGTATCTATTTCGGGTTTAAAAATCTCGACCTTAAGCTTAGCAAATTGAGCACGTTTTAATCTACGAATCAATTCTTCGGTTTTACCAGAAAACATAGAACCTGTAATTACTTCAATCCATCCAGAATGAAGATTATTTTGTATGGTGTTTTCAAGAAACATAAATACTTTTTCAAAATAGGTTATTGATTTTAACTCGAATTCTATATTAGAAAATCTATTAGGTTTGCGGTTTACCTCAAATACTATTATAAATTATACTTTTTAATATAATTATAACAGTCTTATATTAAAATTAAAAAATGTTAATATTTATTGTATGTCACAATCTCATAATGAAGTTCTAATATAGAATTTGAGTTGAAATGATACAACTGGTTGCAAATGTAATTAATAATAAGCGTAATTTTGCGAACGAAAAATAGATCAAATTCAATTTATGAGTTGGGTATATATAATAGATATTATTGGAACCTTAGTTTTTGCCATTAGTGGAGTGCTTACAGCAATACGTCATAAATTTGATTTAGTAGGCTCTATAATTATAGGCTTGGTAACTGCAGTGGGAGGTGGTTCACTTAGAGATATGCTTATAGGAGAGACACCAGTAGGTTGGATGTCCGATCTTAACTATCTATACACAATTCTACTAGCGGTAATTCTTAGTTATTTGTTTAAAATACAAATAATGAAATTGCCTAAAAGTATGTTTCTTTTTGACACTTTAGGCTTAGGAATGTTTACCATTCTGGGTGTACAAAAAACATTGGGAGTGGGCTTGTCAGTTCCTATTGCTTTGCTAATGGGAGCAGTATCTGCGGTATTTGGAGGTGTAATTAGAGATGTATTAACTAACGAAATTCCACTAATTTTTAGAAAAGAAGTTTATGCTTCGGCATGTATTATAGGTGGATTGGTGTTTGTTGGATTAGAAACGATAAGTCTGTACTCTAATTTAAATATGATTTTATCTATGCTAGTAGTAACCTTATTGCGGTATCAATCTGTAAAACGAGGATGGTCATTACATATTTAAACTGTAAATTAGTTGCTGCAACAATGTGATAACTCATGAAAGAACAACTTTTAGACGAATTAAAAGAACTTGCTAAAACAATTCTTAACACTACGGAACTCTCTTCCGAACAGTTAAAAAATAGATCACAGCAACTATATGAAAGCGCTATACTTTTAACGTATGCTGAAAAAAAAGAGTTAGATGAAGCCCCCTCTAAGCAACTAATAATAGAAGAAAGTATTTTAGAATTAGCAGCTAAAAAAATAGTAGATAAAGAAAGTGAAGATTTAGGGCTTTTAGAAACTACTGGAGCAATAAAAAAAGAGGCTATTTTAGAAGAGTTGCCAACTTTTGATATTGAAAAAAGAGTATTAGATGTTTCTTTTGAACCAGCTCCGATTCAAGATAATAAAGAAATTAGTACACCTGAAAAGTTAAAAGATACTTCCGTAGAAGCGCCAAAGTTATTGGAGGAGTTAGAAAATTTAACAAGTGATTTTACGTTGCCTGAATTTGAAGCTTCTAAAAATGAGGAAAATATAGAACCTCAGACTAAAGTATCTTTAAATGATGTACTTCATAAAGGATTTCAAATAGGTTTAAACGACCGTTTAGCGTTTGTAAATAATCTGTTTAATGGAAGTAATGAAGATTTAACCCGTGTAATTTCTCAACTAAACACCAAAGAAAATTTAACAGAAGCCCAAGAATTTGTAAGCCAAATAGTAAAACCAGAGTATAATAATTGGCAAGGAAAAGAAGCTTTTGAAATACGATTTTTAGAATTGGTAGAACGTAATTTTCAGTAATAAATGAGTAAATTATATTTGGTGCCCACACCTATTGGAAATTTAAAAGATATGACCTTTAGGGCTATTGAAGTATTACAAAAGGTAAACCTTATTTTAGCAGAAGATACCCGTACTAGTGGCAAGTTGTTAAAACATTTTGAAATTTCTACACCTATGCAAAGTCATCACATGCATAATGAACATAAAACCGTAGAAAACATAATTAAAAAGTTACAGGCAGGTCAAACTATAGCTTTAATAAGTGATGCAGGCACTCCAGCTATTTCAGACCCTGGTTTTTTGCTAACACGCGAAGCTATTATTTCTAATATTACTGTAGAATGTTTACCAGGCGCTACTGCTTTTGTGCCAGCCTTAGTAAATAGTGGTTTTCCTAATGATCGTTTTGTGTTTGAAGGTTTTTTACCCGTAAAAAAAGGGAGGCAAACCCGTTTTTTACTATTAGCAGAAGAAACCCGAACTATGATTTTTTATGAATCTCCGCATAAATTACTTAAAACTTTAAAGGATATTGCTTCTTACTTTGGTAATGAACGAAAAGTATCTGTAAGTAGAGAGCTTACTAAAGTGTACGAAGAAACTCAACGAGGAACAGTGGTTGAGGTGTTAGCACATTATACCAATAAACCTCCAAAAGGAGAAATTGTATTGGTGGTAGAGGGTAAAGGAAAGTCTACTTCCTTATAATTATTGTATTTTTTAATAACAGGAACCCTCTATGTTTTAAAAAAGCATAAAAAAATTGTGCTTGTAATTGTGTGTTAATTTTAGAGATTTAGTTTTTTGATTTTCAGATGTTTACAATTAAAAATATGTTTGAGTTTGTATGTCAAAAATAGATAAAAAACCTATTTTTTCGTTAAAGAACACATTTTGTTTGGTAAATTCAATAATTATACTTTAATTTATATAATGTTTAACGTAATTACTTGTATGGTATGAACTTAACTGAAATAAATAATATTAATAGATTATTATGCACTGTTTCTGGTCATAAATACAAAATGACTAAAAAAATAACGAAGCATTTAAAACATTATAAATGCTCTTGCTGTGGTAGTCAGGTTACTACTAATGCCAAAGGGAATGTAGTATCACTTACAGAAGAATTAAAGATGATTCATTTGGGTATTGAAACGGTAATTATTCGAAGAAAAGTGCGTAAGAGTAATAAGAAAAAAATTGTAGCTTAATTTTCTTTATTTTTATGTAGACTATTCCAGCCTTGGGCTGTTATTTCTACTTTTGTATTTCCTCTAGTAATTAAGTGTACTACTTCTTTTTCCTGTGTTATGTGCCCTATTACGTTAATATTAGGGTTTGCTTTAATTTTAGAATAATCTTCTTGTTTAATTGTAAATAATAATTCGTAATCTTCTCCTCCATTTAATGCTATAGTGGTGCTATCCATATTAAATTCTTCACAAGTAGAAATAACTGTGGGGTCTAGTGGAATTTTTTCTTCATAAATAACAGCCCCTACTTTAGAATGCTTGCATAGGTGTAAAATTTCAGAAGATAAGCCATCGCTAATATCAATCATGCTGGTAGGTTTTACTTCTAGTTGTTTTAGTAATTCTGGAATATCCTTACGAGCTTCTGGTTTTAATTGACGTTCGATAATATAGCTATAATGCGATAAATCGGGTTGAGACTGTGGGTTTACTTTAAACACCTGTTTTTCTCTTTCTAATACTTGTAGCCCTAAATATGCGGCACCAATATCTCCAGACAAAACAATTAAATCGTTGTCTTGAGCACCATCCCGATAAACAATATCTTCTTTTAGAGCGTGCCCTAAGGCAGTAATGCTAATAAACAAGCCTTTATTAGATGAAGTAGTATCCCCACCAATTACATCTATATTATAAATTTTTGCTGCGGTTTCAATTCCTTCATACAAATCTTCTAAAGCTTCTAGCGGAAAACGATTACTTACTGCAATAGATACTGTAATTTGTTTTGGAGTAGCATTCATAGCATAGACATCCGATAAATTAACCATTACAGCCTTATAGCCTAAATGTTTTAAAGGCATATATGATAAATCAAAATGCACACCCTCTACCATAAGATCGGTAGTAATTACGCACTCATTTTCAAAACTGATTACCGCAGCATCGTCTCCTATACTTTTAACCGTACTCGAATGTTTAATTTTAAAGTTCTTAGTTAAATGATCTATTAAACCAAATTCACCTAAATCTGAAATACTGGTACGAGATGGGTTTTTATCTTCTATCATACTGCAAAAATAAGATTTACCTACTTATTACTCGTTGTACATTGGAAGTAAAATTTATTAGATTTAATAATATTATATAGAAAATCGACGCTAATAACCAAATTGTAACATCAAAAATTATTTAAATTTATTTTACGTATGTAAAACATTGGTTAATAGTTACCTGTTTTCAGAGAAAGAAGGAGTTACTTTAACGCATTTTTTAATTTTAGGAATACAAAAAGCTACAATAGCTTTGGTAACTATAAATAGTGGATATGCTAAAGGTACAACTACTAATAGCCATCCAATTAAGGCAAAACCAAATTGTTCAACTATGAGCCCTAAACTATCTAAAAAATTGGTTTGTACAATTTTATTTAATCCATTTAGGGTAAGTCTAGGTCTATTAGATAATCTCAGAATTACACTTCCTAAATTACTAAGTGGTAAAAAAACAATAAACCGTAACGGTTCTAAACTATAAGTTATTAATATAACCAATGGTATATTAAAATTATATTTTTTGGCAATTCCCAAGACGGCTATTGTAGTAATACCAACAAAAGGAAAGGTCGTCGCTAATATTGCCACGACAAGATACGTCGATACTTCGCACGAAGTAAAACTTTGTTGATAAACACTTAATATATATTCTTTTATTTTATTAAAAAACATCGCATACTATAATTAATGAATATTTAGTCGTTTAACTACAATATATATTTCAATTAAGTAGTTTTTCGTCTACTTTCTTCCAAAATCGGCAGGTATTTCTCCCCATGCTTTAGTTTCCCATTTTACAATTTGAGTTTGGTAGGTGTTTGTTTTTAGCCAATTTTCTGCCCTAATAATAAGCTTCATTACTTTTTCGTTTTTAGGATTAGGAGATAGCTTAGTTTTACATCTTTTTTGTTTAACCCACCCCATTGCAATTCTAGAATCGGTATATAGTAATCGATCACTATTGTGCTGTTTCAAGAAAGCCAATCCATGCACTAGAGCCAGAAATTCCCCTATGTTATTAGTTCCTTGTAAAAAAGGTCCTTGATGAAATAACTGTTTTTGAGTTTGTGTGTCTACTCCCCTGTATTCCATTTTTCCTGGATTGCCACTACTAGCAGCATCTACTGCAATTGAATATAAGTTGGGTTGCCCTATATTATCTAATTCTGTTTTTGATAGTTTAGGTTTAGTAACTTTTTTTCCTACATAATCGGCATATACTCCATCGAATGCCTTTATAGCAGATTCTTTAGTTTCAAAAGATTTGTATTGTGCTTGGGGATAATTAAAAATAGCTTCTTTACAGGATTTCCATGAGTCATAAATCCCTTCTTTATGCCCTTGCCAAACTACATAATATTTTTTCTTTTTGTTCATTAATCTTATTTGAAGTAAAGAATATTAAGGATAAAGTACCCTTGTATTTGCCTAATTACAATTAACTATTTTTTTAACTTGAATATACATTAGAAATTAAAGCAGATTGCAAGCGTAATGGATTTAATATATAATTTAGATTTAATCCTTTAGCTGAATCTTCAAAAAATACCCAAGTTTAATATTCAACATTCTTTTCTGCAATTGCTTTTCCAAATGCAACTTTAAATTTCAAAGTTTACTTAATTAGCCAAGTAAGTGCGATTTCTTTTTTGATATCATTACTCAAGTTAAATTTCTTTATTAAAGTAATAACTTTATCTCAGTTATCAGGATTAAGATTCAATTCCAAATTTTCACCAGTTTTCGTTTCGATAGTTTCTTTTTTTTTTGATTCAAAGTAAGGTAGCCATTCATCAGCTTTTTTGTTTCCAATATAAACTCGAACACCAATTTCGTACCTGTCCGTGCTAAATGTATTTGATAGATGAATTCTAGCTTTTCCCAAAGCTACGTCAAACCAATATTGAGGTCTTACAGTTTGTAAACTTCTGGTTTTTAACGCCCCTGTAAGTTTTTATCGAAAGGAAGTTCAAAAATTCAATTGTTTTTTTCTTGTTTCGCATAATTCTCCTTGTTTTTTCCGTTGAGTTACCTGTCGCACAATTGTATTTGGTGTGCTTGCTACATTAAACTCAACTACTGGTTAAGAGTTGTCAATTTTCCATAATTCTAAAATTATACCATAAAGTGTTATTTTGTCAGAAGTATGATCGTTTAGCCAATCCATTGCTTTTTTATGTTCTTCTGTGAATTTTGAAGCAATCCAAATAATTGCAGAAGCATATAAAACAGACGCATAAGTTATGCATTTTCCAAGATGGTCGTGATTGGTTTTCTCGAGTTGATTTTCGATAACAATAAATTTATCAGTTCTAGTATCTTTAGCTAGAATGTCAGCAGAGAATGGTCCAACCGATACCTTTTTGTCTTCAAATTCCAATTCAAACCCTAATGCTTCGCTAAGTCGCTCTAAATTTTCGAAAATCCAAGGTGTGAAATCATAGGCTTCATTTTTCCATATCTTTCGTAATTTCTCCGAGCATTATTCTTGTTTATTTATTTTAAATGTTGAGTAGCATTCCATCCAGTGTTACTACTTGTACAATAACTCTTCAATAATTTTAGGAAAATGTGTTTGTTCTAATATATGAATTTTTGTTGCAACATCCTCCGGTGTATCTGTTTCTAATAAAGCTGTTTTAGCTTGAAAAATAACACCTCCCTCGTCATAATTTTCATTCACATAATGAATTGTAATTCCAGAAAAAGATTCTTTATTTTTTACCACTGCCTTATGTACATTCATTCCGTACATTCCTTTTCCTCCATAATTTGGCAGTAATGCTGGGTGAATATTAATAATTTGATTAGGATATTCTACTATTATATTTTCTGGAAATTTCCATAAAAAACCAGCTAAAACAATTAAATTGGGTTCGGCATCTTTAACAATATGTAACACTTCATTACTATCGTATAACGATTCTCTATCAAAATAAAGCGCTTTTATACCATGATCTAATGCTCTTTTTAACACTTTAGCATGCGATTTATTAGAGAATACATGGGTAACTTCTGCTTTTTTATTGGATTGAAAATACGTGATAATATTTTCAGCATTAGTACCACTGCCAGAGGCAAAAATTATAATTCGTTTCATTTTATAGAGAATCTATTTTGTAATTAGTTTTGTAACAGAAAGTTACTAATATGTGTTTGCTTAAAATATAAAATTAAGTTTTAATTTAATTTATTCTTAATTTGGTTGTGAAAAAATACGTCTTAATCCAAGTAAAATTAAGGAGAAGCCGTATTTTTGAGAAATTAAAAATCACATTTTTTTCGGTTTAGGCGGTATTAATGTAAAGTTTGTTATTTTTGCCACCTAAACTAAAAATTAAAAATTAGAAATTATGTCAGACATTGCATCAAGAGTAAAAGCGATTATCGTTGACAAATTAGGTGTTGACGAAAACGAAGTTGTAACAGACGCAAGTTTCACTAACGACCTTGGAGCTGATTCATTAGACACTGTAGAACTTATCATGGAATTTGAAAAAGAATTTGATATACAAATCCCAGATGACCAAGCAGAAAACATTGCGACTGTAGGACAAGCAGTATCGTATATAGAAAACGCAAAATAACAACCTTTACGTTTTAATTGTATGGAGCTGAGAAGAGTAGTTATCACAGGTTTAGGTGCTTTAACACCTATTGGAAACAATATTGAGGAATATTGGGAAGGCTTAGTAAATGGTAAGAGCGGTGCAGCACCGATTACGCATTTCGACGCCGATAAATTTAAGACTCAGTTTGCTTGTGAAGTTAAAAATTTTGATGTTACTCAGTACATGCATCGTAAAGAAGCAAGAAAACTCGATAAATTTGCTCAATACGCTATGGTGGCCTCAGATGAAGCTATCGAAAATTCAAAACTCGATTTAGAAAATATTGACAAAACACGTGTTGGTGTTATCTGGGGAGCTGGAATTGGTGGTATTGAAACATTTCATAACGAGGTTAGAGATTTTACAAAAGGGGATGGAACACCGCGTTTCAACCCCTTTTTTATCCCTAAAATGATTGCAGATATTGCGCCAGGTCACATTTCCATAAAACATGGCTTTATGGGGCCTAATTACACTACTGTTTCCGCTTGCGCTTCTTCTGCAAATGCAATTATTGATGCTTTAAACTATATACGTTTAGGACATTGTGATGTTATTATTACAGGAGGTAGCGAAGCAGCCGTAACTCCATCTGGAGTTGGAGGTTTTAATGCATTACATGCTTTATCAACTAATAACGAAAATGTTAAGTCGGCATCAAAACCTTTTGATGCCAATAGAGATGGATTTGTATTAGGGGAAGGTGCTGGTGCATTAGTGTTAGAAGATTATGAATATGCCAAAGCTAGAGGAGCCAAAATTTATGCAGAAGTTATTGGAGGAGGTTTGTCCTCAGATGCATACCATATGACTGCTCCTCACCCTGAAGGTATAGGAGTGATTGCAGTAATGAATAACTGTTTAAAAAATGCAGGGATTAAACCAGAAGAAGTAGATGCTATTAATACTCACGGAACTTCGACTCCGCTTGGAGATGTTGCCGAATTAAAAGCCATTGGTAAAGTTTTTGGAACGCATGCTAAAAACATTAATATTAACTCTACTAAATCTATGACAGGGCACTTGCTTGGTGCCGCTGGTGCTATAGAAGCTATTTCTGCTGTACTGTCTATAGAAAAAGGGATTATACCACCAACTATAAACCATACTACTGCAGATATTAATATTGATCCCGAATTAAACTTAACGTTAAATAAAGCTCAAAAACGTGATGTAAAAATTGCCATGAGTAATACATTTGGGTTTGGAGGTCATAATGCTTGTGTACTACTAAAAAAAATGGATGAATAATTTTTTTGATGAATCTTATTCGAAACATACTAAATTCTCGCTCTAAAAAACCAAAAGACGAGAATTTTTCTTTTTTTATACAAGATATTATTGGTTTTAAGCCAAAAGATATTTCTCATTACGAGGTAGCTTTTACTCATCGTTCTTTAGGTAAAACAGACGATTTAGGAAATGCTACTAACTACGAGCGTTTAGAGTTTCTCGGAGATTCTATGTTAAGTAGTGTTATCGCCGCTTACTTATTTACCAAAGTTCCTTCGGGTAACGAAGGTTATTTAACTAAAATGCGTTCTAAAGTAGTAAGTCGTAAGCATCTTAACGAATTAGGAAAAGATCTTAAGTTAATTAAACAATTGAAAACACAAATTCCTACGGAGCAATTTGGAATTAATGTTCATGGGAACTTATTTGAAGCTCTAATAGGTGCTATATATTTAGATAGGGGGTATAACTATTGTGAGAAATTTGTTTATTCTGCTGTAATTAATCCTTATGTAGATATAGAGAATTTAGAAGGTCAGGTAATTAGCTATAAAAGTCTCCTTATAGAGTGGTTTCAAAAAAAGAAACACAAATTTAAGTACGATGTATATGATGATACTGGAAATGAAGAGCTACGCCATTTTGCTGTAAAATTATGGGTTAACGATAAAGTAATTGCTAAAGCTAGGGCCACTTCTAAGAAAAAAGCAGAAGAAAAAGTTTCGAAACGCGCTTATTTTGCGTTTCAAAAAAAAATAGAGCAATAAGTAAGCGAAAACGTTGTAATTGTTATTACCTATACAAAGTGAGCGTATAGTAAGCTATTTTCTTTGTATTTTCGTGGTGCTTATTTTAACAGTACGTTAAGTGATGACAAATAAAATAATGCTTAATGATTTTGATATTGAGGACTTTTGTTTGTGTGCAATTCATGGTAATATACCATCGTATAAAATGGCGTTTTTATTAAATAAACATATAGGACTACGTTTAGAAAGAACTTCTAAAGATGTCGAAGTTAAAGGGGCTAATGGCCTGGAAAATTACCCTAAATATGTATATGAGAATGAAACACATTATACTATTTATACATTAATTAAAAATAAGTGTGAAGTAACAACAAATAGAGTAAATAAATCTAACTTGTTTACTGGTTTAGAAACTTCATTATCGTTAAAAAAGTTAATCCCAGAATATAAAAATGTGGATTATTTTTTAAAAATAGAAACAGAAAATAGCTATTATCCTATGAAGGTTTTAGTAGCAAAAATTTTAGAAATAAAGCAAGTTATAACGGCCTATAGTGTCGATTATAACAATATAAAAAAGAAAACTAATCTAATATTTGAGTGATGTCAGTAAAAAACGGACGTAAAAAAACGAAAATCGTAGCCACATTAGGGCCTGCAACCGATAGCAGAGAAATAATTAATGATTTAATGGTTGCTGGTGTAAATGTATTTAGAATCAATTTTTCTCATGCCGATTATGAAGACGTTAAACGTCGCGTAAAACTTATTAGAGAACAAAATGAAGTAAATGGTTTTCATGCCTCTATTTTAGCTGATTTACAAGGGCCTAAATTACGTGTAGGAGTAATGGAAGAGGGTACTGTTGTAAATGCTGGCGACGAAGTGGTTTTTAGAACCGGAGAGCCGTTTGTAGGTAATGCTACTAAAGCTTATATGAATTACACTCAGTTCCCTAAGGACGTAAAAGCTGGTGAAAGAGTACTGGTAGACGATGGAAAGGTGCACTTTGAAGTAGTTTCTACTAATGGAGAAAACGAGGTAGTTGCTAAAGTAACACAAGGAGGTCCTTTTAAATCTAAAAAAGGGGTTAACTTACCAAATACAGATATATCTCTTCCTGCGCTTACAGAAAAAGATATTGTAGATGCTAAATTTGCTTGTGAATTAGGGGTAGATTGGATTGCTCTTTCGTTTGTAAGACATGCTAAGGACGTAAGATTATTACAGGATCTTATTGCAGAACATAGCGAATACGAGATTCCTATTATTTCTAAAATAGAAAAACCCGAAGGAGTTGCTAATATTGATGAAATTTTAGCTGTTTCTGGTGGCTTAATGGTAGCACGTGGTGATTTAGGAGTAGAAATACCTGCTCAAGAAGTGCCCTTAGTTCAAAAAGAACTAGTTCACAAAGCTAAATTAGCTCGTAAACCAGTAATTATTGCTACTCAGATGATGGAAACTATGATTGATAGTTTAACTCCTACCAGAGCAGAAGTAAACGATGTTGCAAATTCTATTATGGATGGTGCCGATGCTGTAATGCTTTCAGGAGAAACTTCAGTAGGTCAGTTTCCTGTTCAGGTAATTCAAACAATGAGAAAAATTATTCGTAGTGTAGAGGACTCGTCTCTAATTACAGTACCATCTACACCACCCGATAATTCTAATGATCGTTTTGTTACTCATTCTGTATGTTATCATGCTGCCCATGCCGCTAATAATATACAAGCAGGTGCTATTTCAACATTAACTAATTCAGGATATACAGCCTATCAAATTTCTGCATGGAGGCCTAAGGCGCACATATTAGTATTTTCGAACAACCGTAGGGTTTTATCTCAATTAAATCTACTTTGGGGAGTAAAAGCTTTTTATTACGATAATCCAGAGGCTACTACAGATATTACTATTGAAGAGGTAAACAAAATTGCTATAGAGCGTGGCTATGTTGAATCTGGAGATAGAATGATTAATTTAGTTTCTACTCCTTTAAGCGAAAAAGGGGATGTAAATACTTTAAGAATAACTCAATTAAATTAAAATTAAGTTTCTTATAAACAAAAAAGACTGCTCTTTAGAGCAGTCTTTTTTGTTTGCAATTATTTTCCTTATTGTTCGAATAATAGATAAGATATTAAATCCGAATTTTGGATTAGAATTTCGTTATAAGGTTGTGATATGCAACAATTATTAATCTAATTCTGCAAAAGCAGAATTGTATCTATTGTAATCAGAAATTTTTTCTGCTACAAAAGTTTTAGTGACTTGTTTATTCATTGACTTATTTACTTCAAAAGAAGTACCATTAGGTAAATGGACCATTCTAAAACCTTTCTTTAACGAAGTTAGTTTAATTTTTGTACCATCCTCCTTAATAGCGCTCCAACTTTGATCGTTACTTTCATAAACAAGTTCTAAAATAGCTCCTGGTTGTTTTCCTTTTAGAGTTTCAATATGGAACTTATTTTTTGTAGCTGTTATGGCATAAGTCCCTTTTTTTGAAGTTACGATTTCTTTTTCAGAATCTCCCTCTTGCATAGCTATAGGATTTGTTCCTCCCCAAAATTCAATAGTATTAAAAATTATCAAATCGCCAAAAGAAGCCAATTGATAAACAGGAATAATCCAAAGTGCTAGGAAAACCATCTCGTTTCCAAATTTACTATCCGTTACACTTTCATTCCATTCACGCAATCCATTAAAAGCACTAAAAGAGCCTATACAGCTTGTAAATAATAAGCTACTTATTAAACCTAAGCTAATAATTCTATTTTTCATAATTAAAAGAATTTGTTATTAAAAAAACAATTTACAAAAATAATTAAGACAACTCATTTGATGTATAATTAAAAAAACTAGGCAAAATAGTTTGTGATATGTGTAAAAAAATAGGTTAGATTTATTTTTATATTACTAATAAAAAAAATAAATTCTAAAAACAAGCTAAAATTGCTGTTTTGAAATTAATACTATAGTAACGTAGTGCTAATTTTAATACAGTAAAAATTAAATTTCATAATTTAAACCTAAAGAAATTAATTCTCTTACCTGAACGGCTTTTACAGTATCTTCATCATATATAGCTTGAAAAGTAAAATTAGCACTCATGTATTTGTTAATTTTAGAATTCATATTTAAAGAATAGTTAATATCTATATTACCTACAGGACCTAAATAATTAGCATATACAGTTACAAAATTTTCTATAGATACATTTTTCGCAAAATTGAATTTATAATTAGCAACAACGGAAGCTCCAAATTCTATATCACTGTTTTCTCCTTGATCTACGCCAAAAGCATCTTCGTTTTCAGTAAAAAAAGAATCTACAACAATTGCTTTTAAAGTTGAAGGAGCTATGTTAATCTTAAAATCGTCACTTTTTTTAAATAGAAAACCAGGACCAAGTTGGAATATAGCAGGACTAAACCTATTACTAATTAATGTTCGAGAATCGTCGTTGTTATATTTATAACCCTTTGCAAACTGAGATTTAAAACTAAAAAAAGTAGAATAACTCCACAGACTATTTTTAATATTTTTAAACAAGGTGCTGTTTAGTTCTATGTTATCATTTGTTTTACGTAATCTTTTTTCATCGTCAATTTTAGTAATACCAAAAGCTAATCTTATGTTATTATCGATTGCCCAAGTACCTTTTTTATAGTTTATGTTATAATCTACAGTGCTTAAAGCGGCTAAGTTAGATGCTCCTCCACCTTGCCAATCATTATTAAATGCAGTTTGGTTGGCTTGCAAAGTCGATTTAAGGTGTGATTTCCATGCAGAAGCGCTTACAGCTTTTGGGCGATCTTGTGTGGTTATAGTGTCTTTAGTTTGGGATATAGAAGAAGTAACAAAAGAAAATACAAGTACACAGAAGAAATAGATTTTATAAATCATTTAGGTATTAATAAGAACTAAGTTAAAAATTCTTAACTGTACCAAAATTAGTGCCATAATTAAAAAATACTAAGCTATTTTTTAGCAGATAAAATAAATTCACTATTTTGTTGTTTATTTAAGGCACAGTATTTGAACTATCTAATAAAAATCTAAATCTTAACATCCTACATTATGAAAAAATTAATTATTGCAGCACTATTTTTATTAAGCTCTCAAGCTATATTTGCCCAGCTAGACACTAAGTTATTATCTAAGGAGTATGATGATATGTTTATTTTGGCTGAAAGGGTTGCAGACCAAACGGACAAAGTTATTGCCGACGAACAAAAGGGAATAGGCTTTGTAAAAGGAGATAAAACCTTTATTTTAGAAAGAACGCTTGATAAGCGATCCGAAGTTAATGCACAGTATTTATTTAAATTAGTAAAACCTGATGGTAAAAAAATACCACTGGATAAAGTAAGTACCGAAAAGGTAATCAAAAAATTTAATACACTTTTAGTGGATATGGAGGCAAGCTTAAAAGAAGAGCACGGTGCACAGGTTAAAGAAATTTTAGATACATTATTTGCATTGTAATTTAGAATTGGATTAAAAAAATAGGGTTGTAAATTATATTTACAACCCTATTTTTTTAGCCTTGTTAAACAGGAAGGTTATTTATTTTGAGCGTAAAGTGCAGCAACTTCTTCCCAGTTAATTACAGAGAAAAAAGCCTCTAAATAATCGGGTCTTCTATTTTGGTAGTTTAAGTAGTAAGCATGTTCCCATACATCTACACCTAAAATAGGAGTACCACCACAGCCAATACTAGGCATTAATGGATTATCTTGATTAGCGGTAGCACAAACTTCTACTTTTCCTCCTTTTAGAACACATAGCCAAGCCCATCCAGAACCAAATTGAGTAGCAGCAGCTTTCTTAAAGGCATCTTTAAAAGCTTCAAAAGATCCAAAAGTACTATTAATAGCTTCAGCAAGTTCTCCAGAAGGTTTTCCTCCTCCATTTGGAGACATTACACTCCAAAATAAACGATGGTTGTAAAATCCACCTCCGTTATTTCTAACAGCTTTGTTTTCTAAATCTAGATTAGTTAGGATGTTTTCAATAGTTTTCCCTTCTAAATCAGACCCTTCAATAGCTCCGTTTAAGTTGTTTGTATATCCAGCATGGTGCTTGCTATGGTGGATTTCCATAGTTCGAGCATCGATATGTGGCTCTAAAGCATCGTAAGCGTACGTTAATTTTGGTAATTCAAAAGACATATTATTCGATATTATTGAGTTATATTTCAAATGTACTAATTCAATTAAAAAAAGTACTTCTTTTAATTTAAAAATATCTTAATGTTAAATTCTCAAACAGCTTTTACCATTTATAATGCCTCTGCAGGTTCGGGAAAAACCTATACATTAGTTAAAAATTATTTGTTAAAAATTTTAGCAAGTCCCAATCCAGGAAGATATAAGCAAATTTTAGCAGTTACTTTTACTAATAAGGCTGTTGCCGAAATGAAACAACGTATTTTAGAAAGTTTATACGGTTTTTCGCAATTAGAAGTACAAGAACAACATAAAAGTATGTTCTATGATGTAAAAAGGAAATTAGAGATTTCCGAAAAACAACTACAAGTCAAATCTAAAGAAGTATTACATTATTTGTTACATAACTATACAGCATTTAATGTGCAAACCATAGATAAGTTTACCCAATCTGTAATTAGAACCTTTGCGTTTGACTTAAATTTAAGTACTAATTTTGAAGTAGAAATAGATAGTATTTCTGTTTTAGAACAATCTGTAGACGAATTACTAAACAAGGTTGGGAAGGATAAAAGTATAACTAAAATTGTATTAGATTTTATGAAATCTAATATTAATGAAGATGCTACTTGGAATATTAAAAAAAGTTTAATTGATATTTCAAAGATACTATTAAATGAAGAAGACATTCCTTATTTAAAACAGTTAGAAAATAAAACCATCGAAGATTTTGAAACATTAAAAAAACAACTTCAAAAAAGAATACAAGAAAACAAAGAAGAAATAATTTCAAAGTCAAAAGTATTACTTATTCAATTTGAAACAAAAGGCGTTTTAAATGATTTTAGTAGAAACACCATTCCCAATCATTTTAAAAAGTTAGTAAAAGAAGGAAACACAACGTATAAGTCTACAGAGAAATGGAAGAATAATATTGAAGAAACGGCTTTTTATACCTCAAAATGTAACGAAACCAGTAAACAAACTATAGAAGAATTACGCCCCTTAATAGAGCAAATTTTTTATGATACTAAAAATAGGGTTATAGAAAACGAATATATTTTTCGCATTCTGAAAAATATTACTCAAATGTCGCTGTTACAAAACGTATTTGTCATATCCGAGAAGCTTAAAAAAGAAAATAATATTCTATTAATATCAGATTTTAATCAATTAATTTTTGAAACGATAAAAAATCAACCAACCCCTTTTATTTATGAACGATTAGGAGAGAAGTTTAAAGACTTTTTTGTAGATGAGTTTCAAGATACTTCTGTGCTGCAATGGCAAAACTTAATACCTCTTGCAGATAATGCTGTGTCATCGTTATTAGAAAATTCCGAAGAAACGGGTAGCGTTACTTTAGTGGGAGATGCCAAGCAAGCTATTTATCGTTGGCGTGGAGGTAAAGCAGAACAATTTATAGATTTATACCAAGGTGGAAAACCGTTTTCCAACCCATCAAAATCCGTAGAGAATTTAAATACAAACTATAGAAGCTATTCTAATATAATTACGTTTAACAATTTGTTTTTTCAGTATCTAAGTCAACAATTTTCTAGTTCGGTTTATGAAAAACTATATATAGAAGGGAATCAACAAAATAGTAACAATAAAATTGGAGGTTATGTTCAGTTTAATTTTATAAACGCAAAAAATATAACTGAGAAAGAAGAACAATACGCAGAAAAAACAGCAGAAATAATTAGTCAAATCCTTGAAAATGGATTTAATTATAAAGATATTAGTATTCTAGTTCGTAGAAATAATGAAGGGGTAGTTTTAGCGGATTACCTTACTAAGCTCAATATTCCAGTAATCTCTTTTGAAAGCCTATTACTTAAAAACTCTAACTCCGTTCAATTATTAGTTTCTTATGCCTATGCTATTACAAATATTGAAAACCGAACCTATAAACTAGAGTTTTTAAAAGCATTATCTATATGCTTTGATATCGAAAATAAACATCAATTTTTATATACAAATATAGATGTTAGCATTTCTAAGTTAGAAAAAGTACTATTAAAATACAATATTAAAACATTGGAAAGTGTATTTGATACCCTTTCTATTTACGAAGCCTTTGAGCATGGTATTTCACTCTTTAACTTAGAAAAAAGAGGAGATACTTACCTTCAATTCTTTATGGATTTAGTATTCGAATATGCTCAAAAAAAGAATCTAGGAATTATGGATTTTTTAGATTTTTGGGAATTAAAAAAAGAAAAATTGAGTATTGTAATACCCGAAGAGGAAAACGCTGTTCAAATAATGAGTATTCATAAATCTAAAGGCTTAGAGTTTAATGTGGTAATTTATCCATTTGCCGATACCGAAATATTTAGAAATAAACCATTAAATGTTTGGTTGCCTATTAACGAGTTTTCAGAAGTATTTCCAGAGGCTTATATTTCTTATAATAAGTCAATTTTTGAGACTTACTCAGATACCACACAAAAATTACAAACCGAAATTAAAGAATTACAAGAGTTAGATAATTTTAATGTTTTATACGTAGCGTTAACAAGAGCCAAAGAACATTTGTATATAATAAGTAATGAAAATAAATTGGCGAAATCGTTGCCAGAGGGAAGTTTTCAATCATATTTCTTAGATTTTTTATCTAAAGGAATGTTTTCCATAAAAGAAGAAAACTCATTTTGTTTTGGAATAGAATCTAGAGTGTCTAAAGAAAAAAATAGCTTTAATAAAAGTATAAAATTGCAGAATTTTATAAGCTCAAATAAATTAAACCACGGAATTCGTATAGTAATTCCAGTTAAAAACAGCCAACGAGACGAAGCTATAATAAAGGGAGATTTAATCCATGAAATTTTTTCAAAAATTAAAGATAGATTAGATATTGATTCAGTATTAAGTATTTATAAAAATAATTTTATAGAGAACGAATTTATAGAAGTACGCAATAACATACAAAAAGTATGTCAAAGTGAAGTTTTCAAAGCAATCTTCACGAAGAAAAACACAATTTTTAACGAAAGAGATTTTTATTATGCTAACGAAGTATTAAGACCCGATAGAGTGGAAATTGATGCAAATAATATAGTGCATATTTTAGATTATAAGACTGGAACTAAAAATGATGATTATTTGATACAAATTGAAAAATATGCAGCAATTTTTGAAAACTTAGGATATAATTTTATTAAAAAATACATTGTTTATATTGGGAAATCTGTAGATATAGAAGAGTTCTAGAGGTTTAATACGTTTTGTATTAGGTTTTTATGCGTAAAAAACACTTTATTTTTTATACTTCATTTTGATTCTACAGATTATCCTATTACATTTGTTAACATTAAACTTAAAATAATCACTACAAAATAATATGAAACATTTAAGTAAACTATTAGTTACTTTGTTTGCAGGTATGGCATTTAATACCGTTAATGCACAAAGCGAATCGCAGCCGTGGGCTATTAAAATTGGTGCAAATGCCGTAGATTTCTTTAATGAAGAAGATGCTTTTGATGATCTTCGTCTTTTAAAAACAGATAATTGGAATGTAGTTCCTTCAATTTCGGAATTATCGATAAGCAGATATATTAAATCTGGTATTTCTGCAACAGTAGGAGGAAGTTTTAATAAAATTGATGTTGTAGGTCCTCTTACACCGAGTCTTTCAGATGGATTAGATGTTGAAGAATTTACATATTTTTCGGTAGAAGGTAAATTGAGTTACGATTTAAGGCATGCTTTTGGTTTACAAGAAGGATGGTTTGCTCCCAGTATTGGTTTAGGCGGGGGGTATAACTGGTTAGATGATGATGGTGACTTTTCTGCAAATTTAAGTATAGGGTTCGATTTTTGGATTACTAAGAATTTTGCACTTAGCATAGATTCTACTTATAAAGGATATTTAGGAGAGTACGATAACGATGACGAATTTTTTGACTTTACTGATAATAGCAATAGATTAGTGTCAGGACAAAGGTCTCATATGCAACATTCTGCGGGAATTAAGTTTGCTTTTGGTGGAAAAGATACTGATGGAGATGGTATAACAGATGGTAAAGACGAATGTCCAGATACATTTGGACTTAAAGAATTTAATGGTTGTCCAGATTCGGATGGAGATGGTATTAAGGATTCTGAAGACGAATGTCCACAAACTCCACAAGGCCCTAACGGAATTAACGGTTGTCCAGATGATGATAGCGATGGTATTGTAAATAAAGATGATGCCTGTCCTAAAATTGCAGGAACAGCCGATATGGATGGATGCCCAGACTCAGACGGAGATGGTATAGCAGATAATGTAGATGAATGTCCAAATGTTTCTGGTCCGGCGGCAAATAATGGTTGTCCATACAAAGATTCAGATAACGATGGGGTTTTAGATAAAGACGATAAATGTCCTGAAGTTGCTGGTGTAGCTGCAAATAAAGGTTGTCCTGAAGTGAAAAAAGTAACAGCAGAAGTTCAAAAGCAATTAAATAACTATGCTAAAACTATTTTATTTGATACGGGTAAATCCACTATTAAATCACAATCGGAGCAAGTATTAACCGATATTGTTGGAATATTAAACGAATATCCAAAAGCTAAGTTCGAAATTGACGGACATACCGATAGTGTTGGTAGTGCCGTGTCCAACCAAAGATTGTCAGATTCTAGAGCAGCATCAGTAATGAATTATTTAATTAAAGGAGGAATAAGCTCTAGTAGATTATCTTCAAAAGGTTTTGGAGAGTCTAGCCCAATAGCTCCTAATACAACTAAAGCAGGTAGAGCTTCTAATAGACGTGTTGAGATTAACTTAATAAAGTAAATCAATAGTAAATAAATATTTTAAAGCGCCTTCGAAAGAAGGCGCTTTTTTTATATACTTACAATATAGAAAAAACATTCATGGAATATTTCTTAGATCAAGTAGCTAGTAATTTAATAGAAAATCAATCTGAAAATTTTGAGAATTTGATTGTTGTGCTTCCCAGCCAAAGAGCAGGGTTGTTTTTGAAAAATAAGCTTACAACAGCTTTAAGAGATAGAGTAACAATATTACCCGAAGTAATAAGTATAGAAACATTTATTAACGATTTATCGGGCTTGGAAAATTGTGATAACGAAACCTTATTATTATTGTTTTATGAAGCTTATAGCCAGGTAAACCCCGAAAAAGAAAAAAAGGACTTTGAGAGTTTTTTAAGTTGGGGGCAAACTTTATTACAAGATTTTAACGAAATAGACCGCTACTTAATAGACCATGAACAATTTTTTAATTATTTATACTTTGTTAAAGATCAGCGCCATTGGTTTTTACAAGAAAATAAAACGGGATTAATAGAAAATTATATTCAGTTTTGGGAACGTTTATTTCATTATTATAAAGCCTTTACAAAATTACTTTTACAAAATAAAAAAGGATATCAAGGCTTACAATATCGTAAAGCTTCAGAAAAAGTGGTTAGTTTAACAGAAACTACAAAATCTAAATTTTTATTTGTAGGTTTTAATGCTTTAAACGAAGCAGAGCAGCATATATTTAGAACGTTAGAAGCTGGAGGGAAGGCTAATTTTGTTTGGGATGCCGATGCTTATTTTGTTAAGGATAAAACACACGATGCTTCGTATTTTCTAAAAAAACACATGCAAACTTGGAAAAACCCTGCTTTGTTAGAGAAAAGTTTGCATTATAGCTTCGAAAAAACTAAAGAAATTATAATTTCAGGAGTACCAAAAAATATAGGGCAGGTAAAATATGTAGGGCAGTTGTTAGCAAAATTAACCCAAGAAGAAATTACAAAAACAGCAGTAGTTTTAGCAGACGAGACCTTATTATTACCTCTGTTAAATTCGTTACCAGGTAATGTAAAAAATGTAAATATTACCATGGGGTTACCATTATCTCAGGTTCCGTTAACTAGTTTTGTTAATCATTTTTTCGAATTAAAACAATCTTTAAAAGATGAAGGGTTTTACTTTAAAAATGTAATATTATTATTTCAACACACTTCTTTAAAAGTATTATTAGGAGTTGAAAAATGTAAACAAATTATTAAGCATATTACATATAATAATTATGTATATGTTACAGTAATAATGTTAAAAACGTTTGTTAACGAATCCGAAAAAACGCTAATAGAACAGTTGTTTAACCCTTGGGAAGACAATAGTAAAACATTATTAGAGTTAGAAACAATACTTATACAATTAAGAAGTAATTACGAATCTAAGCAAAATATAGTGGAAGAGTATTATTGCGAAAAGCTTCTAGAAATTACCCAACATGTAAAAGAACTGGTAAGTAGTTATTCTTATGCAAATACTTTAAAAGTAATTATTCATTTTTTCAATTTAAAATTAAATTCGGAAACTATAGATTTTAGAGGGGAACCCTTCGAAGGACTTCAAATAATGGGAGTGTTAGAATCTCGTTGCTTAGATTTTGAAACCCTAATTATTACTTCTATTAATGAAGGAACTTTGCCATCGGGTCAAAAAGGAAATTCATTTATTCCTTACGATTTAAAAATAGAATCAAAACTACCCACTTTTAAAGAAAAGGATGCTATATACGCTTATCATTTTTACAGATTACTACAGCGTTGTAAAAAAGCTTATTTAACGTATAATACACAAGTAGATGAGTTGAACTCTGGGGAAAAAAGTAGATTTATTCAACAATTAGAATTAGAACCCCACCCAAATCACAATACTATTTCACAAATTGTATCTGCCAGTACATTTAATAGTTTTACACCAATATTAGAAATAAAAAAAGATAAAACAGTACTTGATAAAATAGCAGTATTAGCCCAAAATGGCTTTTCGCCTTCGGCATTAGGCACCTATTTAAGGGATCCACTAGCTTATTACGAACGCTATATTTTAGGAGTAGACCAGTCTAAAAAGATAGAAGAAGAAATTGCAGCAAATACACTAGGAACTATAATCCACGAGGTGTTATGTAATTTATACACTCCTTTAGAGGGAAAAATTGTAAAGGAACAGGACATTAAGACAATGCTTTCAAATTTGGAAGATGAAGTTATAAAAGAGTTTAAAAAGAATTATTCGGCAATCCAAGTTACTCATGGTATAAACTTTTTAAGCTTTGAAGCTGCTAAGCAGTTTTTAAAAAAGTTTTTGCAAACAGAATTAGCGTTGCTTGAAGCAGGAAATGAGCTCGTAATAGTAAGTATTGAAAAAAAGTATAAAACTAAAGTAGAAGTGCCTACGGTAAACTTTCCAGTGTATATTAAGGGAACGGTAGACAGGGTGGACCGTTTTAATGGAACTCTTAGGATTATAGATTATAAAACAGGCTATGTGGACCCTACAAAATTAAAAATTAAAAATTGGGAATTATTACGAAATGATGATGCTTATAGTAAGGCCTTACAAATTTTAATATATGCTTATATATATTATATTGAAAATAGACTTACGGAGAATGTGTTAGCAGGTATTATAGCATTTAAAAAATTAAATCAAGGTTTTTTACCTTTTGGACAAACCGAAGGGCGTAAGTTAAATTCAGAGATAAATACCGAAGTTTTTAATTCATTTTTAACTCAATTAGAAGGATTAATTCAGGAAATTTGTAATATTAATGAACCCTTTGTAAGCAATGAGCATAAAAATACATAAAAATATCCCACTTGTTGGAAAACATCAACTTCCTATTGTAGTCGATTTTTTATACAATCAACAAGCTATTTCACAACCAATAATTATTTTTTGTCACGGTTATAAAGGCTTTAAAGGTTGGGGGCCTTGGCATTTAATGTGTCAAGCAATTGCTAAGCAAGGTTATTTTGTAGTAACTATAAATTTTTCGCATAACGGGGGTTGCGTACAGCAACCTATAGATTTTCCAAATTTGGAAGCCTTTGGGAACGATAATTTTTCCAAGCAACAAGACGATTTACAATCTGTAATTGATAACGTAGTCGCTACAGGTTTTGAATTTGCTTCATTAGTTAATGTTAATCAAATAACCTTAATAGGCCACTCTAGGGGAGGAGGAGCGGCAATTATAAAAACGGCTAATGAATCTAAAATTACCAAATTAATAACACTAGCATCTATAAGTACTTATGATACCAGTTTTCCTAGCGGTAATATTTTAGAAAAATGGAAAAAAGAAGGTGTTTGGTATGTTACTAATGGACGTACCAAGCAGCAAATGCCACATTATATTCAATTTTATGAAGATTATCAAAAAAATAAAGAACAGTTAAATATTAAAAATGCTGCTAAAAATCTATCGGTACCTCATTTGTTAATTCATGGTACTAAAGATACTTCCGTAACTATGGAAAGTGCTGAAAAAATAAAGCAATGGAACCCTAAAGCACTTACTTATTTTTTAGAAACAGATCATGTATTCGACGGTAAACACCCTTGGAATATGGAAGAAATGCCACATGCTTTAGAGGAAATTACCCAACAAATGCTTCGTTTTTTAGCTTAATACATGTCATTAACCTCCTTTAAAAGTATTCATAAAATAGCCGTACCGGCAGTTATTGCAGGAATTGCAGAGCCTATTTTATCATCTACCGATGCCGCTATTGTAGGGAATATACCTTTTAACCCCAAAGAAGCCCTTGCAGCCGTTGGTATTGTAGGTTCTTTTTTATCGATGCTAATTTGGATCTTAGGGCAAACTAGAAGTGTAATATCCTCTATTATATCTCAATACTTAGGCGCTAATAAATTAAAGGATATTGAAAGTCTTCCTGTACAAGCTATTACTTTAAATATACTTCTTAGCATTATAGTATTAGGTAGTACTTATTTTTTTGCAGATACTATTTTTCAATGGTTAAAGGCTAAAGATATTGTGCTTCAATATAGTTTAGAATATTACAATATTCGTGTTTGGGGTTTTCCTTTTACCTTATTGGTCTTTGCCATTTTTGGAATATTTAGAGGACTCCAAAACACGTTTTGGCCTATGGTAGTAGCTATGATTGGAGCAGTGTTAAACATTGTTTTGGATTTTGCATTTGTATATGGTATTGAAGGCTATATGCCAGCAATGCACATTAAAGGTGCAGCTTGGGCAAGTTTACTTTCCCAAATAGTAATGGCTATTATAGCATTAGTTCTTTTAATTAGTAAAACCAATATTAACCTTAAACTACAACTAAGAATACACCCGGAAATAGGTCGTTTAGTACAAATGAGTGGCAATTTGTTTTTAAGAGCTATATGCTTAAATATTGCTTTACTAATGGCAGTACGTGCTGCTACAGATTTAGGAGACACCTATATAGCAGCGCATGCTATAGTTGTAAATATATGGTTGTTTACGGCATTTTTTATTGATGGTTATGCCTCGGCAGGAAATATTTATGGAGGTCGCTTAAAAGGAGCAAAAAATTATGCAGAATTAGGTGTTTTAGTAAAAAAAGTAACTTTTTATGGGTTAGGAGTTGCTATTATCTTAATGTTATTAGGAAGTGTTTTTTACAAAGAATTGGGGTTAATATTTACGCATAATAAAGATGTGCTAGAAGTTTTTTTTGGAACATTTTACATGGTTATTCTTGTGCAACCAGCTAATGCTATAGCTTTTGTTTTGGATGGGGTTTTTAAAGGGCTGGGAGAGATGAAGTATTTAAGAAATCTATTATTTTTATCTACTTTTTTAGGTTTTTTACCTACGCTTTTTATTACTCGATATATGCAATTAGACCTTATGGGAATTTGGATAGCATTTGCAGTTTGGTTAATTTTTCGATCTATAGGGATGTATCTTCAATTTCGAATTAAATACGGTACTAAAGCAGCGAATGCATAATTTGAATTAATTTAAAGAATGTGTTATGACTTTATTGGAAAGTTGTGCGTACAATAAGTATAAAACTCCGTTAGAGATGGTACAACAATTTATAAACAAAAAAGTGTCTAAAAATTTTGGTTTAATATTATTAGCTAGCCCACTTCATGGGCGACACCAATGCCTAATTTAAATGACAATAAATTGAATTATGGAATCTTGGGCATTGCTTTACGCTTTGGATGCATCTCCTTGATGGCAATTATGCACCCATCAGCTTTACACTTGGGTGTCACTTTGTTGTTTTTGTAAAAAGCGGTTTTCATTTTTAGTGTCTCTCATTTGGCGCATTCAGAAAATAAGGCTATTTCATAAAGATGCTTATAGAAAATCTAAGATTTGATAGATTCAGATCTTGGATTTTTATTTTTTTTGGTCTCTACTTTCTTAAAGCACTCACTTTTTGAACTAACAAGACATAGTAACCCCTTGTTTTTTTTGATTTTTCTTAAAATTTAAGCTGCTATTTGTGCTTGGCTATGTTGTATCCTTCTGCCTATTTCTAGAGCATTAGTGGTATGAATGCCAAAAAATATTCAAAGTATTTCGGTAGCTTTTGTTTTAGCTTTCATTTTTTTGAGGTGGGAATATTCTTTTTCTTTACCAAAACTACCCTTTAAATGAGTTGCTCTATTTGTTTTTTTGTCTAAACAAAAACTATAATGTTTTAAAAACATTAAATCTATGCAACCTTTAGATCTAAACATCATTTTAGAACCCAATTGTTTTTCTTTAAAATTCAATCTTTCGGCTAGAGAATCCTAAGGAATACATAAATAGATTTTACCCAAATCATTTTGTAAAAAACGAATATAAAAGGAATCTAAATTTTCTTGAGTTGATAAAAACGAAAATTCGAGCTGAAACTCACTTATTCTTTGTAATTTCATAAATAACGTAAAAGATAAACCCCGTTTTTAGCTCTGAATAGCTGTTTTTTTGGGTTTTTATTTACGTTAGTTTACGACAAAACCCTCGTATTTACAAGGGTTTTATATATTCTGAATGAACCTCATTCGCCGACGAGTACTATGCTCATTTTAAAAAAATGAGCAGTTTTCACTGTTAAAAAAATAGAGTCTCTGCTAAGCTGTGTTTATAAATTAATATATCAATTTTATATGCAAAAATTGACTTAAGGTTTTAATTTAGGCTTTTTTCCTCCACTTAAAATAAGTCGATTAGCCTTGTGAACATTAGCTTTTTCTGCAGCTGCTATACGTCTTTTTTCAGTGCTTCCATTTTTTGAGACATGCTCATTCCATTTTTGAGCTGTTTTTAATAAACCATCTATCATAATATACGTTCTTTTTTTTAAAGACAATTAAGGATAAAAAAACCCTATTAATATATTCATTTGGAGTAATAAATAGGTAAAATAGAGGGCTTGTTTATCGCTTTAAATATTAGCTTAGGTGGTGATCGAACGCCGAACACAGGATATAAAAAAACAGTGGTGCGGGGCTACTTTACATAAATTCCAGTTATGGAGCCTAACAAAAGACGTATAACTACCAGTTATATAAATACAATTTTTGGTATAGCTGTGGGAAAAGTTTGAGATGTCTGGATCCTGTTTTTTCTTTATCAGAAAGTTTAAAAAACAGTATTTTAGTGTTATATAGATAATGATTGTTAGAATTCATTTTAAGGCGTTAATAATTTATTTTTTAATCTCTTAGGGTTTAATTCCCCGATGCTTGCATCGATTGTATAAAGGATTATTTATGGATATGTCAAAAAGCGAGTATATCCATAAATCACATAATGTTTCAGTTTTGCTGTATCATTTAGTCTTTCCAACGAAGTA